>JBBRVX010000263.1:0-6218 GCA_038246475.1 Thermomicrobiales bacterium | reverse complement strand
TTCATCGTGCCATTCCTCGTCATGCTCCTGAGCCATGCCAGAACGCCTCCGTCACGAAGCGCCCCCGTGACCGGGCGCAACTGGCCGCGATCGCCGCGCTGCTGGACGACAAAATCTTGATGCGAAACTGACCCACTACTCGACATTCAGCCTACCGCGGCAGGGGCAATTGCCCTTTTCCATAATCGCGCGTCTCGAAGCGCGCACGAATGCATCACGTGTCTTTGGCGAACGTCTGACGTCGATCAGCGAGAACCTGACGGATGACTGAAATCGCTTTCGGGCCCACCCCATGCATGGCCAGAAGCTCGGCCTCAGTCACCGCCGTGAGCTGGTCCAGGCGCACGTAGCCGGCAGCGGCAAGGGCTCGCCGGGCAGGGCTGCCGATCCCTGCCGGTAGGTCGCTTTCTGGCTTGCCCTGTTCCGCATTCATCCTGTTTTCTCCATCGTGGTAGCCCGGTCGCTGTACGATGGCCGTTCACGGTGTCGCGTCGATGTTCGATCGTTTGAGGTGGCCGCCTCACGCGGTGATTCCACCCCCGATCACCTGCCGCGTCGTTGTTTCGTCGCCGCGCAACCTGCCCAGGCTCCCACCCAGGACGGTGAGCGCGATGCCGAGCAGCGCGATGTCCTTGATCAGGAACTGTCCGCCCCCGTTCAACGCCGGGAAGCCGCCCAGGCTCGCCTCCCAGACCGGCAGAGCGAGCAGCATCGACGATGTCGTCAGAAAGATGAGCGCGGCCAAGGCCCCGCCGGCCACCCCGGCGCGGGGCGACCAGGGCGACGCGATGAGCAACAACGCCGTGACGATCTCGACGACGCCGAGGAGATAGGACGTTCCGGCCTGACCGAAAAGCGGGTACATCCAGGCCAGCCAGGGCGTGCCGCTGATCAAGGGCACGAGCCCCTGGATTTCGTATTGGGTGAACTTCAATCCGCCAATCAAGAGCAACGGGATAACGATCCCTGCCAGGGCGACCAAGCGGCCGATGCGCTCAATCGGGAGACCTTTGCCGGCGAATGTCTCGGCCATTGTTCCACTCCCTTTTCCGGCCGATCCATTGGCTACCGTGGGTAGGTTTCTGGAATCCATCGCATCATCTCCTTCATCGTTGCCTGCCGCCGTTTCCGCGGCCGCAAGGCGTTCATCAAACGGGCCAGCGCCTACGCTTCTTCGTCACCAAAGTCGAAGGAGAGCCAGCGCTCCGGCCGCACGGTGAAAAGCACAAACTGGGATTCGAAAGCGGGATTGACGAGCTCTGCCGCGGCGAACCCCTGGGCCATTTCTTCCGGCAGGTAGCGGCGCACGATCGCCAGGACCTGATCCGCGGTTGGCGACCGGTCGGTTTGGATGACCCGGCCTTCGACGGTGACGTACTTGTAGGGGAACTCGGGGCGCTGCACGCAGAGACTCACGACGCCCGCATCGCGGATCAAGCGGGTCTTGCGCACCTTCCGCCCCATTGTCCCGGTGAAGAAGGTGACATCTCCTCCCGGTTGGTACGCGTACCAGACCGGGACGGTTAAAGGTGGCCGGCCATCGTCGCTTGCGACGCTGAGCACGGCGACACGTGGCTCGGCGAGGAACTCTTCTCGCTCGCGTTCGGTCAGGGTTCTGGGCATGCTACACCTCCTGAAAGCGCCAGCGCATGGCGCCAAACGACTCGGTTGTGCCAAAGGCAAAAAGCGTTGCGAAGGAGACTTCATAGACGTCATACGGGGATGGCCCGGCGGTCGGCGCCCCTGCACCGTGCAGAGCGCCGGCACGGACAGTGACAACCCAGCCGTACTTTGCCTCGTAGGCTTCGGCCACGCGCTGCAGCGTCGCGTCGTCGCGCATGATCGACGCGCTGCCTTCGACCGCCAGATCAAGCGCGTGATCTGAGGTCGTGATCACGCAGGCCGCGTTGCCGGCGAGATTCCTGGCCTTGCGAGTCTCGCCGTTTGCCACAAAGTAGAGGAAGCCATCCAACCAGAGCGCCAGCACCGGCATGACGTGCGGTTGGCCTTCCGGCCGGACCGTCGCCACCCAGTAGGTCGTGGCCTCCGCGAGGTGCTGACGGGCCTCTGCCCACGTTGGCGCTGGCCGCGGATCACCGGTCAGCAGTGCCTTTTGAGCGACTGGCTCCCGTGTGCGGCCGCTGGGGTCGGCATCTTGCGAGGAATGCGTCATAGCTATCTCTCCGTTCCAGCTCAGCCTGGCCTTCCAGATTCGGACAGTGGCGCGTGACGTTCATCGCCAGCGGCCATTGGCCATCCTCGGCTTTAGAAGGGCCAACCATGGACTAGTCGCTTGGCGCCGTTCACATTCGACACTGCTTTCGACGCCCTGGGCAGAGCATCCCGGAGTGGCAGACAGTGGCCTACCGACCGCAATCAGGCAACGCCCGTCCGCCGTCAGGTTTACGCTGGCAGCAGACGGGCGTTCGATGGGGGCGGTAGCGAGCCGGTTTACCTCGCCAAGGGAGCGATCAGGGCCATCCTTGGAAATCCACCTTGGAGCCTGTTATGAACTTGGTCGGCGTGGGGGATGGAGACGCAAGCCCGCTGCTGCCCCGGCGCTGGGGAGTGGATCGCTCCTTCGCCTGGGTGGCGCGTTTCTGCCGGTTAACGGGGGGGGCGAGCGCTTGCCCGCCACCGTCGTGGGGCTGCTTGTCCTCGCCTTGGCCTGCTTGCCGCTCCATCGCCTTATCCCGCTCCTGGCCGAACGTCCATATCAGGCTCCAGGGAAAACCGGCTGCGCTGGGGCGACGCGTGTATTTGGGACGAGACGACCCCACTTCGTGGCCTCCTCATAGGACAAAGCATCGGTGGGGTTGATTCCCAACTGCATTCTGATCTTTGCGGCTCCCGCCGGGATGTACGGCGTGAGATGGTAAGAGATTAGCCGCGGGCTTTCGGCCAATGCGTAGAGCACCGTATCAAGCCGCTGCCTTGCGTGTTCGTCGCCCTCTCGTTCCTGCCTCGCCAGTACCCACGGCGCATTCATTTCTACGTAACCATTGGCCCGCGTCACCAGCTTCCAGGCGGCGGCTAATGCGGTGCGGAAGTCGAACGCGTCCAGCGCGCCGTGCATCTCGTCAGGCAAGCGCGCCGCGATTCTCTGTAGCTCCTGGTCGGTGGCGTGCGACGGACCCGGCGCGGGAATCGACCCGCCGCGGTAGCGCGCGATCATGCTCACCGTGCGGTTCAGCAGGTTGCCCAGGTCGTTGGCGAGATCGGCGTCGTAGCGCCGCACCAGCCGCTTGATCGAGAAGTCGCCATCCTCGATGCGCGGCATCTCGCGCAACAACCAGTAACGGAGCGCGTCTGTCCCGAACCGTTCCGCGAGCGCCACGGGATCGACAACGTTGCCCAGGGACTTGCTGATCTTCAGGCCATCGATCGTCAGGAACTCATGAACGTCGATGCGCGTCGGTGGTGGCTCGCCGGCGGAGAGGAGCATCGCCGGCCAGTAGATGGCGTGAAAACGCAGGATGTCCTTGCCGACGACATGGATACGGTTCGGGTTCTCCAGCCAGTACTGCTGGTAAAGGCTCCCGTCGTACGCGTGGTCCAGCGCGGTGATGTAGTTGCCGAGCGCGTCGAACCAGACGTACATCACCTGCGACGGGTCGTCGGGCACGGCAATACCCCACCCACGAGCGCGTGCCTGGGAGCGCGAGATGCTGAAATCTTCCAATCTCTGAGCGAGAAAGCTCAGCACCTCGTTGCGCCGCGTTTCCGGCTCGATGCGCAGACCTCCGGACGTGATGAGCGTGCGCAGTTGCTCCCCATAACGCGACAGCCGGAAGAAAGAGTTCGCCTCCTCGACCAGCTCTGGGCGCGTTTGGTAAATCGGGCACAGGCCGTGCACGAGCTCATTTTCGGCGTGGAAACGTTCGCAGCCGATGCAGTAGAGCCCGCGATAGGCGCGCCGGTAGATGTCTCCGGCGCGGTCACAGGCTCGCCACAACGTGCGGACTCCGTCCGCCTGACGCGGATCGGCGCTCGTCCGCATGAAGTCGTCAAAGGAGAGCGCGAGCGGCTCGCGCAGAGCAAAGAAGGCCACCGCGTTGCGGTCGACGAGCTGCCGCGTTGAGATTCCCGCGGCTTCCGCGGCCTGCACGTTCTGGCCGTCTGGCCGTCTCAAGATACGTACTTCTACGGATAGGCATCTGCTACGCCATGCGCCACCATGGATGATGGTGAACGCTGCCCAATCCTTGCCTGGGAGAGATTGCGATGGATGCCTCGCGCTTCGATCGTCTGGCCCGCGTCCTCGTCGCCACTTCGCCCCGCCGCCGCCTGCTGGCATGGGGAGCCTCCGGCGTGCTGGGGTTGGCTGGTCTGGGTGGGGGAGAGCGCGTCTGGGGCAAAAAGAAGAGAAAGAAGAAGTGCAAGGCGTGCGGCCCCTGCCGGACATGCGTGAAGGGCAAGTGCAAGCCGAAGCTGGTTGGAACATCATGTGGCGCCGGCCAGCAATGCTTTGCCGATGGCACGTGCAACGCCTGCGACGTCTGTCTGGGAGACTGCGCCTTCACCTCGCTGCAAGACGCCGTCACCGCGGCCAATATGGGAGCGACGATCCGGGTCTGCCCGGGGAGATACCCGACGAACGCCGTCTTCACCAAGGACGTGTCGCTGATCGGCGCCGGCTCTGGAGCAGGCGGCACGATCCTGGATGGCCAGGATCGGGGCAGCGTGCTCGACATCACAGGATTAATCGAGATGCGCGGTTTCACCATCACCGGCGGCCAGGCGGTAAACGGGGCGGGCATCAAGGCGTATCGCGTGACGCTCAGGCTGGAGGACGTGCTTCTCTCTGACCATCAGAGCTCTGGCCCAGGCGGCGCGATCAACAGCGACCGTAGCCAAATCACCCTCATCAACACCCGCATCACCGGCAGCTCGGCCGAGCGTGGCGGCGGCATCTACAACGGGCTGAGCAGCGTGCTGACGCTCCGGTCAAACAGCGCGATCACCGGAAACACCGCCTCCGGCAGTGGCGGCGGCCCGGACGACCCGGTCGCGGGCGGCATCCACAACGCCGGCGCCTCGGTCCAGCTCCTCGACGGCAGCAGCGTGACCGGAAACACGCCGGTCAACTGCGTGGGCACGCCGGCCTGCTGAACGGGAGACGGCGAGACGGCGAGACGGCAAGACGGCAAGACGGCGAGACGGTAAGTCGAGAGAGAAGACGAGCTCATAGCCGATAGCCGATAGCCGATAGCCGATAGCCCGTTGGGCATTCTTGCCAACGATCTACATAATTCTGAGGATGCGCGGCGCGGTGGGAACTGGCATGATGTCGCGGTCAGGGCCGTTGCGGCGCCTGGCGCGGAGGGCGAGGCCATCGCCCGGTGCACAAAGGAGCAGGGCATCATGGAACACACCAGATTCGATCGGCTCGTAACCTCGTTGGGAAGCGGCGCCTCCCGCCGCGGCGTTCTTCAGCTGCTGGCCGGCGCCGGCGGCGGCGGGCTGGCCATGGCGGCTGGGCTGAGCGCGACCGACGCCAAGAAAAAGAAGAAGCGCTGCAAACCAAGGGCATCCGGCGCGCCCTGCTCGAGCGATAAGCAATGCTGCACCAAGAAGACAAAGCGCATCTGCGAGGTGCCGCAGGATGCCAGCAGCTCCGACACCGTCTGCTGCGGTGGCGAAGGCGCTCCCTGTGGCGGCGTCAACATCGACGGCGACGCCCTGGCCCCCAAGTGCTGCATCGGCTCGGCCGGCGTGCGCTCCTTCGTCTGCAGCCAGAACGATCCTGGCACGCCCAACACCCCGGGCACCTGCGTTCCAGCGCCGTAGGGAGCGCTGAGCAGTGCATGAGAGAAGGCGGGTGGCGCCATGGCGCCACCCGCCTTGCGTTTCCGCTCCTTCCCCCGATCCCTGGTCTTGTCCGCGGCGCGATCCGTAGCCATGCAGCACGACGCGTTTGCCCGCCGGGCTCTATGCTCACGTGTCGATGGGAGGGGATCGCGCGGCCTCCGGAGCGCCTGGCTGGAGAAGGATCGAGCGTTGACCAAGAACTACGCCGCATACAGCTTCTGGCTGGAAAACTCCGGCGATGACCTCACCCCCCGTCCACCCCTGGACGGCTCGACCGAAGTCGATGTGGCCATCGTCGGCGCGGGTTTCAGTGGGCTCTGGACGGCCTACAAACTGCTGGAGCGCGACCCGTCATTGGACGTGCTGGTGGTCGAGCAGGAGATCGCCGGCTTTGGCGCGTCGGGGCG
>JBBRVX010000262.1:0-6229 GCA_038246475.1 Thermomicrobiales bacterium | reverse complement strand
TGCCGCGGCCCGATTTTGTGTAGGTAGACGGTAGACAGCAGGAGTAAGGCGCTCATATGGAGCAGCCAATCTGGCTGACATTCATCGTGGCGTTCATCTTCATGAACGTCCTTCTTGTCGGCATGGCCTACATGACCTGGTATGAGCGCAAGGTGCTGGCCGCGATGCAGGATCGCGTGGGGCCGAACCGCGTTGGTTGGAAGGGGCTCTTGCAGCCGCTGGCCGACGGCGTGAAGCTGCTGGGCAAGGAAGATCTGATCCCGGCCAACGCCGACAAGATCGTCTTCTTCTTCGCCCCGTTGATCGTCTTTGTGGTCGCCATCACGCGGGTCGCGGTCATCCCGTTCGGCAATATCACCATCAACATCTTCGGCCAGTCGATCAATCTGTGGATCACCGACCTGAATGTGGGCGCGCTCTTCCTGCTGGCATTCGGCTCGCTCGGCGTCTACGGGATCATTCTGGGCGGCTACGCGTCGGCGAACCGCTACTCGCTGCTGGGCGGGCTCCGCTCGGCGGCCCAGGTGATCTCCTACGAAATCATTCTCGGCTTGTCGCTCGTCGGCATCTTCCTGATCTCCTCCTCGCTCAGCATCCGCACCATCATGGAAGACCAGATGCGGGTGCTCACGTTCGCTGTTGGTCCCCTCACCTTCACGCTGCCGAACTGGTACATCCTCTCCCAGCCGCTGGCCTTCGTGATCTTCTTTCTGGCTGCCGTGGCCGAGACGAACCGGGCGCCATTCGACCTGCCGGAAGCGGAGACGGAGCTCGTCTCCGGATTTCACACCGAGTATTCGGCGTTTCGCTTTTCGTTCTACTTCCTCGGTGAATACATCAACATGATCGTCGTCTCCCTGTTTGCGGCGACGATGTTTCTGGGCGGGATTGATGGGCCGGGCGCGGATCGCTTCTGGGGCATCGGCATTCTCTGGCTCCTGCTGAAGGTGATCGTCTTCCTCTTCTTCTACATCTGGTTGCGGGGCACGCTGCCTCGCTTCCGGTACGATCAGTTGATGGGCATCGCCTGGAAGGTTCTGCTCCCCCTGGTGCTGGTCAACATTCTCATCACCGCGTTGATCCGGCTCATCGGCCAAGGCCAGCTGAGCTTCTAAGGCCAAACGAGGGAGGAGCCGCCCAATGTCCTGGAACGTGATCTTCTTCTACCTGTTGGCAGCGATCTCCCTGCTGGCGGCGGCGGGCATCGTCGCCGCCAGAAATCCGGTCCACTCCGCCATCTTCCTGGTGTTGACGCTGTTCAACACCGCGGGCATTTTCGTGATGCTCGGCGCCGAGTTCCTCGCCGCGGCGCAGGTGATCGTCTACGCGGGCGCTGCGCTCGTGCTGATGCTCTTTCTGCTCATGCTGGTCGATCCGCAAGCGCTGCCTCAGCGCGGAGGCGGACACCCGATCCAGCGCATCGTTGGTCCCCTCCTGGGGGTAATCCTTTTCCTCGAGGTTGGGGCCGCGATTGCCAACCGGGCGATGGTCGGAGGCCTGGGCAATGCCTCACCGGAAAACATCGCGTTTGTGGGCGGCAGCACCCAGGCGGTAGGGAACCTCCTCTTCACGCAATACCTCCTTCCGTTTGAGATTATTTCCCTGGTGCTCCTGGTCGGCGTCGCCGGCGCGATCGTGCTGGCGCTGCCAGAGCGGCTGGGGGAGCGGCTTGGCACCATTTCGCTTGGTCACCCCCGCGGCACGGATATGGCGCTGCCGGAAGGCCCAGCCTTGGCCGCGCCGCGAACGCTTGCCGATGAACGGGCGACTGCGGCGCTCGAAGCCACGAGGGAAATCATTCTCGTCAACGATCCCGAGCTTTACACCGGGGGCCGGGCAGATACGCGGCAAAGTACGGTCAAGATCACGCGAAACTGACGGGTAGGGAGAACGGCGTACGCATGGCCGAGTTGACCACGAACCACTTTCTGTTCCTGAGCGCGGCGCTCTTCGTCATCGGGCTGATGGGGGTGCTTGTCCGGCGCAACCTGCTCATCATGTTCATGTGCGTCGAGCTCATGATGAACTCGGTCAATTTGAGCCTGATCGCCTTCGCGCGAGAGACGAACACGATGTTCGGCGAGGGATTCGCGCTCTTCACCATCGCCGTGGCGGCCGCCGAAGCCGCTGTTGGGCTGGCCATCATCCTGGCGCTCAGCCGCCGCTCCCACTCCGTGGACGCCGACGAGTTCCACGCGCTGCGAGACTAAGATCTCCGCGCCGCGGGCGACGCAGGCGTCGCCCCTACCTCCGCGTTGGCTCTCAAGGCTGATCCAGAAATCCCTGTCCAGCTACTGAGACTAGCAGGAGCGTTTCGAGGGCGGCCGAGCACGGTTGTGCACGGTCCACCGTGCTTGGCTTGCCAAAATGAACTGGGCGGCAAAGTTCGGCGTATCTCCTGTCGGGTAGGGTGTCTGGCGGGCACATCTCGACCGTTCGGGAGTCAGGGTCGTATAGTGTCATCCTCCCGCCAAGATTTGCTCATCGATCCCGCGCCATAGGTCGATCGCGGCCATGCCATTACGGCGTGGAGCGTGATCTCGGGAGTCATTCACATGATGCGAAGCGGAAACCTACAGAATTCGATGATGGTTCGCGTGGCGCGCCGGAAGCTGCTCGCGTTTGCGGCGGCGGGGGTCGCGAGCCTGACGGCGCCCGGCTCCATGGGCTCCAACGCCTCCGCGCAAGAGACCGTGCCGCCGACAATCGCCCCCCAGGACGGAATGCCCGATGCGTTCCAGGAGACCGCGCCGGTGGCGACGGCGCCAGCGCCCGGCGCTGGCTCACTCTACTTTGCCCCAACGGGTCACAATCTGGCCGAGCCGTTCCGCTCTCGCTGGGAGCAGGGAGGGGGCGAAGCGGTTTTTGGCGCGCCACTCTCCGAGGAACGGTATGCATCTGGCGCGGGCGGCGTGTTGCAGACCTTTGAGAACATCGTGCTGCTCTATGACCCCGCACAGCCGGCGCCATTCGATGTGCGTGGCCAGCCGCTTGGCAAGTCGGTCTGGGCCGAAATGAGTGCCGGAACTGCACGAGAACCGGTGATGGGTTGTTCCAGCGCGGCGTGTCAGTTCTTCCCCGAAACCAGCCATACCCTGAGCGAGCCCTTCGCCTCGTTCTGGAATGCGCATGGGGGAGCTTCCCTCCTCGGTCCCCCGGTGTCCGAAGCATTCGACGAGCCCGGGTCGCCGGGTGTCCAGATCCAGGTGTTCGAGAATGCCGTGCTGGAAAATCGGATCGGCATCATCAGCCTGCGCCCGATGGGTCGGAGTCTGGCGGAGCAAGCGGGTCTCCTGAGCGACCCCGCGTTTCAGCCGGCGCCTCCTACTGGGGGGAACACGTTTCTGGTCCAGGCCGACGATGGCTTGCGGCTGCGGTCGGCGCCGAGCATGGACGCGTCGATGGTGGCCGTGCTCCCCAACAATACGGAGTTCATCGCCGCCGCCGGTTCCAGCGGAGAATGGGCGCCGGGCTATGCCAATAGCCTTTCCGGCTGGGTCTCGTCGAGCTTTCTCTCCGAGCGGCCACCCTTGCCGCAGCTGCAGCTTGCCGACTGGGATCCATCAGTCTGGCAGGGCGCCACGCTGGAGGAGACCAACATCCGGCGCGAGCCAACGACCAAAGCGTCAATTGTCGAAACGCTCGACTTTGGCGACCCGGTGACCGTAACCGCGTGGCTCAAGGGTGAAGAAGTGTTCGAAGCCGCCGATCTGTGGGCGAAGGTTGGTGAAGGCCGCTATGCCTATTCGCGAAACATCGGCCGCAACGCCCCCGTCCTGCCCACGGCGATTCCCTCCGACGCCCCCACCTGGGGAAAGTGGATTGACATCAGCCTCATCCAGCAACTGCTGACCGCCTACGATGGCACGACGCCGCTGCGCACGGTCGAGGTCACCACCGGCATGGCGGGTTGGGAAACACCCCCTGGCTTCTATACCATCCTGAATCGCGTCGCGAACGAAACGATGACCTCCGGCGCAATCGGGGCCGAGAATCACTACCGTCTCGACGATGTGCTCTTCACCCAGTATTTCACCGATCGCGGGCACGCGCTGCACTTCGCCTGGTGGCGGACCAAGGAAACCATCGGGCGGCCAGGCAGCCACGGTTGCATCAATCTTCTGCTTGATGACTCTCGCTTCTTGTGGGATTGGGCCGAGTTGGGCACGCCAGTTTATATCCACTCCTGAGCGGTTTGCTGCCCCCGCGGTGAGGCAGGGGCAGCACTCGTCCACGGCGCTGTTCCGCACAATCGCGTTCGCGTGCGCTCTCTTTGGACGCTCTTCCGGGGCATGCTCTGCCACATTCGGCAACCTGACCAGAAGCGACATGGAGGCGGCCACCCGTTCATCGATGGAAACCGCGCGCACCGTATGATTGCCCGGTTTGAGCCGGGCATTCTTCAGGCGGGGCAAGGGGCAATCGTGGTAACGGGCAGTAGGTACAGCACGCGCACCTGGATCGGGCTGACGGTGCTCAGTCTCGGCGCGGCGGTGACGCTGCTCAATCTGGCGGTCCTCAGCCCACTGCTCCGCCCCATCGGCGAGGAATTCGGCGCCTCGGATGCCACTACCGGGCAACTCGCCACGGTGAGCGCTCTGGTGGCCGTCGTGTCGTCATTGGCGGCGACGCCCTGGATGGATCGCTGGAGCCGTCGCTCCTGGCTACGGATCGAAGGCAGCGTCGTCCTGGCCGCCATCCTCGTCTCGGCCGCCGCGCCATCCTTTGGCTGGCTGATGGCCGGCCGTGCGCTGGCCGCGTTTGGGGGCGCGGTGATCATGGCCAACTGCATGACCGGCGCGCGCGAGCTCTTTACCGATACGGTCTGGCGCAACCGGGCCATCGGCATCATCGTTTCGGCAACGACGGTCGCCTTCGCGGTCGGGCTGCCCCTGATCACCCAGTTCGAGGCGCGTTTCGGATGGCGGGTCGCGATGGCCTCGACGGCGGTTCTGGTGCTGCTGTTGCTGGCCGGCACGTTCGCGTTGCCATCGGGATCCCCGGCCGTTCAGGCTGCCTTGAAGAGCGGCGGCAGCATTCTCGCCTCGTTTCGGGCGGTGTTGGGCGACGGCCGGACACGTGGCCTGATGGTGCTCCTCGGACTCAATCTGGGCATCTATAGTGGCTGGCTGGTCTACTTCGGCGCGTACACCATCGATGTATTCGCGGCGTCCGCGACGGTGCTGAGCACGCTCTTCTTCCTCAGCGGCGTCACCGAGCTGATCGCCAACAACCTGACCCCGCCGCTCCTGCGCCGCTTCGATCCGATCCATGTGCTTTATGTAATGCTTGCCCTGGTGGGCGCTGCCCTGCTCCTGACCGGGATTCTCATCACCTCGATCCCCGCCGCGTTTGTGGCCGCGGTGATCGTGTTGAACGGCACGGCGTCGGCGTACATTGCCGCGAACGCCCTCCTGCTCCAGGGCGAACGCACCCATCCGGGGGCGGTCATGTCCGTGGCATCGGCGAGCATCGGCATTGGCAACGCGATCGGCCCCTTCATCGCTGGCACGGCGCTGGCTGCATCTGGCAGCTTTGAGACGGCATATCGCGCGCTCGGTCTAATGGCTCCCGTGGCCATACTCGCGCTCTGGCTTGGCGTGCGAGGGGAACGGTCGCTCACGCCGAAGCGAAGTCGTCGATCGATCGCGAGAGAGGCGTGAGTACGGGGGAGTCTCGGTCCATCCTTGACAGGGCGTAGAATGGTCGCGGCAGCGACAGGACCACTCGCACGCGTTTGGGGACCAAGTGGCAGCGGCACATCGGTACTCGGCCCAGACCTGGTTCGGGCTGGCGCTTTTCTGTCTAGCCGCGGCCGTCAATCTGCTCCAATCGGCATCGCTCAGCCCGTTGCTGCCGCGCATTGGAGCGGAGTTTGGGACGCCTCCGGCCGCCACCGGGCAACTCGCCACCATTGGCTCCCTGGTCGGATTCGGGTTTTCGCTCGTCGCAACGCCCTGGATGGACCGCTGGAATCGCCGGACCTGGTTTCAGATGCAGAGCACACTCATCATCGTGGGGGTTATCATCGCCGCGTTCGCCCCTTCGTTTGCCGTGCTGGCCGTGGGCAGACTCGTTGCCGCCTCGGGCGCCGCGCTGATCATGGCCAACTGCATGACCGGAGCCCGCGAGCTGTTTCAAGATTCGGTCTGGCGCAACCGGGCCATCGGTTTCATCGTTTCCGCCACGACGATCGTCTTCATTCTCGGCTTGCCGATGATCACGCTGA
>JBBRVX010000261.1:0-6320 GCA_038246475.1 Thermomicrobiales bacterium | reverse complement strand
GTTCCCTCACCCCCTGCCCCGCTACCCACTCCGTGGGTACCCGGCCCACTGCGGTGCGGAGAGGGGGGACGAATCCGGCTCCCCGCCGATACAGGACGTCATCAACCGGATTCCGTATGAGCTGCAGCCTGTGCCGCGAAACACAGGGGGCTCGTGCCGCGTGCGGCAGGGTTTGGCCGCGCCTCCCCTTACCGTGAATGCATCGAACCGGGGTTGACCCGGACGGGCACGGACAATTACCAGGGGGACATCATGGACACCACACGATTCGATCGCCTCACGACATCGCTGGCCGCTACCTCGACCCGCCGCGACGCGCTTCGCTTCCTCTCTGCCGCCGCGTTCGGCGCGGGCAGCCTCGCCCTTCTCGGCGCCGGCGATGCTGGCGCGAAGAAGCGGAAGAAGGGCAAGAAAGGGAATGGCGGGAACACGTCAAGCGGCAGCGGCAATGGCAGTGGCGGCAACTCCACGCCTCGCGACCGCTGCCCGGTCAGCCGCCCATCGCCCAACGCCCCGCGTTGCGGCGGCATCGGCGACATGGCCTGCACCTGCAACAAGGCAGTCGAAGGCAACAACGTTTGCATCGAGTTTCTGGAGACCTGCGCCGGGCTGCACCCCTGCACGAGCACCAGCGACTGCCGCGAGTTGGCCGGCTTTCACTACGTCTGCCAGGCCGCGAACTCCGGCGCCTGCGGTCAGGTCTGCGTTCCGGAGTGCGACTCGCCGGACGTGTAGGACGAGGGTGATGGGGTCATGGGGTCATAGGGAAGACGAAGGTCGGACAGCCACCTCTCCCTATCACCCTATCACCCCATGACCCCATCACCTGCTCGCGTCGCTACTCGGCAGGTCGGCGAAGGGGGTGATGGGGATGCGGGTCGGTTCCGGCTGCCAGGGCAGCATCCCCGCCGACCCGCCCACCGAGAGCCCTACCGCCACTAGGATCAGCAGCGGCACCAGCACCACCGCCGCAATAATCAGGGTCCTGCGTTGTCGCCTGTTTGCATCCATCGTTGTGCCGCTCCTGGAAGGGGTGATGGGGTCATAGGGTCATAGGGTCATAGGGTCATAGGGTCATAGGGTCATAGGGTCATAGGGTCATAGGGTCATAGGGAGAACGAACGGGACGACGCGAGCGGATCTCGCCCCCCGTCACCCATCACCCTATCACCCTATCACCCGCCGTTCGGCCGCGCGGTCACATCGAACTCCAGCCGGATTGTCTCATCCAGCGAAAGGACGACCGGCACGCTCGGCGGCTCGATGGCAAAGTCGGGCATCTCGAACTCCGTCGCCGCCGCTCCGCTCAGAGTATCGCCGTCGAGTGTCACCGTGGCGTCCCAGGCGACCAGCTTCGTCGTGTCGCGCAGCGTCAGATCGCCGATCAGGGTGATTGCTGTCTCTTCGCCCTCGGTCAACGGCGCGTCCAGCCCCTCCACATCGCGCAGCACGAAGGTCGCCAGCGGGTAGGTCTCCGCCTCCAGCGTGTTGTTGTAGAGGTAGTTATCGCGGCGGGCCTGATCGCTCTGCAGCGTGCGCATATCGATATCGAAACGGGAGCAGGGTACTGGCAATCCATCTTCGCCGAAGGCGATCTGGCCGATGATGGCCTGGGTCTTGCCGACCGCTTCCGTCTCCCCGACTTGGGCCAGCTCTTCCTGCACGCGGTAGCGCGCCTCGGACTCCTCCGGCACCACCGCATAGATGGAAGCCGCCTCCGTCCCCTCGGGCAGCATGCCCAGCTCCGAAGGCTCACAGGTCGCCAGATCCGCCGGGCCCTCGACCACGCCCATCGCGGCCGGGGTGGCCGTCGCCTGGGCGTTGACCCCAGCCGTGGCGGACCAGAGCATCCCGCCCATGACAAGCACTGATGGCACAGCAATAAGCGCCGACTGCTGAAGCAACGATGACACGCGAACCATTGGGAGCATCTCCTTTTCGGTAGTTCCGGGCGCGATCCGGATGGAACAACGGGGAGGCTGGCGAGGTCCGCGCTGCCTTTTACCAGCCGGCCACCACGCCACACCGTCGATACACGATTCCCGGCGATGCCGCCCTTGAGCGCGCCGGGACGTGACAAACGGTACCCCCTCTCGTCCCCGCAAACCTTGGCATTTCCCGAAATTTCGCTGGGAGTTGGTTGCGCACGCTGCACAAGTCCGGCATCGACCGCGCCGACACTCCACGCTTCGGCTCCCGCCAGCGCTCGTCCCGCTGGCTCCTGTAACAGATTTGCCCGGCCCCGGTTCTTTCTCGTGAAGGGGTACGATGTGGCAGCACCGGAGCACGGGTATGCACGCAACCTCATCCCAATCGATCGCGAACTCCCCGTCGCGCGATGCCGCGCGGAGCGACGCCGAGCTCGTGGCCGCCACGCGCCTCGACCGCGCCGCTTTCGCCCCGCTCTACGAGCGCTATCGGGATGATCTCCTGCGCTACACCTTCTATTGCCTTGGTGATTGGGACGACGCCGCCGACGCCACCCAGCAGATCTTCGTCAAGGCCATGGCCGGCTTGCCCCGCTTTGTGGACCGCGGCGATTCTTTTCGCGCCTGGCTCTTTCGCATCGCCCACAACGAGGTCATCACGCGGGGTCAACGGCGCGCGCAACAGCCCCATAGCCAGCTCATCGAGGTGGCGGAGGTCATCGACCGCTCCCCCTCGCCGGAAGCGCTGGCCATCGCCGCCGACGATCATCAGCGGCTCTGGCTCCTCCTGGGGCGCCTTCCATCGGACCGCCGCCGCGTCTGCGAGCTGCGTTTCGCCGGCCTGACCGACAAGGAGATCGCCGCCATCCTCGGCAAGACCGCGGGGGCGGTGCGTACCGCGCAATCTCGCGCGGTGGCGCAACTGCGGGATCTGATGGGTATCACGCGCACAACGAGTAGGGAGAACGATGCCTGACGAACAGCAGCCGGATGACGCCCTGAATCAATTCTGGAACACCTTGGGGCAGCCAGGTCAGGCAAGCGGTCACGACGGGATATCCCCAGACTTGGCGGAGACGTTGCGCCGGCTCCATGCCTTGGCGCTCGCTGCACCACCCGACCGCGCGCGGCTCCGGGTGGCGAGGGCGATGGAGCAGACGCTTGCCGCACGCCAGGCAGCGCCCGCTCGGAACGGACATGCCGCGTCGTACCCGCGCGATCTGAACATCGTCGTCCGCGGCAATCCCGTTGCGTGGGATCGGAATCTGGCAGCGTGGCTGGCGGGTCCTCAAGCCGCCTCCCCTCCTTCGCCGGTAGTCCGCGGGCCTCTGCGCGCCGCCATCCTCCACCTGGCTACGGCCCTGTTGCTGCTGCTGACGCTGGGTCTCGGCATCCTGGCGACACGCCCGCTTTTCCGCGACACCGATCACATGGCCCTGCTGCCTGCCGCCGTCCCGTTCACGAGCACTCCCGCGCCGGTGATACCGACTGACGAAGCGTTGCAGACCGTCTTTACCGCAACCCTGCCAGCTCGCCTCATTCCAGCCGCGGGCAACCTCGACTTTCTCGTCTGGCGCACCACGCTCGAGCCCGGCATCCGCACTTCATACCAGGGCCAGATCAAGGGGTTCCAGATGCAGCATGTCATTTCCGGTGAGCTTGAGCTCACCGCCGATGGGCCGCTTCAGCTCGTTCGCGGTTCATCCGGGCCCCCGGGGATGGTGAGCGGCGCCGAGGCGGCGCCCGGAGCGATCGTCGTGCTGCACCCCGGCGATACCGCCATCTTCCCATTTGACCAGACGGTGGAGTATGCCAATCTGGCTTCAGCCCCGGTGGAGCTGGTAGCCGGGGGGCTTTTTGCCGGCCATGGCGCCTGGTTGCCAGAGGGGATGTCGCGCATCGATCACAATGAGCAGTATCCCGTGCCAGAGCTGCCAGCCGGACCAGTCGACCTCACGCTGGTGCGGGCCACGCTGCCGCCCGGGGCCGAAGTTACCGCGCCGCCTGCTGGCTCGCTGACCTTCGATGTGGGCGCGGTCGAAGAGAGCAGCATCGCCAAACGTCCCGACGGCGCCTTGCGCAACATCGGTCCGGACGAGGCCGCCATCTATGTCCTCACCCTGACGCCGCGAGGCGGTTGACGCGGGGCGAGGAGGCCGCGGCGCGTCAAATGTGGCCCTCCTCCGAATCCGGTTGACGGCTGTGCGCGGCGGTCATCTTCCGGGTGTGCCCCATCTCCTCAGCGCACTGGCCGGGCGCCCTTTGGGAAGCGGGCAGGAGGTGAGGGCAGGCCAGGACGGGCAGCATCTCCCCGGAATCCCCAGCGGGGTATCCCCGTCAGGTACCGCGTTGTTGGCGAAAGCCAGCCCCGGCTTACGGGCAGGGCGCAGGACCGTTCCTCGGCTCGAGCCTGATGCAGACCCTCGGCAACACCAGCCACGAACCAGTTCCTGCCGGAGGGGCATTCGATCCCCAGCAGGTCGTCCAACGGGGTACGGAGCATCGCGTCTCTCCCCTCGCACGCTGCACGGCGCCACATCGCCGGGCGCCGGTAATCGGGGCCAGACGAGGCGTTCCTCGACCGTTTCTGGCCATGTTAAGATCGGCAATGGGCCCGCACACCGGAGTCGCGGTGACCAGGCGATTATTTTTGAAGCGAAGGAGTCTTTTTCCGGTGGAACGTTGTCAGATCACGACGCAATCAGGCAGGTTAGCGGCACGGTTCGATCGTCGCACCGCCTTGCGCGGCGCCGGTATCGGCAGCGCCGCGGTGCTCCTCGGTGTGGGGGCGAGGAGCCACGCCTTCGCCCAGGATGCGACCCCGCGGGTGGCCACCGTAGACTATCCAGAGGTGGTCATCACCGCCGCCGACCATAGCTTCGCGCTGCCAGCCAGCATCCCCGGCGGGTTGACCCGGCTGACGCTGAGGAACGACGGCGACGAGAGTCATCACGCCATGTTCATGCGTCTCAACGACGGCGCCCAGCTCGCCGATCTGGAAGCGGCGCTGACCCAGCCCGACTTCGGTCCGATCCTTGGCCTGTCGGAAAGCCTCGGCGGGCCAGAGGTCGACCCTGGCCTGCAGGCCACCACGATCGTGGACCTTGAACCAGGGCAGTACATGGTTATCTGCGTCATCCCTGACGCGGACGGCACGCCCCATTACATGATGGGCATGAAGGCTCCGCTGGAAGTCACCGAACCGATCGGCACGGCTGCGGCGCCCTCCGCGGATCACACCATTGACCTCGTGGATTTCGCCTTCGGGGTCGAGATGCCCCCCATGACTGTCTCCGCCGGGCCACAGATCTGGGCAGGGCGCAACGTCGGCCAGCAGCTGCACGAGATGATCGTCTTGCAGCAAGCTCCCGGGGTGAGCTTCGACCAGGTGCAGGCGATGCTGGGCCTCTCGGCGGCCACGCCGGACGCCGCATCCGCGGCCTCGCCCGAGGCCGGGGCGATGTCCGGGCCGCCGTTCGCGCTGATCGGCGGCATTGCCCCGATGAATCCGGGCTACACCAACTGGGCCGTGCTCGATCTGGAAGCGGGCGACTATTTCCTCATCTGCTTTGTGCCCGACCCCGCCACCGGGGCGCCGCACGCCGCCCTCGGCATGATCATGCCCTTCACCGTCGAGTAGCCTCTCGGTTCGTTCTTCAGCATCCGGGGCCGCTCCACGCACGCGGAGCGGCCCCAGACGTTCTGCCGCTCTTCCTTCATCCGCGTTCGCAGCTTGTTCCACCGGCAGGGCTGAACCTACCCGAACGAGGCGTTGTCGCCTGGGAGGCCGCAGAGCGTTGCCAATCAGGGGCGCGATCGGCCACGATCAATCCAACTCAATGTCGAGGTCACGTCGGACGTGCAGGATGCGAACGACCAACAAGTCCGTATCCGAGGATTGATAGATAACGACGTGCTGCCCTACGCGATGACCCCGGACATCAAGGCCAAACGCTGGCCTTATATTGCCAAGATCCGGAAATTGCGCCAGCCGAGTAAAGGCAGCGTACAACTGCTCGTTGTAGACCCGCATCTGCGCCGTTCCCCATTGCTACCGGGTGAAGACCAGAACGTCACGCACATCACCGCGTGCCTCAGGGGAGAGAACGATCTGGCGTTTACGGGCAGACATCAGGCTTGGGTGGGAGACCCAATCGTACATGCTCCTCGGCTTCGCGCTCGATCTCCTGCATGACCTCTGGCGTCAGGACGATCCCTTCGCCGCGCTCGATCGCCGCTAACCCTTCCGCGACCGATGCGCGCAACTCCTGCAACCGGCGGTCGCGGGTGTCGAGCAGGCGGATGGCGGCCCGCAGCATCGCCGGAGGATCGTCGTATAGACCGCTCTCGACTTTCTGCCGAATCTGCTCTTCAATGTCCGCGGGAAGCACC
>JBBRVX010000260.1:0-6336 GCA_038246475.1 Thermomicrobiales bacterium | reverse complement strand
GGTCGATTTCGGCGCGGGAAAGGCCAAGCTCTACTGCGCGCACGCGCCACCCCCGCAACGGCGCTGCCAACTTCGGCGGCGATTTGCTTCGCCTCGCTTTCGTTGAGCTCAAAATATTCCGCCACCGCCAGCGCCAGCGCCAGATCGAGGGAGGCCGCATTGTTATCGAGATCGATTGCGGTGGTGAGCACCCTTGGCGGCATTGTCAGACAAAACTGAGCGGGCCTGCGAAGGGTGCTGGTCTGAGGATCCTCGACTTGTCGCAGCGACAGCGGATAGCGGACGTACATCATCACCGCGAGGCGGATCACGTCGGGCGAACTGTTGAAATAACGTAAGGGATTGCTCATCGCCCGAGGCTAAGGATGCCCCCTGTTGGGCTCAAGCCAATTTACTCTGAAAATGCTGCGACCCTCAGATTAGGATCTGATGTTCCATGTTTGGGACTGGGGTCAGGCCATGGCTCGTCTCCCCGTTCGATACCTTGTTCTTTGCGCCGATTCACACTGAAATACCTTCAGGCGCTCACTCGTTTGCGAATATGCCCACTTACTCTGAACAGGATTTTGAACGGATTGCTGCGGCAACGGGCAAGGACCTCGTCCATGTCTTGCTACGCGAGAAACGCTTTGAAGCCGCCGCAATGTGGTTCCGGTTGAACAGCCGGGAATCTAGGATCAAGCGCACTACGCCGTCCGCGATCGAGAAAAGGATGAAGCAGATTACCAACGCTGCGCAAAGGCTTCTCTGGCACCTCGAAGTCTTCAATTACCGGAACGCATCTGACGGCCCGGGGGATTTCGCCCTACTAGAAGCTCTCGCCTCCACCGAAGGTGGAAGTGAGGACGAGGTCTTACAGGCAACAGCGCAAATCGGAAGATTAGAAGAGATCTTTAAGACTATCGATGCCGCTCAAACACTTGAACGGCGCGCTTGCGACGCGGCCAGCGATGCGGTGCGAATGAGCGAAATTACTGTACCTAAGGGCCGTCATGGCGATCGTGCCCTGAATATTTGGATCGCTGATATGATGGGGATTTACAAGCAGATCACTGGGAAGACTCCCCGGGTATCGGTCATCTCCACTGGTCCGAAGCGAGGCAAACCCACCGGCCCATTCGTTCGGTTCTTGGAAGCCGCAAGTAAGCCACTGATCGCCGAGGGCGAGCCGTTAAGCCTTAAGTCGTTGCACGAGCGAGTCCGCGATATTTCGAAGGACGCCCCTCGTCAAAACTAAAATCATTTCCCCATTTTGTAGCTGCCTAACCCGCTGTCCATCTCCCCTCGCAAGATGGACCGCATTCGCCCAAACCGTCGGAAGGATGCCAGTCGCGAGCCACTGGCACTGATCGGCATCGTACGCCTGCTTGCTCGGCAAGCCGCTTGCGAATGGGCTGAGCAGCCGCCCGAGGGCGATTGCCCCGCTCCGCCCTCCCCCCTTCCGGAGAAGCAGACATGACGGACGGCACGGAATACCTCCGCGCCGGCGACATCGCACGCCTTGCCGGCGTGTCGGTGAGAACCGTCCGGCGCTGGATAGCATCGGGCGAACTCCCGTCGACCAAGGTTGGCGGTACGCGGCTCGTGGCGAAAGTCGAGTTTGGACGCCAGCTCTCGCCTATGCCCGAGGTGATGGAGGACGGCACTGGAGGAAAATAATGAATAACCGCCAGAATCAAGTCATTACTGCACTATCGGGAAGGCGTAGCGCAAGAACATGTTCCATCTATTCTATGATAGCTTTCCCAAAAGTCACTATTTGACATCATTTGACACAGATGAAGGCCGAACCAACAAGGAAAATAACGATGGCGAAGTATCAAAACGATCAAAAAACACTCGACGACGTGCGTCAGCTCGTTGAATCGGCCGAGACGCCGGAGCAAGGTCGCAGGAACGGCAAATCCGCGACGGAGCGGGTCTGCGCCATGGCAGGCGTGTCGCCGGCCCAAGTCTTGGCCGAAGCGCCAGTCGTCAGGACGATGCTGGTCAAGATCCGCCCTGCCGCCCATGGGATGACCCCCAAAACGTGGGCGAACCTACTCAGCCGCTTTCGCCGGGAGCTCCGGCTCGCCGACGTCATCGATCCTGGCTATCAGGGCTACGCCGCCCGTCACCCCGCCTGGGCCTCTTTGGTTCAAGCTCTCACGGGGGACAAGAGGCTCTCCCACGGGTTGGCTATGTTCAACAACTGGTGCGCTGCCCGGGATATCCCCCCTGAAGATGTAGAAGCGGCCTTCGAAGAATTCTCATCCTGGTTGGACCAAAGGACCTTGTGCCCAAAGCCGCACGACGTGGTACACCGCGTTCCAAAGCTCTGGAACGAGGCGAGTGAGAGAATCAGCACTTGGCCCAAGGTCAAGTTGCCGCTGGTCTCGTTCAAGGCTCCGCCGAAACGCCTGCAATGGTGTGATCTGCCGGCGAGTCTCTGGGCTGATGCCGAGGCTTACCTAGCCATGCGTGCGAACCCAGACCCATTCGACGAGAGGCCGAACGCTCCTATCCGAGCGCTGGCCGCGAGCACTCTCCAACAACAGAAGGCACATCTTCGTCTCGCAGCGTCTGTCCTGATTGAGGGCGGCATGCCGGTGGCTGAAGTGACCTCTCTCGCGGTCCTCGTGCACCCAGAGCGGTTCAAGACCGTCCTTCGCCACTTCCACGAACGTGCCAATGGACAGCCGAATGCCTTCGTCATCTGCGTGTCAACGACCCTCATTCAGGTTGCCCACCACTACCTCGGAGTATCGCCCGAAGAGATCGCGCAGATGAAGCGAATCGCCGCGAAGCTTCCCGCCATCCCTTATGAGCTCACCGCCAAAAACAAGGCCTTTCTGCGCCAGTTCGAATCTGACCGGCTCAGAGCAGAACTCCTGTTCTTGCCGGAGCGGCTGATCGACGAGGTCACAAGAGGATTGGCTGAGGGCAGAACCGATTTCGTCAAGGCCCAGGTCGCGATCGCCATCGAGTTCGAGCTGGCGATCCCGCTAAGGCCCCAGAACCTCAGCCGGCTCAACTGGCGGCGACACTTCGTGGAACCGGACGGTCCAAAGGGGCGATTGCTGCTTCAAATCCCGAAAGCGGAAACCAAGTCAAGAAAAGACGACTTCGTAGCCGAAGTCCCAGATCACGTTGCCCGTCGGCTTCGCTGGTACCGCCGGCATATTCTTCCGCGCCTCGAGGCCGATCTAAATGGCGACCTCTTTGTCACCCGACACGGAACGCCGAAGGGTCAAGACACGCTCACCGATCAGATCATCAAAACGATCGAGCGCTATCTCGGCATCGACATGTCGCCGCACCAGTTCCGGCACCTCGCGGGATCCTCTTACCTCGAGGACAATCCTGAGGACACGGAGACCGCGAGAGCTCTCCTCGGTCATGCGTGGACCAAGACCACACGGATCTATGTCGGCTCCCAGAGCCGACGCGCCAGCAAAGCCTACAACCGCTTCGTGTTCGAGCAACGTGAGGCGCTGAAGCTCAGGCGCAAGCGGCAACTCAAACCCATGCGCAACAAGAAGAAGGACAAGACGCCATGCGAAAGCTGAAGCATCTGTCGCTTGAGCTTTGGCCCGAGGCGGACCATGAGGCCTTCAGGGGCGCCTATAAGCCGGGTGACATTTTCGATGAGAGTTGTGGCCCCGGCGCTCATCACAGCCAAGGCTGGCGCAGGATGGTCAGGACCTCCTACCGGCGCTGGCTGGGCTTTCTATTCGAGTACTACCGGGCCGACCTCTCGAAACCGCCCGCGACGAGGATCACGCCCGAGAGAGTGCAGGCCTTTGTAGAGCAGCTCTCCACCGAGGTCCGGCCGACCACCGTCGCCATTTCCGTTGCCAATCTGTATGCCGCCGCGCGGTTGATAGCTCCAATGACCGACTGGCGCTGGCTGGCATCCGTCAAAGCCCGTCTCGCCGCCCACGCCGAGCCCGAGGGTCGGTTCAACCTTCTAGTCCCCCCCTGGCATACCCTCGACTTCGGCCTCGAGCTCATGGACGATGCGTTCACCTTACAGGCCACCGACCACAAGCGACGTGAGATCCAATATCGCGATGGGCTGCTCCTAGCCCTTATCAGCCTCTGGCCGGTACGCCGCCGGGGCCTCGCTGCGCTTACAGTGTTGCGGCATGTCGAGTTCGACGCAGCTGGCGTCAACCTTCTCCTCCATACCGAGGACACCAAATCTAAGCAGGCGGAAAGCTTCCGGGTGCCCGATGAGCTTCTCCCTTACCTCCAACGCTATTTGACGAGATTCGTCCACGACTCGTCGATCGCAACGACCATGACGGCCTTTGGCCGTCACTCAAGGGCCGTCCGCTCACCGCATGCAGGCTCTACGACATTGTCCGCGCTCGCACCTACGCCAAGTTCGGGAAAGCCATGGGTCTGCATGACTTCCGCCGCGCAGCCGCCACCTTCATCGCCACGGATGCTCCGGACAGAATCGGTCTTATCCCTGGCGTACTGCAACATGCCTCCCCAGAGGTGGGCGAACAGCACTACAATTTGGCCAGGTCTGTTGAAGCGAGCCGCCGCTACGCGGCACACCTTGAGAGAACCCGAGCCATACTGCGACCAATCCAACTCAGGAATGAGGACTAGCCATGCGCGCCGTCATCTACGCTCGGTACTCCTCCGATCTTCAGTCTGAGGCGTCGATCGAGGATCAGACCCGGCTCTGCTGCGAACGCGTCGAGAAGGACGGCGGGAGCGTCGTTGAGGTTTATGCAGACTATGCGATTAGTGGCGGTAGTCTGCGTAACCGTCCTCGCATGCGAGAACTACTCGGGGCTGCAAAAACGGGACGGTTTGACTGTGTCATTGCCGAGGCTCTCGACCGCGTCAGTCGCGACCAGGAGGACATTGCTGCAATTTACAAGAGGCTACGACATGCAGACGTAAAGCTAGTTACCCTCGCTGAGGGCGAGATCACCGAATTGCACGTGGGTCTGAAAGGCACCATGAACGCACTGTTCCTGAAGGATCTCGCCCAGAAGACGCGTCGGGGTCAGCGGGGGCGGATCGAAGCGGGGAAGATTCCGGGTGGCAACAGCTATGGATATCGGATCGTTCGCAGACTTCTGGAGAATGGATCGGTTTCCACCGGCGAGCGGGAAATCGAGACAGTAGAAGCGAACACCATCCGTCGCATCTTCGAGCGGTACGCTAACGGAATAGCACCCCGCCAGATCGCCGCTCAGCTCAATCGCGAGGGTGTGCCGAGTCCGCGTGGAGGAAAGTGGAACGCCTCAACGATCAATGGCAACCGCCTGCGGCGGAACGGCATACTGAATAACCAGCTCTACACGGGCCAGATCACTTACAACCGGCAACGTTTTGTCAAAGACCCAGAAACCGGCAAGCGTGTGGCCCGTCTTAACCCCGAGCACGAATGGGTGATGAGAGAGGTCCCGGCGCTTCGCATCGTCAATGACGAGTTGTGGGAGCGCGTCCAGGACATTAAGGCACGCTACTCCTCGCGCTGGGGCAACAAGCGTCAAACAAAAAAGCGACTCCTTTCTGGGCTGCTCAGGTGTGGCCGTTGTGGTGGCGGCATGACGACCAGCAAAGGGAACCGCTATTATTGTTCGGCGCGTCGCGAGAAGGGAACCTGCGATGCGGACAGAGGCATTAGCGCCGACGAACTGGAACCGCGCGTGCTTAACAGTTTGAGCGACATTCTCCTCGGCAACGAGGACCTGATCCATGAGTTCGTAACCGAGTTCAAGCGGGAGGCGGAGCACCTGCGAAAAGGACGCAGCATCGCCGGGCGTCAGCTTGCAAAAGAGCTTCAGCGGGTAGAGCGCGGCATCCAGCGATGTCTCGAATTCATTCTTGGGGGTGACGGCGATCCGGGCTCCGTTCGGGCCCAGCTGCGGGGATTAGAGGAACGCAAACGTCAACTCGCTTCTGAGCTGGAAGCTTCGCAGCACACTGGCCAAGTCGAACTCCACCCCAACCTTGCGGATCTTTACCGCAGGAAGGTCACTGAGCTGAAAAACATCCTGAACGACGAGACGACTCGACCAAAAGCGGTCGACATCATCAGGTCGCTCATCGACCACATTGAGATCATTCCCGGCCAAAAGCGCGGACAGTGTGAAATCGTCGTTGTGGGTGCGCTGGCTCAGTTTTTGGCCTTTGCTCAACAAAAAAAGACCGCCGCCTCCTATGGAGACGACGGTACGTTCTTGATGGTTGCGGGGGTAGGATTTGAACCTACGACCTTCAGGTTATGAGCCTGACGAGCTACCGGGCTGCTCCACCCCGCGTCAATCATGTCCATCGATGGAGGGGCCGGAACCTATAGCAGGTTCGGAAGAGATGTGAAGGGCT
>JBBRVX010000259.1:0-6382 GCA_038246475.1 Thermomicrobiales bacterium | reverse complement strand
TCTTCTCTCGTGGCCGTGATGATGGGGGGGATGGGGATTGGAGGCAAGCGGCCATGGCCTGCCCACGAACCCGTCGGCGTCCGCGCTGGTGGCGTCTTCCACTGCCAGCGAGCGATGGTGTGCCTGAATTGACACCCGCGCTGTTTCCGGCTTGGCCGATTACGCCGCCGCGCCGTCCTACCGTGGAGACACGGTACGGAAGGTTCCGGCGCTGCGGGCGACGAGACGGGAGGACGAAATGGGAACCACAATCGCAACGCGCAGGCGGTGGTTGGCGGCAATGGCGGGACTCGTGCCGCTGGTTCTGGGGGGCCGCGTCTCCGCCGCCCCATTCGAATCGGTTCCAAACTACGCCTCCAAGGCAGACTTCAAGCGGGATTGCCAAAGCTTCAAGAAATCGACCTGGGACGAGGGCAAGTATTCGACGGCGTGCACGTACAACAACGGGGACATCAAGGTCTGCGACGAGAACGGCAAGAACTGCACCTGGCACCCGGCGGCCCAAGCTCCGGCCCCCGGCCCGTTCGGCGGCCCGCTCGACGTTCCGCTTGGGAGCCTCGACGCGGTTACGGTTGCCGGACCACCTGCGGCGAACACCGCCGCTCCGAGGGCCAAGGGCAAGAAGGGTAGCAAGCGCCGCAAGCGGTGAACGATGGACAAGGCAAAAGCGTGTGACAATGACCTTGCTGTCTCAGGCTTTTGCCTTGTCCATTCCAGTGCGTGAAGACCCCGCATGTGGCGCCGGCCGAGTTTTTCGACAGGCTTCCATTGATCCGCATATTGCGCTTTCATCACCAGTTGCGTAGGACGCTTATCGTAGCAAGCTCGCTATCAAACGGAGATTTCCGGCTCCACCTCCCCTTCGCCTACGCTACGCAACTTGCTCAACTTGCTCAATTTGTTCAACTTGTGGGGGAGGGGATCACCGTGAGCAAGTTGCTCAAAGGGGATCTAGGGGATCATGAGGGGTATGGGTGATCCCCTTCGCCGCCGACTGCTCCGCGCTCTCCACACTGGCACTGATACGATTGCGGCACGGACGTGAGTCGAATGCACCGGGGGAGCGTGAAGGTGAGCAGCCGGGAAGATGGAGTTTCGCATCGCTACGACACCCTGATTGCCGGGGGCGAGGTCGTCGATCCGGGATCGGGGCTGTCGGGCAAGCTCGATGTGGCGATAACCGATGGCCGCATCGCGGAGATCGCCGCGAACCTCGATCGCGCCGCCGCGCGCGAGGTGATCGACGCCAGTGATGGCATCGTGACGCCCGGCCTCGTCGATCTGCACACGCACGTCTATTGGGGCGCGACGTACTGGGGCATCGAAGCGGATCCCGTTGCCGCGCGCACGGGGGTGACGACCTGGCTCGATGTGGGCTCAGCCGGTTCGTATTCGTGGCCGGGGTTTCGCCGCTACATCGTGGAGCCGAGCCGAGCGCGCATCTACGCGCTGCTCAACCTGTCGTCGATCGGGCTGATCGCGCCGACCTGGGAGCTGTCCAACCTTGACTACTGCGATATCGAGCTGGCCGAGTCGATCGTCAACGAGAACCGGGACCTCATTCTCGGCATCAAAGCGCGCATCGACAGCAATACGACTCGTGGCGTCGGCATTCGCCCGCTGGAGCTGGCGCGGGAGCTGGCCGATCGCGTCGATTTGCCACTGATGGTGCACATCGGCTCTGGGCCCCCGACGCTGGCCGAGGTGGCGCATCTGCTACGCTCCAGCGACATTCTCACCCACTGCTTCACCGGCGGCGACATGAAGATCGTCGATGCCGCCGGCGTTCCAGACCCAACCATCATGGCGCTGCACGAACAGGGGCTAATCCTGGATATCGGCCACGGCACCGGCTCGTTCTCGTACGAAACGACCGAGGCGATGCTGAACGCGGGCGTGCTGCCCGACGTGATCTCGTCCGACATCCACCAGATGGCGATCCAGGGCCCAATGTTCGATCTGCCGACGACGCTGTCGAAGTTCCTCAACCTGGGCCTGAGCCTCGCGGACGTGATTGAGCGCGCCACCTCGCGCCCGGCCGCCGCGATGCGCTGCCCGGACCTGGGCACGCTGAGGCCTGGCAGCCCGGCCGACGTGGCCCTCTTCCGCCTGGAGGAGGGGGAGTACGTCTTCCGCGACGTGCGCATGAAAGCGCGGCGGGGCAGCCAGCGGCTGGTCAACACGCTGACCATGATCGAAGGAATCGCGCTTCCTCGGCTGCCGGAGAGTCCCCTCCATTCCTGGGCCACGATTCCCGAATGGCAGCGAGGGATTCTGCCGCCGGAGTTGGAGCGGATGGATGGGTGAGGGTAGGCCGGGATTTCGCGGTTGAGCCGCGCCGGAAGGTAAGACGCGATGGAGACGCCTGAGCCGGCCGATGTCTGGGCCAGCGGAGCCGCGTATGAACCGTACATCGGCCGGTGGAGCCGCCTGGTGGCGCGCCGGTTCCTGAACTGGCTGGGAGTCTCCCCCGGTCGCCGGTGGTTGGACGTGGGGTGCGGCACGGGGGCGTTAAGCGAGGCCATCCTGGAAATTGCCGCTCCGGTCGAGGTGGTTGGCGTCGATCCTTCGGCGGACTTTGTTGCCTACGCCCGGGGACATGTGCTGGATCCCCGTGCGCGGTTCGAGGTCGGCGACGCGCGCGGCTTGCCCTCCTTACCGCGGGGCTTCGATGCTGTTGTGTCCGGGCTTGTCTTGAACTTCGTGCCCGACCCCGGCGCGGCGGTGGCGGAAATGGCGCGCGTGGCCCGGCCCGGCGGCACTGTTGGAGCATACGTGTGGGACTACGCCGCGGGAATTGGGCTGATCCGCCGTTTCTGGGATGCGGCGGTGGCGCTCGACCCCTCGGCAAGGGATGTCGATGAGGGCCGGCGCTTCGCCGCCTTCAGCCGCCCTGAAACACTGGTTGACCTTCTCCACGGCGCTGGATTGCGCGAGGTCGAGTCATGCGCGATTGGCGTGCCGACGCTGTTCCGCCACTTCGACGACTACTGGACGCCATTCCTCGGCGGCCAAGGCCCAGCCCCGGGCTACGCAATGTCCTTGAGCGAGGACCGCCGGGTCGCGCTACGTGAGCGGCTGCGCGCCGATCTGCCCGTAGCGGCTGACGGGTCGATCTCCCTGTTCGCGCGAGCGTGGGGGGTGCGTGGGGTGAGGTAGCTCCCCGGATTGCCGAGCGGCGATGCTGCCGGGGAGACCGGGTATCCCTGTCGCATCCAGCGGCGCTTCAGGCGGCTGTCGGGGCGACGCCAGCGTCGCCTGCGGCGGGGGGAACGACGCCGAAACGCGAAACAGCGTTCCCGATCGCGAACGCAGGCGGTGGATCGACCCGGGCGAGGCAGGCCTCGCCCCTACACGCATCGATGCTGGCATCCTCCGATAACGTGCGACCACCTACTCAGCGCGGCCTCCGTTGTTGCCTCCGCCAGAAAACACTCCAGGTCGAAGGTGACGCGGCAGGCGGTGAAGCTGCCAATGACGCTCCCCTTCGCCCGCGGCGTCGCTGCACGCGGCGGTGACGGCGTAGCTGGCCGCGTGACGGGCGTGATCGGCCACGTGGGCGGTTGCGGCGGCATGACCGGCGGCGTGGGCGGCAAAAGCAGCCGCGCGAGCTTCGCTCACCCCGATTCCTCCTTGCGCCCAGGCCCGTGCGGCTGCGATGGCCCGCCGGGGGCGGGTGTCTACCGGGGCGTGCTCCTCAAACGAGCGAAGCACATGCTCGGCGCAGTCGGCGGCCCAGAGTGCCAGGATTTGGTGATCGTCGTTGTCGAGAGTCAGTCGCTTCACCCCAGAGCCTCGAGGCTCTGGGCCGAGCGGACGGCCTGCCACAGCTCCTCTTTCGCGGGCGCGTCCTCGTACAGGATGCGGTGCAATGCGTCGAGGAGCGGATAGCGATGTTCGAGACGTTCGTTGGCGGGAAGGGTTCGCTGGGCAAGCCGGAATCCGTAGTCCGTGGCCAGGTAGCCTTCGGTGGTGGTGCCCGCGGCCGTCAGCTCCCCAAACGCCTCGGCGCCGCTGAGCCCCATGCCGATGCGCTCCCCCAGCAGGCGGTTGCGTCCCGAGGTAACGGTCACGTGCAAGTCTCCGGCGCCCGCCAGACCGGCGATGGTCTCGCGCCGCCCGCCGAGTGATTCCGCCAACAGGCTCATCTCAGCCACGGCCAAAGGAAAGAGCGCCGCGCGCATGTTCGCGTGGGGCAGACCCGTCTGCCGCTCGATGCCGTCGGCAATGCCGATTGCCACGCCGTAGGCATTTTTCATGGCCGCGGCGACTTCGACGCCGATCACATCGTGGGTCATCTCGATCGCGTAGGTCGGCGTCTCGAAGACGTCGCGGGCGAAGGCCAGGGCCTCGGGATCGGTGCTGGCGAAGACCGCCGCGGTCGGGGTGGCGACGGCGACCTCTTTGGCGATGGCGGGGCCGCCCACCGCGACAACCGGAGCATTCGAGAATTCGGCGATCACCTGAGAAAGGAGCAGGATCGCATCCCCATTTGGCCCAGGGTCGAAGCCCTTGCCGACCACGACGATGGCGCGCGGATCGCCCAGGTCTCGGGAAAGGCGGCCCAGGACGGGACGAATCGCGTTGGAGGTGATCGCGACGATGACAATCTCGGCCTGATCGAGCGCGGCCGTTGCCTCCGCACCGTGGAACATGGCCACGCCCGGCGGCGCGTTGAGGCCCAGCCGTGGATGGGGGGCGCCTTGCGCGAGGGCGTCGATAATGGAGCGATCCCGCTCGCTGCCCCAGATACGAAGTTCATGGCCGCCAGCCTGCAGTGGAGTCAGCAAGGCGGCGCCCATGTCTCCCGCGCCGAGGATCGTCACGCGCGCCACGTAGAATGCTCCTCCCTGGCCAATTCGTGGCCCTGCCGAGGGCAGTATGATCGCCTTGCATCGGCAATGGCTGGACCCCAAGAATGGAGCGAACATACGCGCCAATCCGATTGACCAGAAGGCCAACCTGGGGTACTATTCCCATCAAGAAGTAGAACAAGTTTTCTATTCCAGATTCTGCTCCCGGCGCGGGACATCGAGACGCTCGGGATCATCATCCCGGCGCCCAAGCGAGGACCACATTCATGGCAGAACGTGAGAAGGCCGTAGACCTGGCCATCGCCCAGATCGAGCGCCAGTTCGGTAAGGGCTCGATCATGAAGATGCGTCCCGGCGAGACGAACCCGATGCAGATCGAGGCGATTCCGACCGGGAGCATCGCGCTCGATCTGGCGCTCGGCATCGGCGGCGTGCCCCGCGGCCGCATCTGCGAGATCTATGGCCCTGAATCATCTGGCAAGACCACCCTGGCGCTGCACATCATCGCCGAGGCGCAGAAGCTGGGCGGGCTCGCCGCGATCATCGACGCCGAGCATGCCCTCGATCCCATCTATGCCGGGCGGCTGGGGGTGAATCTGGAAGAGCTCCTGATCTCGCAGCCCGATACCGGCGAGCAGGCGCTGGAGATTGCGGAAACACTGGTGCGCTCCGGGGCGCTCGACATCGTCGTGATCGACTCGGTGGCGGCCCTGGTGCCGAAGGCCGAGATCGAGGGCGACATGGGCGATTCGCACGTCGGCCTGCAGGCCCGGCTGATGAGCCAGGCGTTGCGCAAGCTCACCGGCGCGATCGCCCGCTCGAACACCTGCGTCATCTTCATCAACCAGTTGCGGATGAAGATCGGCGTGATGTTCGGCAGCCCGGAGACGACCACCGGCGGCAACGCGCTGAAGTTCTACGCATCGGTGCGGTTGGACATCCGCCGCATCGAGACAATCAAGAACGGCACCGATGCGGTCGGTTCGCGGGCACGGGTGAAGGTGGTCAAGAACAAGGTCGCTCCACCCTTCCGGCAGGCCGAGTTTGACATCATGTACAACCAGGGCATCTCGGTGGAGGGGAGCGTCCTCGACGTCGGCGTCGATCTGGGCATTGTGCGCAAGAGCGGGGCGTGGTTCTACCTGGAGGAGGAGCGCCTCGGTCAGGGGCGAGAGAACACCAAGGAGTTCCTGCGCCACAACCCCGATGTGATGGAGGACATCCGCTCCCGCATCAAGGCGGGGTCGCCCGAACTGAGCGGCCGGCTCGCGTTCGACGGTGGAGCGGTTGCGGATGAGCCCGTGGCAGCAGGAGCGCTCGACGAGGCATAGCCCTCTCCCACGGAATCCAGGAGATGGGGTGCTCTATTCATCGCCCCTTTCCCGGCCCGACGGCTCACAGGGGGAGGTATGCCCGAATTCCGGCCTACAACACGACGAAAAGCCCCTCTCCCGGCCCGACGGGCCGGGTACCCGCTTGCGGGTGGCGGTTGGGGTGAGGGCTGTGCGGGACGGGAGCGGCATTCCCCCGCATACCTCCCCATGTCAAACAACGCGAGAGGGGGGGGG
>JBBRVX010000258.1:0-6388 GCA_038246475.1 Thermomicrobiales bacterium | reverse complement strand
GTTCGTCCGTACCGGGAATCAGAAAGTGCGTTCGAGCACCGGCATGCCGGAGCAACGCGACCGGGTCGCAGAGCGCCATCCGACGTCGGCGAGGAGGCAAACGCGGCGTGTCACGGTCCGGAATGCCGATCGAGCCGGTAACGAGGGGCCTGGACGGCGGCGACCGCGCGCCGGTCTGGGTGCAGTGGGGGCGGGTGGAGCAGCGGGAGGAGCGTCCCCCGGAGGAGCGCGGCATATCCTCCCGGGAGCGGGGCGCCATGATCCGGGCCGCGATCGAGGCCCGTGCCGCCCTGCGCGACGTGGCGGCCGCGGCGGCGGAAGCGGCGGCGCAAGCGCGGTCGGTGGCGCGGGCGCTGGACGTGGCGCTGGCGGCGCTTGGTGCCGCGGAGGCGGGACAGGCGACGATGGGTCCGGTCTTGCCCGCCTCCTCGCGGGCGCCGGCGGGGTTGAGCCCGCGGGAGCGCGAGGTGCTGGCGCTGGTGGCCGAGGGGCGCTCCAACAAGGCGATCGCCGAAGCGCTCTTTGTCTCTCCGAACACGGTCAAGACGCACGTCGCCGCGCTGCTGAACAAGCTGCACGCCGATTCCCGGGTGCAACTGGCGACGATCGCGGCGCGCCATGGAGGGTGCTCGTAACGGAGGGGAGGGCATTATGGACGGAGTTGCCCTTGACGCGGGGCGCTAAAGGCATCCGGCTGGTTCCACGAAAGCCCCGTACACGAGGCTGATACGGGGCTTTTTCAGGGCTTCGCATGCGCTTCAGCGCCCTTGAGGGTGCTTCCGTGGAAGCAGCCGGAGGGCTTTCAGCCTCCGGTGGCAGGGGTCACGACATTCGTGGCGCGCATGAACTCCATCAACCGACTGCCTATACCGCTGCTCATCTGATCCTTCTGGAGCCAGCCGATTGAGCAGGCGAATGGCGTTCAGATGCGGCCCTTGCGTAGGTTCTCGACCGCTTTGGCGATGCGCCGCTGGCGGGTTTCGGCGGTCTTGGCATCGTCAATTGGCACGACGATGCGCCGCTTATTGCTGTAGGAGAGGCCGTCGAAAACGCGTCTGGCGTCGGCATCGTGGGCCAGCGCCTCGCCCAGATCGGGGGCACGACCACCTCACGCGGCTCGGTATCGAGCTCGATGTCAACCTCGACCGCATCGCCGCCGGCGACGTGGGCTCCTCCGCCCTGACCGGAAGCATCGATACCCCGCCCATCGGCGCCACCGTGCAGCGATAGGTGTAGCCATTGATCGTGACACGTACGGCGGGACGCTTGCTCGACCCGAGATCCGCGACGACCTCGGCGGGAACCTGGATGCCAGTGGCCGTCTTGCCGCTTTGTTCGATCGTAGCGTGAAATCGCATAGCGCTGAGCCTGACGGCTGCTGACGCTCGTCCTCACTCCCAACCGCCACTGCCGGAAGCGTTAGCACGGATTTGACCACAACAGCCGCGGCGCGACCTATCGTGAGGGATAGGCGGTCTCGTTCGAGAACGCGGAATCGACCGTTGGGCCTGGCGCCCGCGCGTCGCTATCGGTTTCCACGAAAGGATGTGCGCCGATGACGCAGACCGTACAACGACGTGCCGGCGGCAAGGCTCTCCTGGCGGGCAGCATGCTCGCGATGAGCATGCTGGCGCCGGCGCTGGGTGCAGTGGCCCAGAACGCCACGCCCGAGGCGGCCATGGCCACGCCGGCCGCGCTCGAAGCGGGAGCCATGACAGCAGTGCGCCCGTTTCTCATTCCCAGCGACGGGGCCAATATCACGATCACGCCGCTGCTGACCACGGGCGAGATGATCGGCGACTACCAGTTCGCCGGAACGCCCGATGGCATGGGCGCGTACAAGGACGGCGAAGACGTGGTCCTCTTCGTCAACCACGAATGGACGCCGAAGGAGCCGGGAGCCGATGAGGGGAACCTCTCCGGCGGCCGCGTCTCCCGCCTGGTGCTCGACGGCACAACGGGCGCGGTGAAATCTGGCTCCTACATTCTGGACGGCAGCGAGGGATGGTGGGATCTCTGCTCCGCCAGCCTGGCTGGGCCCGCGCAAGGCTACAGCACGCCGATCTTCCTCTCCGGCGAAGAGACGACCGATAGCCCCATGGGCGGTCAGGTCTTTGCCATCGATGCTGCGACCGGCGCCGTCACCGCCATGCCCTGGCTCGGCCATTTCCACCATGAGAATGAGCTGCCGGTGCCCGGCTTCGGTGACAAGAAGGTCATCTTCCTGACCGACGACAACTCGGAGGGCTCCGAAGTCTACCTCTACGTGGCCGACAGTGAAGATGACCTGCTCAGCGGAGCGGGCCAGCTCTATGTCTTCGCCGCTGACACGGCCACGGGCACGGCGGACATCGCCAAAGGCACGACGCTCACCGGCACGTTCGTGCCCATCGACCAGAAGGACAACAGCGACGCCGAGACCTTGCAGAAGGCCGTCGATGCCGCCGGGGCGTTCAAGTTCGTGCGCGCCGAGGATGTCGATTACAACCCCAGCACGCCGAACGTCCTCTACTTTGCCGACACCGGCGATATCGAGGAGCCGAATCTCGATGCCAGCGGCGCGCCGCTGACCACCAATGGGCGCATCTACCAGATGACGCTCGATCCCGCCGATCCGACCAAGGTCACCGTGCTCGACGTCATCCTGGATGGCGACAAGGGCGATGACATCCGCAACCCGGACAATGTGGCGGTGTCGGCCGATGGCACAACCATGATGATCCAGGAAGATCTCAACGGCTATAACCGGCAGGAGAACTCCGACGCCACCGGCCGCATCCTGGCCTACGACATCGCCGCCGGCACACTAACGCCGATCGCCCTGCTCGATCAGTCGGATGGCGACGGGCTCGTCGATGCCGGCGACAAGGCGGGGTCGTGGGAGACGTCGGGCATCATCGACGTTTCGGCGATCTACGGCCCCGGCACGTGGCTCACCGGCGTCCAGGCCCACACCCGGATGACCCCGCAGTTCGGCGGGGTGGATGAGGGCGGCCAGCTCCTCCTGATCACGACGAACTGACGCCCTCGCCGCAAGCAACGAAAGGGGGGTGGCGCCCGCCACCCCCCTTTCCCGCGCCCGCCGGGGAACACCGGCGAGTTAGCGCTAGCGGTGGTGATGCTTTTTCTGCTGTTTCTTGTGGTTGTTCTTGTGGTTGTTCTTGTTCTTGTTCTTCTTGTCTTTGCACCCCAGCTCGGCGCGGCTGGGTCCGTTCTTGACGGCCACAAGGGATGATTCGGCGTTGCCGCCCTTGACATCGACGGAGCGGACCAGACCCACGCATTGGGCATAGAATTTGTTTTCGGCGGTCCCTGGTTCGAGCGGAGTCGTCTCGTTCGTGAGCAGTGCGTGGCCAAAGCTGGCAAAAGGGGTCTTGACCGAGGCATTGCGCTTCAGGACCGCGGCCTGGTCTTCGGCTTCGCCGGGGGCACACTCCTGGCTGTAGGCGTCGCCGGGCTGCGGATTCCCCTCCATCACGATCCCTGGCTGAGCCCCGTTCACGCCGGCTTCCCATGATCCCGCGGTGCTGACCACCACGCCGTTTTCGTACTCCTTCGAGTCCTCTCCCAGGTACCAGACGTTGCCGGCCTGATCCTGCGCGAACCAGTCGAGTGTCTGCTCGATCAGGCCACCCTTGCGGTCAGTGACCGTGTCGCGCACGACGACCGCCGGCACCCCGAGGATCGTCTTGGTCTCGGTGGTCACCTCGACCACCGTTCCTTGCACCTCGCCATCTTCGGCTCCCTTGTACACGTAGGTCGTTCCCGGGAAGAGGGGAAAGTAGCGGTTGTCGATGCGGTTGACGAACGCAGTGGCGCCGGGAAATGGTGGGCAGCCCACCGCCAGGGCCGGGAGGGAGGCGCGGGCGTGCCTGGGCATTGCGAGGCCGATGGCCGGCGCGGCCGAGGCGGAGCTGGCGAAGAGCGAGATGATCAGCGCGGCAATCAGGACAACGGACCGGGTGGATGCTGGGGCCATGGAAACCTCCCTTGAGGCTGGGCAGCTTCGGCATGTTCCCGTGATAGAACAGCCTCTGCCGATGGTATGGGGGCTTCATGAAGTCGGGGTGAAGTGCGGCGGGGGGACGAGAGACGGAGGACGGAGGACGGAAGGCGGAGGACGCAGGACGTTCGCCCGTGGCCGACAGCCGATAGCCGATAGCCGATAGCCCATTTCCGGAGTGAGAAGCCGCGGCGTAGCGTCCGCGAGGGACATTGACAATTTTTGTTGTCAATGATGTAATAGAGCCATGGACGACGTGGAAGTGATCGACAATCCGGCCGCCGCGGTAATCGCCCTGGAGCCGATCCGAAGCCGGCTGCTGGCCGAGATGAGGGAGCCGGCCTCGGCCGCCACGTTGGCGGCGCGGCTGGGCATCGCCCGCCAGAAGATCAACTACCACGTGCGCGCCCTGGAGTCGCGGCAGTTGGTGCGGGAGGCGGAAACGCGCCAGTGGGGAGGGATCAAGGAACGGTTGCTGGTGGCCAGCGCGGCGTCGTACATCGTCTCGCCGGGGGCGCTGGGCCCGGCGGCGGCGGACCCAGGACGGAGCGCCGATCACCTTTCCGCCAGTTATCTCATCGCCCTGGCCGGCCGCGTGGTGCGCGAGGTCGGCGATCTCGTGCGCTGGTCACGGCAGGCCGAGAAGAGCCTCGCCACGTTGGCGATCGACACCGAGATTCGCTTTCGATCGGCGGCCGATCGCGCCGCCTTCAGCCACGAGCTGATCGGCGCCGTGGCGACCCTGGCCGCGCGCTATCACGACGAGTCGGCCCCGGGCGGCCGGGCGCACCGTCTGCTGGTGATGGCCCATCCATCGCCGTACGAGCCCCACAAGGAGGAGTAATCATGCCCGTGAAACGCGATCCGTCGGGAGCCCGCTATGTCGAGGCCGAGGTCAACCTGCCCGGCACGCCGGAGGCGGTCTGGCGGGCGATTGCCACGGGGCCGGGCATCTCCTCCTGGTTTGTGCCGACCAAGCTTGAGGAGCATGTTGGCGGCGTGACCACGTCCAACTTCGGCCCCGGCATGGAGTCGCTTGCCACGATCAGCGCCTGGGAGCCGCCGCATCGGTTTGTGGCGGACAGCCGGGACGACATGGGCCCCGGCGACCCGACGGTGGCCACGGAGTGGAGCGTCGAGGCGCGTGAGGGCGGAACCTGCGTCGTGCGGGTGGTGCACCGCTGGTTCACCGACAGCGACGACTGGGACGATCAGTTCGAGGGGCACACCTATGGCTGGATCGCGGTCTTCCGGGTGCTGCGGCTCTACCTGGACCACTTCAGCGGGCAGGAGAATGCAAGTTTTCAGGTGATAGGCATTGCCCCCGAGCCGAAGGAAGCGGCGTGGGCGGCGTTGACCGGATCGCTCGGGCTCGGCGGAGCAGAAGTTGGCCAGCGGGTGAGCGCATCCGCCGTCGCGCCGCGGCTGGCCGGAGTGGTGGAATGGGCTGGCCAGCCAGAATGGCCGGAGCTGCTGATTCGTCTCGACCAGCCGGCGCCAGGCATGGTGCACATCGTGCCGCACGCGATGGGCGGGCAGGTCTACCTGATGCTTCGCTTCTATCTCTTTGGCGAGCAGGCCGCCGCCGCTGCCGCCCGGGCCGAGCAGGAATGGCAGGCGTGGCTGAACGAGCGGTTCCCGATGATGGCGGAGGAGAGCGCCGCCGATTAGGGCGTGGCGCATTGGGTGTGCCGGGCGGGCGAGGGAGCTCGTGAGGATTGTGCCGGTGCGTTGTTCCCCTGCGCGTCGTGGCCAAAAGGAGCGCCGTTGCCTCGCCGCGAGGGGATGAATCGGCATAGGGAGCGCCGTTGCCCCGCCGCGAGGGGATAAATCCCCCCGCTGGATGGACGAAAGCCTCATGAATGAGGCCAAGGACGAATGCCTGGCCTAGCCTGGCTACGTTACGGAGACGGAAGGCGTTCGCCTTGGGGCGGAGGCGATCAGGCGGGAGTGAAGCATGTGCGGCCGCCGCTCCCTCCAGAGCGGCGGCCTCGGGTGGCATCGGGTTGGGCTCACGCCCGGCCGCGCAACGGCGGGCGGAGAGGCGCGAGGCGAATATCTAACGACAGATTGGCGCGCAGCGGTTGGTGCCGGTGACCAAGCCGCTGCGGATGCAGACGCGGTCGCTGGCGCAGTCGGCGCTGGTGCGACAGGCGGGGGCGTCGTAGAAATCTTCGGTGCAGGTGTTGTCGCCTTCGGTGGTCCGCCAGCAGTAGCAGGGCAGGTCGGCGACGGAGCCGCTGGAGGCGCATTTCACCTCGCGCTGGTTCTCTGGCGTGGCGTTGCCGTAGCCCTGGCCGGCAGCGCACGTTTCGGTGCAGATGCGGTTCGGGAATGTTTGCACGCAGATGCCGGGCGGTGGGTTCTGCCCGGTGCCGGTGGCCG
>JBBRVX010000257.1:0-6452 GCA_038246475.1 Thermomicrobiales bacterium | reverse complement strand
TGCTGCGCCAACTGATGGGCAAACTCAAGGAGGCGTGCCCCCACCTTCTCCCCCCGATCCTACCCGTTGCGGCTTGACGGCCAACACAGTGTCTCTCCCAGTGCGCTGGGAGAGGGGCTTTTGCTCGTGTGCAGGGCGGCATTTCTTGCTTACCTCCCCCGGTCAGCCTGTGCGCTGGGAGAGGGGCTTTTGGTCGTGTGCGGCGCGGCATTTCGGGCAAACCTCCCTCGGTGAGCCCCGCGCTGACGATGATGTTCCGCGATGGCCAGCGCGGACGGCAGGGTCAGGTTGGGATGAGACGTGAGGGGGCGGCAGGCGTCCCTGCCGATGGTCCCGTTAGCGGGGGTGGGCGTGGTCTCGAGTTCCACGCCGCACCCCCGACCGCGGGTTTCGTGCAAACCCCTCTACTTATAGAGACGCGTTTTCGGAGAAAAAGTGCGCCATATCTGGGTAAATCTGGGTATCTACGAGACATAAAGGCAACGAAAGCGGGACCCTGACTGGGCTCCCTGGGGGCGGGCTCAGGGGGCAGAGTTTGGGGTGCACCGTCCATGCCGCGGCCCTGAACGCCATCCTGAGGAGCCTGACGCAGGGGGTGAGAGCAGGGCGGATGGACGGGCTGAAGCAGGGGAGTCTGGCATACCTCACCGGTTGGCGTGCGTGGAGAAGAAATCTGGAATCGACACCAGGCCACCGTGCGGATTTTCGGTCGCACCGCAAATACGCCGCTTCTTTCACGCAGGCCCACTGGCTCACACCGGTTCCGAGCACTCGTTTCACGTGTGATCGGCAAACGTAGTGTTATCGCGCGGGCGAGGCGAGCACGGACAGCTCCCAGGCGTCAGCCGCGGGCCAGCGCCGAGAGTTGCTCCAGGCTGATGCCATGGACCAACGGGTCGGCGTGGCGATGCTCCTGCCGCCACCCCGATCCGTCGCGTCGAAAGACCCAGGTCACGCGTAGCGACCAATCCTGGTCTGGAAGATCCCCGACCTCGCCATGCTGCCGTTCGATCACCACCAGCACCACGAGGTCGCCGGACGTGTATGTCTCAACAACTTCCAATTCCGCGTCGCCATTGCGAAAGAAGCGCTCCAGGGCGTCGAGGCGCTCGGGCGAGGTATCGAAACCACGTTGCGGTTCTCCGCCGAATGGCGACATGAGCGCGTAGTCGTCCCCGTGCCGGATCAGCGTGAAGTAGGCGCGCATATCCCCACGGATGTAGGCTTTGGCGGCTTCGGCTATGCGCTGAATGAGTTCGGCAAGTTCCGCCTCGGTGACAGTGCTCGTCGTCATGGCCATCTCCTTCCTCTCACGAGAACCAGCGTACCGGGCGGAGCCGCGCCCGGCGACGCCAGGCGCATCAGTACCCAACGGCAGAGGCTAGCATCAGGCCGAGGAGCGAGGCGAACATACGATGCCGTGGCTCGTGTGGGTCTTAGGTCGCCCATCAGCGTCCGGTTCATCACCACCGGTCGCTGTTGTTCCGCACCGTTCAAGATCACTGTCTCCTTCATGGGGTGACAGAATCCCAGAACAGTTCACCCTAACAGGACCTCAGGTCAACAATAACCAAAATTGACGCGGAGTCCCCGGAGATATACACTTCCCCGGTTGTGCCGGTTCCCGTCCGGCCCATTGTCTTGTGCCTTTCGCGTATTGGAATGTCTCGCTCATGGTCACCGAAGATGGTGTGCAGTGGGAATTGCGCAACGACACCGTCGTGAACGTCGCCGGCCTGCTGAAGGGCCCGATCGGTACGAGCCGATCGTATCGCCTCTCCCTCGATAGCTTTGTTGCCGAAGGAGAAACCATCGCGCGTGATGTCACCGGCTCCGTGAAATTGACGCGGCTGCGCGACGGCATCATGGTCAGTGTCAAGGGGGAGGGGCTTTCCCCGATCATCTGTGTCCGGTGTCTGCGAGAATACGATCAGCCGTTCGAGGTCGCGTTTGACGAGGAGTACTTCCAGACGGTCGATGTGCGCACCGGCGCCGCGTTTGGCATTGTCGATGGCCTGGAAGACGAGGAAGAAGTTTCGCGCATCGACGACAATCACGAGCTCGATCTGCGGGAGCCGTTGCGACAGGAAATTCTCGTTTCGCTGCCGATGCGCCCCGATTGTGGGGTCGATTGTCCGGGTCCGGACCTGCTGGAGGTCGGGGCTGACGATGTGGCCGAGGAAGCGGTTGATGCGCGTTTGGCAGCGCTGGCACATCTGCTGGGAGACGAACGAGCAGGAAACTAGCGAGTCAGGATGACGTTATCCCGCGGAATGGTGTAGCGTCGGAAGAGGAGAGCGGTAATGGGAGCACTACCAAAACAACGGATCACCAGGCATCGCCAGGGCAACCGGCGCCGCCATCACTATCTCAAGAATGTCCCCGTGCTGGTGGATTGCAATACTTGCGGCGCGCCGCATGTCGTGCATCACGTCTGCCCCACCTGTGGCTCGTATCGCGGGCGCCAGGTTTACGTGATCGAGGAGCCAAGGCGTCGCGCCGAGTAACGTTGGCCTGGCGGCAACGCGCAACTCGGAAAACTGGGGCAAAGGGCAGGCGCCGCCGCCTGCCCTTTCGCATGATATGGCGCCGGATTGCGCACACCGGCCTTTTCGGGTCACACTCCCGGTAGCCTCTGGACGTCCGGGGAGCGCCGGCCGGCATCTTCCCGCGCCGGGACCGGCAACATGAGGAACGACGATGCGCAACGCGGCAATCACCGGCTGGGGCATGGCTGTCCCGGATCGCGTGCTCTCCAACGCCGATCTTGAGCGGATGGTCGAAACATCCGATGATTGGATTACGAGCCGCACTGGCATCAAGGAGCGGCGCGTCGTCGGCCCGAACGACAGCACTACATCGCTTTCGGTCTCGGCAGCGCGGCAGGCGCTGGAAAAAGCTGGACTGACATCGGATGACATCGATCTGATCGTCGTCGCCACCTGCACCCCCGATCAGTTCCTCGTTTCCCAAGCATGCCTGGTTCAGGCCGAGCTTGGGGGCGCCGCCGGAGCGTTCGATCTTGGCGCGGCTTGCGCCGGCTTTGTCTATGCCCTGGCGGTCGGCTCGCAGTTTGTGCAATCCGGCCTGCACGATCGGGTGCTGGTCATCGGGGTCGACACGCTGACCCGCTTTGTCGATTACACCGATCGCTCCACCTGCATCCTCTTCGGCGACGGGGCCGGAGCGGTGGTCCTGGAAGGGACCGACGAGCCACGGGGCCTCCTGTCGACGGTCCTTGGCGCTGACGGCGCCGGGAACAAGCATCTCTACATTCCAGGCTGGGGCGCGTTCGTGCCGGAATCGGCCGAGCTCTTTCCGGAGTATCGCCCGTACCTGCAAATGAACGGCCAGGAGGTTTTCCGTTTCGCGGTGCGCGTCATGGGAGACGCCGCCGCCGAGGCCGTAGAGAAGGCGAATCTGACCTTCGACGACGTCGACATGTTGATTCCGCATCAGGCGAACATGCGCATCATCGATGCCGCTGCTCGCCGATTGTCCCTGCCGCGCGAGAAGGTCTGGGTCAATCTCGACCGCTACGGAAATACCTCGGCCGCCTCGATCCCAATTGCCATCTACGAGGCCGCCGAAGCGGGGAAGCTCAAGGAACAGGACAACGTGGTGCTGGTTGCATTCGGCGGCGGCCTGGCCTGGGCGGCCGGGGTCATCCGGTGGGGAACGGATGGCGTCTGCCGCGATCCCGCCTGTCGTCAGCGCGGCGCGCTGCCGGTCGCGAAGAAGCATCCCCTGCGGAAGCAGGCCGATGGCTGACGCAATCCCCGGGAACGTCGCCTGGGTGTTTCCGGGACAAGGCTCGCAGCGGGTGGGCATGGGCCGCGATCTGGCGGACGAGGATCCGGCCATCGCTCGTCTCTACGCGATGGCCGACGCCACGCTCGGCTTTCCCCTGAGCGAGATCATCTTCACGGGGCCGGATGAGGTGTTGCAGCAGACCCCGGTGCAGCAGCCCGCTATCCTCATCACCAGCATCGCCTATCTGCACGGGTGGTTAGGCCGTGGCCTCCTGCCGGATGCGGACTTCGTCGCCGGTCACAGCCTGGGCGAGTACGCGGCCATGGTGGCCGTCGGCGCGCTCGATCTCCCCGATGCCTTGCGCCTGGTGCGACGTCGCGGCGAGCTGATGCAGGAGCATGGCGCGGGCGCGATGGCGGCGATCCTCGGTCTGCTCCCGGACGAGGTCGCGGCCGTGGCGCGGGATGCCGGGGTCGAGGTCGCCAACTATAACGCGCCGGATCAGACGACGATCTCCGGACGCCCGGATGCGGTCGCGCAGGCCATGACTCTGGCCAAAGCGCGCGGAGCCGAACGGGCCATTCTGCTACCGGTCAGTGGAGCGTTTCATTCTTCATTGATGGAGCCGGCGCGCGAGGGCATGCGTCCGTTGATCGATGAGACTGAGATTCAACCAGCTCGTGTGCCGCTGGTTGGCAATGTCGATGGGGCAATGATCAGCGATCCCGAAAGCCTGCGGCGCGAGTTGATCGGGCAGATTTGCGGATCGGTGCGGTGGCTCGATGTGGTGAACACGTTGACTCGTTCGGGCGTCACGACCTTTTACGAAGTCGGACCGGGTAAGGTTCTGGCCGGCCTGATTGGCCGCGCTGCGCCCGGCGCCACGGTCATGACGGCCGAGCGCGCGTTGGCGGACGGTGTGGGAAGAGGGGAGGGGGTCGGATGAGCGAGCGGACTGGCGTTGCCGTCGTGACCGGCGGCACGCGCGGAATTGGCCTGGCGGTCGCCAGGCGGCTCACGGCCGACGGCTTTGAGGTGTTGATGACCTACCGCGAGGATGCAGAGTCGGCCGAAGCGGCGAAGGGCGAGCTGGCGGGGAGCGGCCGCCGCGTCGACTGCATCGCCGCCGATATCTCCACCGCCGACGGCGCGGGCGCGGCGATCGAGGCGGCGATGCAAAATTTTGGCCGCCTCGATGTGCTGGTCAACAACGCCGGCATCACCCGCGATACCCTTCTCATGCGGATGTCGGAAGAGGACTGGGACGAGGTCCTGACGACGAATCTCAAAGGGGCCTTCCTGACCTCGAAGGCCGCCATCCGGCCCATGCTGCGGCAGCGCTCGGGCCGGATCGTGAACGTCTCCTCGGTGGTCGGGCAGGTCGGCAACGCTGGGCAGGCAAACTACGCCGCCGCGAAAGCGGGCCTGATCGGCTTCACGAAGTCGCTGGCCAAGGAAGTCGGCTCGCGCGGCATCACCGTCAACGCTATCGCGCCCGGGTTCATTGCCACTCGCATGACCGATGGTTTGTCGGACGAGATCAAGGCGACGCTGCTGGAGCGCACCCCGCTCGGCCGCTTCGGGACGCCGGAGGATATCGCCGGCGCCGTGGCGTTCCTCGTGGGTCCAGATGCCAGCTTTATCACCGGCCATACGCTGACCGTCGATGGCGGGCTGTTCATGCCTTGAACCAGGGCTGCAGCGGCTACAACAGTCCCAAGTTGCCTGAAATGTCAGGGATGGGCGTACGAACGCGCCGATGAGCCTTGCGCCGGGGCTCCATCCTCCGCTAGCCTGAATGCAGACACCGGGCGACCGCTTCACCGCGCGAACGGTCTGCCAGTCTGGCGCACGTCGTGCGATCTTCGCGCGGGCCCGGTGAATCCGCGCAAAGGGGGAGCATGTCCTCGGACGCGGTCTGGGCGCTAGCCATTGTTCCACGCGATCAGGCGGTCGATCCTCACGCGCGCGTCCTTCAGCACATCCTCATCGACCTCGGTGTGATGGACTTTACCGTGCGTCATGGGCGCCTCTATCTCCTATCAGGGTATCCATCACCAGCGTTCCATGCCGCTGCAATGAAACTCTGCCTCGACTCGATCGTTGCCGAGGCCGAGGAAGTCGGGTCTGCTGCCGAAGATGGATGGCTGATCGAGGTCCTGCCGCATCCCGGCGTCACCGATGCCGAGGGCGACAGCCTGGCGGACGCGCTCCGGCGCGATGGATTCCCCGGCTCGCGAGCCAGGGCGGGACACCGCTATCTGGTCACTGGCGCGGTCGACGAAGAGGTGATTGCCACGGCCGCGCGACGGCTGGCGCACGACGTGGTCGAAAGCGTCTCCTGGCGTCCCGCGTCGCAACCCACCGCTCCAGCGTGGTGGTCGGGCGCCTTCATGCCGGAGGCCGCGCCCGATCCGACCGTCGATGTCGTGCCCGTGCGCGGCCTTGATGCCCACGCCCTCGCCGCGCTCAGCAAGGCCCGCCTCCTGTCGCTGCCGCTCGAGGATTTGGAGGCCGTGCGGGATCACTTCGTGGCGCTCAATCGCGACCCGAGCGATATCGAGCTGGAAACGATCGCGCAGACCTGGTCCGAGCACTGCGCCCATCGCACGTTCAAGGCCACGATTCTGCACCAGCAGCCGGGCGCGGAGACGGTCGAAATTGGTGGGCTGCTCAAGACCTACATCATGGCCGCGACC
>JBBRVX010000256.1:0-6463 GCA_038246475.1 Thermomicrobiales bacterium | reverse complement strand
TAATTATGCTATAGAAAAGATTAATTAAAAATGAAAAAAAAAGCAAGCAGGTATTATAAATAGCAAAGGCCGCCGTCTCCATCATGCGCAAGCATCTCCCCGACCTAAAAGTCCGTGTCGTCAACGTCGTTGATCTGATGAAACTGCAACCGCAGAGCGAGCATCCGCACGGTCTGAGCGATCAGGTCTTCGACGCACTTTTCACCAAGGACAAGCATGTGATCTTCGCCTTCCACGGCTATCCTTGGCTGATTCACCGTCTCACATACCGGCGGACCAACCATCACAACATTCACGTTCGCGGCTACAAGGAGGAGGGCACAATCACGACCCCATTTGACATGACAGTCCTGAATCAGCTCGACCGCTTCCATTTGGTGATGGACACGATCGATCGCCTGCCTCAGACGGGCGAAAGGGGCATCCAGCTGAAAAGCGGGCTCCAGAATAAGCTCGTTGAACACAAACGCTTCATCGACGAGCATGGCTTGGATATGCCGGAGATACGCAATTGGAAGTGGAGTAGCTCATAATGAATATGCAGGCGGTCCCCCGAGCGTGTCGTTTATCGGCTGATGGATGGCTGGAGGCGGCGCTCTGCTCACTCGACAGTGGCGACGCGCCCATGACAGGGCGGTGGAAGTCCCTGAAAGACTTCAAATCCAATCTGGTTCTATTGATCTATGAATAGAATCCAGAAATTCTGGAACGATCTGCGATCCAACTTCTGGTTCGTTCCTTCGATCATCGTCCTGGTCAGTATTGCTCTTGCGGCGGTTCTGATTGGCGCAGACTCCACGGCCAGCCGACAATGGCTCGGTCAATGGCCGCGGCTGTTTGGGTCGGGGGCCGAGGGCGCTCGCGGAATGATGTCAACGATTGCGGGCTCGATGATGACCGTGGTGGGCGTTTCGTTCTCCATGATCCTGATGGTTCTGGCATTGGCTTCCACCCAATATACCTCACGTGTTCTGCGGAATTTCATGCGTAGCCGCGAAACGCAGGTCGTGCTCGGGATATTCGCCGGCATCTTCACCTATAGTCTAATCGTTCTGCGCTCGATTCGCAGCGGCGACGAGGGCGCGTTTGTTCCAAGCCTGGCGGTCTTTTTTGGCTTCGTACTGGCGCTCGGTGGGGTGGGAACCCTCATCTTCTTTATCCATCACATTGCCTCTTCGATTCAGGCTTCCAGCATCATCGCGTCAGTTGCCTACGAAACCATGGCAGCCATGGACCGCCTGTTTCCTGAAAAGCTTGGACAGGAACCGGAAGTGGAGTTGGACGATTCCATCATTCACCCGCTTGGCGAGCGGAGTTGGCACCCCATCCTGTCTGCTCGCAACGGGTACATTCTAAACGTGGACACCGATGCGCTCCTGTCCGTGGCGCGCGAACAAAAGACAATCGTGCGAATGGAACGTGGCATCGGCCAGTTCACTGTTCAGAACACCGTCCTTTTCTCTCTCGCGATGGAAGAGCCGCCGAACAATAAGACGATCAAAGCCCTGCTGGCGGCCTTCGACATCAGCAGCCACCGCACGATCGAGCAGGACATAGAATTTGGCATTCGACAAATCGTTGATATCGCGATGAGGGCCCTATCGCCCGGGGTCAACGACACCACGACGGCCGTAATGTGCGTCGACTACTTGACGGCGATCATGGCGCGCCTAGCGCCGCGACCCATGCCATCATTGCACCGCCACGAGGATGGACATTTGCGGGTGATCGCCAAGGCCCTGAGTTATGACGGATTGTTGGCAGAAGCGTTTGACCAGATTCGCAGCAACTCCAAGGGCAATGTTGCCGTCATGCGGCGAATGCTCGGAGGTCTTCAAACCATCGCCGCCCTAACGGCCAGGCCGGACCGGCGTCGAGCGATTAGCCAACAAGTGCGGTGGATCGCCGATATCGCCGATCGCACGCTCGACTATGCTCAGGACCGCGCGGAGATCAACACCGCCTTGGAGTCCGTGCGCGAAATGCTGGAATTCGATCCTATCGGGGAGCATGAGAACGACATGGAAGTCTTGCCGCTGATTCGCGAGTGGAGCGATAAACGGCCCGCGGAGCCATGCACACGCGAAACCGGCATCGAGGCCATGAGGCGACGGGCAATCGATCGATGGGAAAACGAAGGCGGAGTGATCCTGCCGCCCGAGCCCGGTGAACCGCGAGGCGGCGCGCGAGTCTCAGATTCGGTCGCAGCCCGGGGGTACCTGACGCCATGAAGAAGCTCATCGTTTTTGACCTGGATGGTACACTCGCGGAAAGCAAAGCTCCCCTCGATGCCGAAATGGCTGCGCTATTGGGCGCCCTTCTCGCCTTTGAGAAAGTGGCGATCATCTCCGGCGGCAGCTGGCCACAATTCGAGAAACAGATCCTCCCCCATCTTCCACACGACGGACGACTTGGGAATCTATCTCTTCTTCCCACCTGCGGAACGAAGTTCTATCGTTACGAGTCGGCCTGGAAGCTACTCTACTCGGAGGACTTCACTCCCGCGGCGAAGGAGCAAATCCGCAACGCGTTCAATCAGGCGGTTGCCTCGTCAGGCTTCGCAGCCAAACGAGTCTGGGGCGAGGTCGTGGAAGACCGGGGAAGCCAGGTTACTTTCTCTGCGCTGGGGCAGCTGGCACCCATCGAAGAAAGAAGGACGTGGGATCCCGACTTCGCCAAGCGCAAGAAGATCAAGGCGACCCTTGATGATCTCATCCCGCAGTTTTCCGTCCGCCTGGGCGGCATGACATCGATAGATGTCACCAAGTCGGGCATCGACAAAGCCTATGGGATTCGAAAACTGAGCGACACGCTAGATGTTGCCATCCAAGAGATGGTATTTGTGGGGGATGCGCTGTTTCCTGGTGGGAACGACTATCCCGCCAGGAAAGCGGGCGTTGTGTCGATCCAGGTGAGAGACCCGGAGGAGACGAAGCGAGTGATCGAAACGATCGTCGCCTGCTTGGGTTGTGATCGGAATGCCGGCGCCGATGGACCGACGATCGGGGGACAGAGATGAAGGGCTCCACCAACCCCGCCAACATCGGCAGCGTCGTTTCCGTACGAGGGAGCGTTGTGGACGTTCGGTTCGAGAGCCAGCTTCCACCGATCTACTCAGTGCTGCACACAGGCGAAAACGGACGCATTGTCATCGAAGTGTTGGCACACCGGGATGCACAAACTGTTCGAGGCATTGCGCTGACACCAACGCATGGCCTCGCACGTGGAATGTCGGTGGAGGATACGGGCGGGCCGTTGAAGGCACCGGTTGGGAAGCAGATTCTCTCCCGGATGTTCGACGTGTTCGGCAACGTCATCGACCGCGGAACGGCGTTGACCGATGTGCAATGGCGTTCCGTGCATCGCGCGCCGCCACCGCTGGCGAATCGGTCCACGAAGTCCGAGATTTTCGAGACGGGCATTAAGCTTATCGATGTGCTCATGCCGCTGGAGCGCGGAGGCAAGGCGGGGCTCTTCGGCGGCGCGGGTGTTGGCAAGACCGTGCTGCTCAGCGAAATGATTCACAACATGATGGGCCAGCATCAGGGGGTCAGCATATTCTGCGGAATTGGCGAACGATGCCGGGAGGGCGAGGAACTCCACCGCGAAATGAAGGAAGCCGGCGTGCTACCCCACATGGTCATGATCTTTGGCCAGATGAACGAACCTCCGGGCAGCAGGTTTCGAGTGGGACAGGCTGCTCTGACAATGGCGGAGTATTTCCGGGACGACGAGCATCGCGATGTGCTGCTGCTCGTCGACAACATCTTCCGCTTCATTCAGGCCGGCATGGAGGTGTCGGGGCTGATGGGACGAATGCCCTCCCGCCTGGGATATCAGCCCACCATGGGCACCGAACTTTCCTCTCTGGAGGAGCGCATCGCAAACACCGACACGGGAGCCATCACGTCAATCCAGGCGGTGTATGTGCCGGCGGATGATTTCACCGACCCTGCCGCCGTCCACACGTTCTCACACCTCTCCGCATCGATCGTCCTCTCTCGCAAGAGGGCCAGCGAAGGTCTCTATCCGGCCATCGATCCCCTTCAATCCAACTCGAAAATGGCAACACCTGGCGTTGTCGGCAAGAGACACTATGAACTGGCGCAGGAAATCCGCCGGACACTCGCCCAATACGGAGAGCTCAAGGATATCATCGCCATGCTTGGCCTGGAGCAGCTTTCTCCGGAGGATCGCAACGTGGTTGGCCGCGCGCGCCGCTTGGAACGCTTTCTGACCCAGCCCTTTTTCACGACCGAGCAGTTCACCGGCCTGGATGGAAAGCTGGTCAGCCTCGAGGATTCGCTCGATGGTTGCGAACGCATCCTTCGCGATGAGTTCAAGGACCATGCCGAGAGTGCGCTCTATATGATCGGAGCAATCAGCGAAGTGAAGGAAAAGCCGAAGACGGCGGAAGAAGCGGATCCGAAACCCGAATCCAGGAATCAGGAGGAGCCCGCGCATGACGCAATGGTCGCTCATGAATCTTAGAATTCTCCTGCCATTTCAAATCTTCGCGGAGAGGGCGCGCGTCTCGCGCATCGTCGCGGAGAGCCGCCACGGCTCGTTCGGGCTCTTACCGCATCGGCTGGACTATGTTGCGGCGCTCGCGCCGGGGATCCTGATCTTCGAATGCGAAGGCGAGGCCGAGACCTGCGTCGCCGTCGATCAAGGGATTCTCATCAAGTCCGGTCCGAATGTGCTCGTTTCTGTTCGCAACGCCATCGGCGGAACGGACCTCGGAGAACTGCGCGATGCCGTTGATCGGGAGTACAATGACCTGAACCAAGGCGAACAGGAGGTCCGTGCCGTGATGAAAAAGGTGGAGACCGGATTCATCGGTCGATTGGCGAGGTATCACCATGAATAGCAAACCGAGCATAAAGGGAGTCGGCGATAAGGATGAATTCAGGCGCGAGGTTGCGGCAAAGACGAGACGTAAACTGAGGGCGCGCCGAAATCCCGGGTCGGGGGTGTGGTTTGGCTTGGGGATGATGGGGCTGATCGGTTGGTCGATTGTCGTTCCGACCCTCCTGGGAACGGCGCTCGGCATCTGGTTGGACAAGCGCCATACGGGAAGCCATTCCTGGACGCTGATGCTTCTCATGATCGGCCTGGTGCTCGGCTGTCTGAATGCCTGGCATTGGGTTTCAGACCAGGACAGATCGATGAGGGAAAACGAGGAGAACGACGATGAATGAGATGATAGGCTTACTGCTGTCGCTCGTGGCTGGGCTGTCGCTTGGAGCCCTCTTCTTCGGCGGGCTTTGGTGGGCCACTCGCAGGGCAATGCTATCAAGCCAACCGGTCTATTGGTTTCTCGGCAGCATGTTGCTGCGGTCGAGCATCGTCCTTGCCGGTTTCTATTTCGTCGCCCAGGGACAGTGGCATCGGCTGATCCCTTGTCTTCTCGGCTTTGTGGCGGCCCGGATCCTAGTGGTGCGGCTGACGAAGCCGCGGAGGGAACTGTCTGCTGGTCCAGAGGAGGTGCCCATCCATGCGCCTTAGTCCTGACGAAATTGTATACTGGCAGTATGGATACTTCAAACTCAACGCCACGCTCGTGTTCACGTGGGGGCTGATGCTGTTGCTCGCCGTCGGCTCGAAGGTCATTACGAGAAAACTCTCGGTCGATCTGGATCGCTCGCGCTGGCAGAACTTTGTGGAGATCATTGTTTTGGGAATCATGAAGCAAATCGAGGAGGTTGGTTTGGCCAACCCGAGGAAATATCTGGCATTTCTGGGCACGCTCTTTCTGTTCATCGCCATGGCTAGTCTCTGCACGATCATTCCCGGGTATGAGACACCGACCGGTTCTCTGTCCACCACCATTGCGCTCGCTCTCTGCGTGTTCGTCGCTGTGCCACTCTTCGGCATCGAGGATCAAGGATTGATTGACTACCTAAAGTCCTACCTGAAGCCGACCTACATCATGCTCCCCTTCAATGTCATCAGCGAGTTATCTCGTACGCTGGCTCTGGCCGTCCGCCTGTTTGGCAATATGATGAGCGGCGCGATGATCGTCGCGATCCTCGTCACCATCACGCCGCTCATCTTTCCGATCGTCATGACGCTACTCGGGCTTTTGACCGGTATGGTGCAGGCCTATATCTTCACCATTCTAGCCGCCGTCTATATCGCGGCCGCGATGCACGTGCGCGGCGCGGCGGGCGACGCGAAGGAATCGCAATCCAACCAGACCGCCGCGGTCGGAAAGTGAGGAACGGGATGCTTCACCGGGAAAACCATCGGACGGACCGCATCGGCTGGCTGCGTGCGACCGTTCTCGGCGCAAACGACGGTGTCGTTTCGACCGCCAGTCTAATCGTCGGCGTCGCGGCAGCCCATGCCACCAGCGCCCAAATCCTTATAGCTGGCGCGACAGGATTGGTCGCCGGAACCATGTCGATGGCGGCTGGAGAATACGTTTCGGTCAGTTCCCAGGCGGATACCGAGGCGGCGG
>JBBRVX010000255.1:0-6563 GCA_038246475.1 Thermomicrobiales bacterium | reverse complement strand
GGACGCCACCCGCCACCGCATCAAGTGGTACGCCGGCCTGGCCCTCTTCCGCGACCAGGGTGTGTCGCGGCTGGAGGGGATTTTGCCGTAGACGAGGGGGATAGGGTGATGGGGTGATAGGGTGATGGGTGACGGGCTATAAACGGTGGCGTGGGTCACTGGTAGTCACCTGTCCCTGTGCCACACGCACCACGCCGGCGGCGTTCCGGCAGCAACGAGACGCGACCCGATGCGAAACTTCTGGTCAACCTCCATCGTTGAAATGGGTAGAGTGGTCATGATCCACGCATCACGCTGCCCACGATGATGCCGCACGAGCCGCGGGGAACCGGTAGTATGAAGTCCGCGCTACCGTATGCATGACTTCTGTGGCCCGGATGGCGCGCTGGACGACCAGGGAGGCGCCGCAATGGACGGAAACCGCTTCGACGCACTGGCGAAACGCTTCGGCGAGCCGACCACTCGTCGCCTGGCCGTCCGCTCGCTGAGCGGGGGCTCGGTCGGGCTCGTGCTCGGCCTGCTCGGACTCGGCGAAACCGAGGCCAGGAAGAAGAAGAGAAGAAGCACAAGAAGAAGCACGACTGTCCCAAAAACGCGGTCGACTGCGGTCGCTCGTGCGCGGGGCCGGGGGAATGTTGCCCCGGCGAGAAGAAATGTGGTGGCGGCTGCATTTCCGGCGGCAGTTGCTGTCCCTACACCGAGCGCACTTGTCCGAATGGCAGTTGTGTGCCGCTAGGTGGATGCTGCAATGAGGACGAGTGTGGCGGGTGTGGGACCTGTGTTAACGGCCAGTGCTCGGAGGTGCCCGGGCTATGCGACACCGGACAGTGTGAACGGTGCAACTTCACCACCGGCGCCTGCGAGCCACGGTGTACGGGCAGCATCTGCTGCAACAGCAAGTGCTGCCCGTTCGGCCAGAGCTGCGACGGCGGCGCCTGCAAGTGCCCGAGTGGAGTGCTGCAGTGCGGCGACACCTGCTGCCACGCCGGTGCCGTCGGCTGCAGGGGTAGCTATTGCCTGAACGAGTGCGACAACGACCCAAACGGATGCGGCGGCTAAGGCACGCACGGTTCTCGCAGACTGATTTCGACCACGGTAGGAAGAACGCGGGAAGGCTTCGGGACTCTCCCGAAGCCTTCAAGTTCCATTCCCAATCGCACGATGCAACTCCGTCCCGACCGGGTTGTCGAGTGTGCTATTCAATCGCTTCACCTCCGGTCATGGTGATCGATCCCCGGTCCGCCGCACCAGGGTCATGGGCAATGAATGATCGGTGAAGGGGAAGGCGTACCGTCACCTTGCCTCATTCGTAGCCCGACATCGATCCATCGCCGCCGCACAGGGAACGGCCGGCGGAGCGCAAACACCGCGGCGTCACGCGCTGCCGGCCCCACAAACCCGCGCGGGAGGGCAGCCGCTCTCCCGCGGCAAGGTCGCCATGTCTCGACAATGCCGAAGCTGCGCTGAAGGATGACGGGCGCAACCGACCGCACCGGCAATCGGGAGGAAAGCCGCGAAATGTTGTGACAATGGATATGCCTTCCCCCGTTTCGGGGTATAGTGCCGGAGGGCGAAATTGCGTCCCTTGGCGGAAATGGTGAATATGAGCGGGTGCTTCCGGCCGCAAGCCAGCCGGGGGTGTTGCGTGCGGCAGGCGGAAGTGGCAAAGGCGCTACTCTCTATCGCATTGCAAAGCGACCTTTTGAGGGAGGGGTCGAGTGCGAGCGGAGGTCAAGGAGCTGTCGTCGGCCGCTCCGACTGTGGACGCCGCCCGTTCCCTCTTCTTTATTGAATATGGCATGGGTCACAAGACGCACCACCGCTTTCTGGAGGAGCATCTCGACCCCGATCCTCGCTTCGATCCCACCCTGATCCGGCTCTACTGGATGGACGAGCTGGCCGAGTGGCTGGGGAAGTACCATCTACTGCCATTTCGCGATGGTGGGCTCGATTTCTGGACCTGGTGGGTCTTTCAGTTCAAGCGGCAACAGGTCCGCTTTCTGCTGCGCCAGTACGACCCGGACGAGCTCGATCTCGTCTACATCCACACCCAGACGGCGGCCACCAGCATTCTCGATCTGCCGAAGCAGGTGCCGACGGCGGTCTCGATCGACCTCACCTGGAAGCTCGCTTTTCAGGAATCGCGCTACAGCAATTCGCCGTTGCTGCGGGCCGTGCTCGATCTGGAGCGCCGCATCTTCAATCGCTGCGATCTGGTCGTCTCCTTCTCGGATTGGGCGGCCGCTTCGGTCATCGACGATTACGGCATTTCCGCCTCGAAGGTGCGGGTGGTGCGCAATGGGGTGACCCTGCCGCCGCCGGTCACGGGCAATCGCCATTGCTTCTCGTCCAATGGCCATGCCAGAAGCAACGGGCACGCCGCTCCCAATGGCAAGAATGGTCACGCCAATGGGCGCCACGTGAATGGACATGGTCCGAACGGCCACCACGTGCTGAACGGCAATGGCGCGCACCATGGGGATGAACTGCTGAAGCTGGGGTTCATTGGCAATGGGTTCATTCGCAAGGGGGGCGACCTGCTGCTCAAAGTGCATCAGGAGCAGTTCGCCGATCTGGCCCATCTGACGTTGGTGACGCACGATCCGCCACGCGGCGTGAGCGGGATGCGCAACGTCGATGTCCGCACGGAAGTGCCCTGGGTGGAGCTGATGACCTCGGTGCTGCCCGGCTTCGACCTCTTCGTCTTTCCGACCCGCTTCGACTATTCGCCGTACGCGGTGATCGAGGCGATGACCGCCGGGGTGCCGGTCATCTCGACGCGCGTCGGGGCGATTCCGGAGATGATCGAGGATGGCGTGGGCGGCTTCCTGATCGAGGCCGACCGCGCGGAGCCGCTGGCCGACCGCATGAACTGGGCGTTGGAGAACCGGGCCCAACTGCCGGCCATGGGCGAGCGGGGCCGCGAGCGCGCGGCGACGCACTACGCGGCGGAAACGAACTACCCCCTGCTGCTGGACACCCTGGCCGAGGTGGCGCGCTCGCCGCTGACGGGTGGCAGATCGCGGCTGTTCTGAGGCGCTGGCCCTCACCCCCAGCCCCTCTCCCAGTGCGCTGAGAGAGGGGAGTGTTTCCGCCTGATGCCGTTTCGTTAAGTAACGACCTTCGACGTCAGCACACCCTTCTCCTCACCGCAGTGGGAGAAGGGCCGGGGATGAGGGCCAGCGCCAAGCATTACGACCCCGTACGCGTGGGGAGGTCCGGAACGATGAACTCGTCGATGAGCAGGCGCTCCCCCGGCGCGAAGATATGGAGCACCGGCACATCCGTGGGCACCCCGAAGATGTCGGCGCTGCCTGGCCCGATCGTCACCAGCGCCGCGATGCGGCCGTCCGGGAGGCGGCGCACATCATCGACGGCGCTGAGGGCCAGCCGTTCGCTTTCGGGACGCGGGGGCGTTGGGGTGTTCAAGTAAGAGAAGTCCGGAGCCCATTCAAGTGTCAGATCAGTAGTCTCGGAAAGGGGGGAGACCCATTGCATGAGCCGGTCGAGCCCCGCGTCGGTGTAGAGCGCGTAGGTGCGCAGAGAGTCGCTGGCGTTGAGGCAGGCCACCAGCTCGCGCTCGGTGGCGATGACCGCATTCATGGTCGCGGCGTCGACCGCTGAACCTGTTTGGTCCGCAACGGCCGTTGCGCTCGGCTCCGGGCGCGGCGCGGGGCGAACCCTCGTCGCGGCGGCTTCGAGCATGGCAACGGTTCGCGGTCCAGTTTGACACTCCCGCGGGTCGGGCACGAAGACGGTGCGCAGGGAGGTGGAGCCCAGGAAACGGGCGCGGACGATCAGCACCTCCGGGTAGTTCATCGTCTCCATGTCGAAGGCCCCCGCGCTGGTCATCAGCGTCAGGCTCTCTCCGGTCGTCGGGCCGAGGATGTCGCGGAGCGCATCCTCCCCGGCGTCGATCGGGAAGCGGCGGGACCACTCCACGGCGTAGGCGAAGACGTCGCCGTCGTCGCGCGTAACGTCGATGCGGTCGCCTTCGGTCAGCTCTTTTAGATCCCCGAAGACCGCATTCCCGGTATCCCAATCGTCGAGGTGGCCGCGCAGCACCACGTTGCTGCCATCGCCGGGAGCGGGAGAATCGTCCTGCCAGGCGATGTCCCAGGGGCGGGGCGGCTCCGGGACGGCGATCGGTTTGTCGTCCCGCCAACCGACGGTCCCGATGTCAGCCGCGGGGGTGGCGACATCGTCGCCGCTGGGCTGACTGCTTTCGATCGGCGCATCGACCCCAATCGCGTCGATCCGTAATTGCACTGGGGAGGCGCCATCCGGACGTGGCGGGCTGACCTCCACCTGGTGCGCGCGAACGACGAGAACGTCGGCATAGCGACCGGTGGTGTGATCGACATCGCCCGTGCCGGTAATCAGTGTCAAGCTTTCAGAGCCGGTGGGACCGTAGATCTCCTGATTTTGGTCGTCGGTGGACGCCACAAACGTCCGTTTCCATTCGACATCATACGGATACTCCCGGCCGTCAGCGCCGGTAATGTCGATCCGATCACCTGTCTCCAGGTCAGGCAATCTATCGAAAAGCGCAGGCATCGATGACCAGAAAGGCGTGCCAGCACTTAGGACCAGGTTGCCGCCGTCGTTCAAATCCGCCAGGTCATCATGCCAACTGGCGGCCCAGTTGTCGCTCGGGACCGGCGCCAAGACACGCTCGCCATCTTTCCAGACCAGAGCAAGGCTGACATCGGCGCCGGGCGCCGCTGTTGGGCTCACAACGGTTGAGCGGCGCTTGACTGGCGCTTCGAGGAGAAGCGTATCGATCCGGATCTGCACCGGCTCCACATGTTCGGCCGATTGATTGGCGACGATCCTGGACGGAGGTTGCTGCTGACCAGAATCAGGACGGCCATACCCAAGGAGGGCGAAGTAGCCGCCAAGAACCGCGATGACGAGCATCGCCGCGGCGATCTCCAGGCGCCGCCACCAGTAACGTGGTTGTGGGCGAGGGACATGGAGGGGAAGCGCAGGTGCCGGACGAGCGTGTCCGTTAAGCATCCCAGGCTTGGCCTGATCGATGCGCTCCGCGGTGGTGGCCTCTTCGACGAGCCGCTGCCCGAGGCGATGCACGAACGCAGAATCGGGAACGGGACGCGCGGCGAGCGCATGCAGATGACGCAGCGTCTCCGCCATGTCAGCATCGAGCGCGACCTCTGGCCCCCTGCCGTCCTGGATGCGGCCGAGGGCGAGGTCGAGTTGGAGGGCGCGGATCGTCTTACTCGTTTCCATGAGACATCTCCAGGCTGAAAGAGGGGGCATGCAACGATGAGCGCAGACGTTCGACGGCGCGGAACTGCAAGCTGCGAATGGCGGTCGGGCTCCGGCCGAGCAGCCGCGCTACCTCCGGGCTGCTGAGCCCGCTCAACCGCAGCTCCAGAACCTGACGCTGCCCATCGGGCAAATCCGCCAGGAGCCGGTGCAGCTCCGCCTGCTGAATCTCTTCGATGGCCGCGGCCTCCGGTCCCGGCGTCGTGGCGGCGAGATCGATCTCTGGTAAGGGGACGGTTGGCCGCGCGTGGCGGAAGTCGTCGGCGACCATGGTGTAGGCGATCACGAAGAGCCATGAACGAAACGAGCCGCCCCCCGGCGTGAAGCGCGGCAGCGCGGTCAGCGCCTTGGTGAAGATCAGGCTGGTGGCGTCCTCCGCCGCGTCGCGATTGCCCAGCCGGTGGAAGCAATAGCGGTAAATCGCCGTCACGTACCGCTCGTAGAGCGGCGCGAACGCCCGCCGATCCGCCTGCGCGGCGACGATCAGCGCGTTGTCGCCATCCCCGGCTTCGTCATCGATGTCGCTCGGCGTCAGGTTCAGCATCGCGCTCCCGGCCGCGCCCACGCGGCGTCTGCTGAAGTTAACGCCGTTTCGCGCCAACTGTTGCGCCACGCACGCTCGCTCTCTCTCACTCTCTGGCCGTCTGGCCGTGTCACGACTCACGACTCACGACTCACGACTCGAAAGGACCCCCAATGCTCCCTGTCACGAATCCTGGCTCCGCCCTGGCCTGGCCGCCCGGTCTCCTCTCGGCCGAGGATCGGGCCCGCTTTGCCCGCTACGCCGAAGCGCTGGCCTTTTACGAAGGAGCGCAGTGGCTCGGCCGCCCGCGGCGGGGCGACACCCGCCTCACCTTCAACTATGCCCGCGCGGTCGTGCGCAAGACCGCCGCCTACGTCTTTCCCGCTCCGGCCACCTTTACCGTGGCGGCCGGGGAGGACGGCGACGAGGCAGCCGCCAACGCCGCCGAACGCGCCTTGGCCGCGCTCTGCGCCGAGCTCGATCTGGGGCGGCTCGATGTCGCGCTTTGCATCGAGACCTCGACGCTTGGCGACGCGGCGGTGAAAGTCACCTGGGATGCCGTGCTCGGCCGGCCGGAGGTGGCGCCGGTCGATCCCGCCACGTTGGCCGTCGTCACCGCGCCGGACAATCCCCGCCGCGTGCACTCGCTGACGCAGTGCTACGCGCTGGCGGAAGAGGATTCCATCGCCCTCTTAGGGCTGGCTGGCGCGGCCGCGGCGGGGAACCGGCCGGTGACGGTCGCCGAAAGCTG
>JBBRVX010000254.1:0-6570 GCA_038246475.1 Thermomicrobiales bacterium | reverse complement strand
GGCCATGCCCGCCGCGCCATGAATGCCGCTGCCCCGCAGCAGGTGCAACACCACGGTTTCCGCCTGGTCGGACTCGTGATGAGCGGTCGCCACAGCCGCGGCATCTCTTGCCGCGGCAGCCGCGAAAAGGAGGCGATAGCGTTCCCGGCGCGCGGCCTCTTCCACGCCGACGCCGGGATGCGTGCTCGTGGGGTGTTCGATCACGGGCATGATCTCCGCCGCGATGCCAAGCGCCTCCGCGAGCGTCATCGCCTGGATGGCGTCATCCGCCGAGGATGGGCGGAGTCGATGGTCGACGTGCACAAGCAGGAGCTCGATCCCGAGAACTTCCCGCGTGCGGCGGAGCGCCGCTGCCAGGGCCAGCGAATCGCGACCGCCCGAGAAGCCAACGACGATGCTGGCTCCCCGATCGAATCCTTGACGCCGGGCGCGAGCAAGAAGTCTTTGCTCCAGACCGTTCGGCGTAGCGCGATCGGTCCCGCCGCGCGGGCGAACGGCGGGGGGGGTCATGGCGGAGGCCCTGGGGCTTTCGGTGCTGATCAGTGGGTCCAAGGTGTGGTGCCGACGGGAGGAATCGAACCTCCGGCCAAGGGCTTATGAGTCCCTTGCTCTGCCGCTGAGCTACGTCGGCTCAGGCGTCAAACGATGGTACCCGCCATGGCGAGAGAGCGTCAAACATCGCGGGCTGGAGCTGCGGTTCGAGCCGCGCCGAACTGGGCAAATGCTAGACTTCCGATCGCCCCTCGTACGCGGGCCTTGTCTCTTCGCGGAGCTGACCGCCACTCGTGGATGCCCCTCTTTCAACTGCCGCCCAGGATTTTCTCACCGGGCTGAATAACGAGCAACGCGAGGCGGTGCTGGCCATTGAGGGCCCAGTCCTCGTCGTGGCGGGGCCAGGTTCTGGTAAGACACGGGTCCTCACGCATCGCATCGCCTACCTGATGGAAGTCGCCAGGGTGCCGGGTGACCGCATTCTGGCGGTGACCTTCACGAACAAGGCCGCGCGCGAAATGCGCACGCGCATCGAGAACCTGCGGCAGGGGCGGCCTCTGGACGGCGTCGTGATGGGCACATTCCACTCCTTTGGCGCCAGATTGCTGCGTGAGAACCCGGGGGTGGTGGCCGATCGGTTGGGCATTCTGCCGAACTTCTCGATTTATGACAGCGCCGACCAAGGCGATATTGCCAAGGCGGCGCTCGTCGCACTGGGCATCGATCCCAAGGCCTATCAGCCCCGCCGCGTGCTGGGCCGCATTTCGGCGGCCAAGAGCCAGCTCGTGCTTCCCGACGAGGCCCGCAACCTGGCAGCGACCTACGACGAGGAAGTGATCGCCAGGGTGTACAAGGAATACGAGCGCCTGCTGCGCCGGGCCAACGCGCTCGATTTCGACGACCTGCTGGCCCAGCCGATCTACCTCTTCGAGGCCGCGCCGCATCTGCTCGAACGGTATCAGGAACGCTTCCAGCACATCCTGGTCGATGAGTATCAGGACACCAACCGGGTCCAGTACGTTCTGGTGTCAGCACTGGCCGAGCGCCATCGCAATCTCTTCGTCGTTGGCGATCCCGACCAGTCGATCTACGGCTGGCGGCAGGCCGACATTCGCAACATCCTCGATTTCGAAAAGGATTACCCGGACGCGCGGCAGATTCACCTGGAAACGAACTACCGCTCCACGGCGCGCATTGTCGAGGCCGCCGATCGGGTGATCCGGGAGAATGTGGCGCGCATTGACCGCCGCCTGCGCACCGACAACGACGACGGTGAGCCGATCGTGCTGCGCGAGCTCTCGGACCAGGCACACGAAGCCCAGTTCATTGCCGACGAAGTGAAGCGGATGGGCGAGATCGCCGGTGTCGCGTACGACGACGTGGCCATCATGTACCGCACGACCGCCCAGAGCCGGGCCATCGAGGAAGCGCTCCGCTTGCGCGGCATCCCCTATCAAGTGGTGGGCGGGGTTCGCTTCTACGAGCGCAAGGAGATCAAGGATGTCCTGGCCATGCTCCGCCTGCTGCACAACCCGGCGGACAGCGTCGCCCTGGAGCGGGTAATCGGCAACTTGCCGATGGGTCGCGGGCTGGGACCACGCGCGCTGGAAACGATCCGCGAGTGGGCCGCTGGCGAGCGGCATTCGATGCTGGACGGCTTCCTGGCGGTGGCGGGACATGGCGGCGGCACGGCGCCCGCGCTCAGCGGCACGGCGCAGAGCGCCGCGAAACGCGTCGGCGCCGTCATCAAGGAGCTGCAGGAGCTCGCCGCCGACGCCTCGTTGACCGCCCTGTTCGACGCCATTCTCGATCGCACCGGCTACGCCAACACCTTCGATCGCACCGAGGAAGAGGATCTCGACCGCTGGGCGAACCTGCTCGAGCTGCGCTCGGAGGTGGAACGGCTAGGCGACAATCCGGCCTGGGAAACGCTGCCCCAGTATCTGGAGCGGGTAGCCCTGGTGGCTGATGTCGATAGCCTGCAGGCAGATGAACGGGGGCGGGCCACCCTGATTACGCTGCACTCGGCCAAGGGACTCGAGTTCCCGGTCGTTTTCGTCACTGGCGTCGAGGAGGGCTTGTTGCCGATCAGCCGCGCGGTGGAGAACGAGCACTTGAAGCCGGAAGAACTGGAGGAGGAACGGCGCCTCTTCTACGTCGGAATGACGCGGGCCGAGCGCCTGCTCTACCTGACCTACGCCAGCTCGCGGGCCACGTATGGCCGCTTCAACTATTCCGTGCCGTCGCGATTCCTGCAGTCGATCCCCGACCACCTGCTGCGCACGCTGGGCCGGCGGGGCGCGCTGCGGCCAGGGGCCAAGCCGAGTCTGCGCGAGAAGGCCCGCGGCGAGCTTTCCATCGCGGCCGCGCCGGTGAAGCCGCCAGCGCCGCCCGCCGCCACGTATCAGGTGGGGCAGCGGGTGTTTCACGCCAAGTTTGGCGAAGGGACCGTGCGCGAGGCCAATGAGCGGGGAGGCGATCAGGAGATCGCCGTTGACTTCGTGCGTCACGGCGCGAAGCGGTTGCTCTCGAGCCTGGCCGCCATGGATGTGATCGGGTAGGACGCTGTGCCGGCGCTGGTAGGCCGAGTACAATCCATTCCATCCCGCGAAGATGCAACCCGCTGTTCTGAAGGACCCGCGTCTGCCATGGCGGGGCCGCTCCAGTGGGAGCTCAAACCAGTTGGCAGCGGTCCCATCGTCGAGAACGCAAGCCCCCGCCGTCCATGTACGCAATCGGGGATGGAGTGCCCCGGAGGAGTGCCATCTGTATGGCCCGGGATGCCGTTGCCGAGGTTCGCGACCGCACTGAAATCGCCGAGCTCGTTTCGGGGTACGTCCAGCTCAAGAAAACGGGACGCTCCTACAAAGGCCTTTGTCCTTTCCATCAGGAGAAGACCCCGTCGTTCATCGTCTTTCCCGATTCGGGCAACTTTCATTGCTTCGGCTGTGGCCGGGGCGGCGACATCTTCAGCTTCTACATGGGCGTCGAACACGTCGAGTTCCGCGACGCTCTGCAGGAGTTGGCCCGCCGCGCTGGCGTGGAGCTCGGCAACGTCCCCTCGCTGCCGCCGGAGGTCGACGCCCATCGCCACCGGCTCATCGAGCTCAACGAAATGGCCTCCGCGTTTTACAGCAACGTGTTGCGTAATACGGCGCCCGGCGCGACCGGCCGGCAGGTTCTGGAGCAACGAGGCGTCTCGCTCGAGATCGCCGAGCGATTCGGACTTGGCTTCGCGCCGGACGGAGACGCGCTAGGTCGGTACCTGGCTCAGCGCGGGGTGGACCCGGCCATGGGGGTGGAGGCCGGCATCCTGCACGAACGGGAGGGAGGCGGGATTCGCGACCGTTTCTGGAATCGGCTGCTCTTCCCGATTCGCACCCGCGAGGGGCGCACCGTCGGCTTCGGCGGCCGCGCCCTGGGCGACGCCGTTCCGAAGTATCTCAACTCGCAACAGTCCTCGATCTTTGACAAGAGCGCGCTCCTGTATGGCCTCGATCTCGCCCAGGAGGCGATCAAGAAGGCGGACCAGGTCGTCATCGTCGAGGGGTACATGGACGCCATCGCGGCGCACCAGTTCGGCTACGAGAACGTGGTCGCCGCCATGGGCACCGCGGTCACCGAGCAGCAGATCGGGCTCGTCAAGCGCCTCAGCCGGAACATCGTGCTGGCCCTCGACGCCGACGCTGCCGGGCAAGGGGCAACGATTCGCTCCCTGGAAATGCTCCCCAACGCGCTCGATCGCGAGTTGGCGCCCATTGGCGTGGAGCGCAATCCCTTCCGCCCCCGCGCGGACGCCATGATCCTCTGGCAACGCCGCTTCAAGACACAAATTTCGATCGTGCAACTCCCGGAAGGCAAAGACCCGGACGAGCTGATCCGGCGCGACGCCGCGTCATGGCCGGGCGTCGTCGCCGGGGCGATGCCTTTTCTCGACTTCTATGTCGAGGCGGCGCTGGCCGGGATCGACATGAACGACGCGCAGGCAAAATCGGCGGCCATCAAGAAGCTGGTGCCGCTGCTGGAGGCGGCGGGCGACCAGGTCGTGCAGGGGCATTACGCCGGCATCGTGGCGCGCAAGCTGCAGCTCCCCGAGAGCAGCGTGCTGCGCGAGCTGCGGCGAACCGCGATTCGATCGAGCTCCCCTCTCGCCTCGCGCAACGCGCCGCCCCTCTCCGCCGTCCGCGCCTCGAATGAAGATCATCTGCTGGCGCTGCTGCTGCGCCACCGGGCGCTGACGCCGAATGTCTTGCCCTTAGTCCCGGCGGACGACCTGTTCGACGCCCGCAACCAGGAGTTGCTGCGCGTGCTGCGCGACCCGACCATCCCACTGGATATGGCGCCAGAGATGATCGTCGCCGGGCTGGACGACGCGGTCGCCGACCATGCCGAGGATTTGCTCGCGCGATTGGGCGAGACACCGGCGCAATACCCAGGGCAGATCGAGCGCGACGCCCGGCGCGCGCTGATTCGGCTGGGCCGGGAACGGCTGGATTATCTGATGCGGCAGTTGCAAGCGGGCATCGCCGAAGCCGAACGCGCCGAGGACGTGGAAGGGCTGACCGAACTCATGAGCCAGCTCGCCGCCCTCTACGAACGGCACCGGCAGTTCTACCCGGAGCGGAGTCCCTACTTCAAAGACAGCCGCGACGACGAACGGAAGCAATTGGCCTCCGGCGGTTAAGGCGTCGGCTTTGGACTAGTCTGGCCCGCGGCCAGCAGCGCCTCGCCGAGGCGGAGATCATCCTCCGGGAGCACAGTGCGCAGATCGAGGACGAGCTGGTCGTTGTCGATGCGGCCGAAGACGCCAGGATCGCCCAGGCGAAGCCGGCGGGCCAGATGATCGGCGCTGGAGGCTTCGTTCACTCCCAGCACAATTGCCCAACTCGGCAAGGTTTCGCCCGGCAGCGATCCGCCGCCGACGGTCGAGTCCACTGGTTCGACGCCTGCCCGGATATCGTGCGCCCGCAGCATGGCCATGATGGCCTCGGCTCGCTGGCGCAGGGCAGCGGGATGCGCGCCGATCATCCGCCAGACCGGAATTCGTTCTTCCGCCTCGCCCCGCGCGTAATGGCGCAAGGTTTCGGCGACGCCGGCGAGCGTCGTCTTGTCGGCGCGCACCGCGCGGGCCAGGGGATGTCGAGCTACAAGCTCGACCGCGCCGGCCCGGCCAATGATAATGCCGGCCTGCGGGCCGCCCAGGAGCTTGTCGCCACTCGCCATCACCAGGTCGGCGCCGGCGTCGATGGCGGCGGTGAGGGTGGGCTCGGGAGCCATGCCGAAGCGCGTGGTATCGAGCAGGGCGCCGCTGCCGAGGTCTTCCAGCAATAGCACCCCTCGCTCTCGCGCCAGGACCGCAAGCTCCCGCGTGGTCGCCGCGTGCACAAAGCCGAGCGTGCGGAAATTGCTGGGATGCACCTTCAGATAGGCGGCAGTCTGGTCGTCCGTGGCATTGGCATAGTCGCGGACATAGGTGCGGTTCGTCGTGCCGACCTCGATCAGCCTTGCGCCGGACTGGCGCAGCACATCCGGTACGCGGAATCCGCCGCCGATCTCGACCGCCTCTCCCCGCGAAACGACGATGCCTTTCCCCGCGGCGGTCGCCGCCAGGCCCAGGAGCACGGCTGAGGCGCAGTTGTTGACGATCAGTGCCGATTCGGCGCCGGTAAGGGCTCGCAGCAACCCCGAGATCTCGCGCATGCGGCCACCCCGCTCGTTCCGCTCGGCGTCAATTTCCAGCGCCACGGGTGAGGTCGCCGCGGCGGCCATGGCGGCGCCCGTCTCCGGACTGACGGGGGCGCGTCCGAGATTGGTGTGGATGATGACCCCGGTGGCATTGAGAACCGGAGCGAGGCGAGGCCGCTCCAGGTCGAGCATGGCGGTTACGACCCTCTCCTCAATTGCGGCGCGATCGAGGTTCTCACCGGCCTTCAGCGCTTCCCGGACAAACTCGATCTCGGCGCGGGCCGCGCGCACCAGGGTTTCGTCGCTGAACCGGCTGCCGCGCGCGCGGCTGGCCGCGACGATCGCGGAAATCGAGGGGATGGCTCGCCGCGAAGACGCGGCGGAACGATCGGG
>JBBRVX010000253.1:0-6632 GCA_038246475.1 Thermomicrobiales bacterium | reverse complement strand
TTCGTCGGTTGGCCCGTGGGGACTTCGTCGAGCCCGTCAATCATCACCAGCGCCTTGCCCTCATCTAGCAGCCATCGCACAAACCCCAAGGGGGGAGTGCCGACGGCGGTGCTGACGAATTTGGGGAACTGGTCAAGGTCGGGTAACCTCCCGTCCGGGCATTCGCGGAGAATCACAAGAAGCGGAACCTTACCGCGCCAGGTTTCGGCAATCGAACGCGCTCGATCGCCACGAATGAGGAGGCGTGGATCGAACGGACTGGCTTCCACTGCCAGACCGGGCTCGTAGGATGCCCCGCCCTTCTTCCAATGGTCGGGCTCTGCCTGCGACGCGATCGCGATGGCGGCCCAGCGAAGCAGTGTCGTCTTTCCCATACCCGCGTCGCCGCGAACGAGCAGTCGGCCCTTCGCGGGTGCCTCCAGCGTGTCCAGCACCGACTCCCACGAGCGCGAGCCTTGGTTTTGTTCCTCGCCCTTGGCCGTGAGATTGAGAGAGATGTAGGCCACCGAGAGCCGTTGTGACCGGGCGGGGTTGTCCTCCTGCACGTCGAGTCCGTACAACTCCATGCAATCCAGTGTCTCACAGATGGCGCGGTAGTAGACCTCCAAGAAGTCGCGACGCTCCTTGAACTCTTTGGCATTCAATTGGGCAATCGACTTCTCTACGTAGTCGAGCACACTCAAAACTTGAGTTTGGGAATTGGCCGCTGCGCCGAGTGAATCGGCGATCTGGTCGAGTTTTGCGTGAATCTGTTCGGCATTGGCGGCGTGCCACTCCGGGGCGCTTTCTGCGATCTTGATGACGGCGTGCACGGCGGCGTCCAAAGCCTGCTGGTACATTCTCGATGCGGCGTCAGAGAAACCGACGGGTGAGCCCTTGTGCCCGCGAAGTTTGATCAGCCTGCTAACAACTTCTTTTAGTTTGTAAGGTGGTTGGCCCAGAACGGCGCGGTCGAGCGCGGACTTCATGGTTTCGATCAATTCGAGCCGCACGGCCTCGCGGTCGTTCTCCGGCATGTTCCGGAACTCTGGGTGATCCTCAACCGGCCCGACGTACGCGGCGACCAAATGCGGGATGATCTTCTGGGCGAGGCTCTTCCCCGCCGCGCCCGCAAGCTCAGCGGCAATGGCTGAGGCTGTATTGCTGCCGGTCGCGGCTTTGACTAGCAGCTTTGCAAGTTCCTTCCAAATTATTTCAACGACGGCGGTCGTGAGAATGCCCATCGAAAACTCCCTCACATGGCGGACGCGACCTTGGTCAAAAGCGCCTCGGTGGCTTGTATGAGCAATTTCTTCTCACACATTCATCATTGCAGAAAGTGGCAAATGGGGCAAGGAAAAAGGAATTGCCTGTTCACTTGCCATAGGTGCTGAAGCGGCCTCACCCTACGCGGCTTGCAGTCAAGTTTCGCCCATATTTCGCCTGTTCTTCCGCCTCGCCTCCGGTCCATTTTGCCGACCTAGAGACGAGTGGGAGACCGGTGGGCGGGATGGCGTCCCTCGATACGTTTGACGAGCAGTTTTCGCGGGTCTACCGGGAGAATTCCGGGGGGCGTTCTCGACGTTGGTGCGGTTGCTGGGGGGGGCTTGGTGGAATTGCTCCCCGACCCCGAGGCGTTGGGGTTGCTTGCGCCGATGCCGTTGCACGCGTCACCTTCTCCGACGAGGTCTTCAAGGGAATCGCGGAACTGCCGGGGAGAACCGTGGTGCGGTTTTTTTTCGGGGTGATGGCGCGTGGCGGGCGGTGCCACGCCAGGACAGTAAGACGGATATTCCTGTTCGCTCCACAACTCGGATTTCATGGCTCCTGTTTTTTCAGGGACATGCGGGCGCACCTCCCCCAATCGCGACCGGGAAAGCATTGCATCGCTCCCCCGCCGCGCGCAGCATCCTCGCCGTTGAAGCGAGGCGCCGCGATGGCCCCCGCTGGTCACGATTCCCCAGGAGGCCGCCGCCATGCTCTCGACCCCGACGCGCAAGTTTGCCGACAAGACCAGGATGCAGCACCGGCTCTTTGCCGAGCTCTCCGCGATGTTTGGGCGGGAGGTGCCGCTGTATGACAAGTCGCTGTTGGTGAACCGGGTTGCGAACGAGGCGGTTTGCGCGTTGCTGGCGAAGAAGCACGGCGGATTCGCGCTGACTGCGGTGCAGTTGGAGAAGGCCAGCGGAGAGCGCCACGGTGCGATCCGCATCGGCACGCGGGAGGAATACCGATGGGTGGCGGGATTCTTCGACGCGTTTGCGATGCTGCCCCACAACTTCTATGACATGACGGCCCTTGGCGGAAAGAGCCAGCCCATCATCGCGACGGCGTTCCGGTCGCCGATGAATCCCGAGCACCGGGTGTTCTGCTCGCTGCTGATGGTCGACTACTTCGCGCCGGAGATCGCCGAGCGTATCGAGAAGCGACTGGCCCAGCGCCAGGTGTTCTCCGACCGGGCCAAGGAGCTGATCCTGAAGAACCAGGAGGAGGGCGGCCTGAGCGAGGCGGAGAGCGACGAGTTGGTGAAGGAGGGGACGGCGCGCATCTTCCGGTGGACGGGGCGCGCCCACGACTACCAGCTCTATCAAGACCTCTCCGACGCGGGCTTCAAGATCGCGGCGGACATCGCGTGTTTCGAGAGCCATCACCTCAACCACCTGACGCCGAACACGCTGTGCATGGACCTGTACACGGCGGCGATGAAGTTCTGTCTTGGCGAGCTCGACAAGGCGACCTTCGCGGCCCGCGCGGCGAGCGCGCTGACGTGGCTGCGCACGGCGGCGGACCGCGACTACATGCGCCTGCATTTCCGCCATCTGGGCAGCGACGATATCGAGTCCTTCGCCGCGGGAGAAGTTTCGGATTCCGCCATCACGACGTTGGCCGCGGGTCTTGCCGAGCGCTTGACCCAGAGCGATCTGGACCTGAGCAAGCTGAGGCATTCCGGCTTCAAGGATTTCACGGAGGGACCGCCGGTGGAGACGCCGGTGTTGCTCCGCCAGGATTCCTACAAGGCGCTGACGGAGCCGGTGATTTTCCAGCAGCCCGACGGCTCAACCTTGGACGCGAAGCACACGGCGCGTTTCGGCGAGATTGAGCAGCGCTTCTATGCCACGACCACCGTTGGCCGCGAGCTCTACGACCGTTGCCTGATCGCGATGGAAGCCGAGCGCACCAGGGACCCGGACCTGATCAAGCGCGACTACGCGGCCTTTCTGGCGGCCTGCGCCGCAGTATTCGCGGAATTCCCAAGGACACTGCCGGAGCTTCTGGGCAAGGGCCTTGTCCTCGGTCGCTATTCCGCCACCGCCAAGGGAATCGCCGCCGCGGGAACGATCGCGACCACGGATATCCACGAGCTGATCGAGAAGGGCTTCGCGCGCGCGGAGGGCTTGCGCTACGAGGATTTCCTCCCCTTCAGCGCCGCCGGAATCTTTGCCAGCAACCTTGGCCAGTACGGCACCCAGTCCACCGCGGCCACAAAGCCCGCCTATAGCCAGGAACTTCTCGAGAGCATCATGGATCGCAAGATCATCGACCCCAACGTGATCTATCGCGGGATGCAGGCGGAGTCGCTTCTGCAAACCTACAGCGACCTCGGGTTGATGAGCAAGCTGTCGCCGCGCGAGCGGGAAGAACTCGGGGCGGCGGTCGCCGCGTATCACGCGCTGGCGCCTGCGTAACTGGGTGGCCGCGCCCCATGTGGGTGCGGCCACCCGTGTTCAGTTTTCGCCCCTTACTTCGCGGTGGTTTCCTTCGTCCCTTCGGCAGGCGCCTCGGCCGCCTTCGGCCGCTTCTTGGCCTCCAGCGCCGCCATGATCTCCGCGCCGATGTGCGGCGCAAAGAGATCGTTTCCCTCGTCCCTGAAATGCACGTCCTTGGGGGGCTGTGCAACTTCGAGGTTGGGCTGGATGAAGGTGTAGAGATCGTTGATGCGGATTCCGTGCTTCTTCATGACCTTCTCGGCGGCGGCGTTGTAGATCAGTTCGTCGCCCTTGATGCGGCCTGGGGAATCCGCCGGGACCGGTGTCGTGGTGGCCCAGATGATCTCCGCGCCGGTGGCCTTGAGCTTGCCTACGAGCACTTCGAGATTCTCCACGTACTTCTCCACAGGAACCTTGACGGGGCCCGCTACGTCGGCCTTTCCATCCACCTCGCGAGAGAGGTCGTGAAGGCCGAAATTGAAATGGATGACGTCCCATTTGTCCTGCCACTTTAGCCAGCCGTCCATCTTCTCAAGGCCGACGAGCGTGCTGCCGCCGTTGACGGGGATGCGGTGGAGGTTGATCTTTCCCTTCAGCGCCTCCCGCACGCGGGTTGTATATCCAACGGAGATTGAATCGCCGATCAGCAGGGCGCGAGGGAGCTTTGGGTCTTCCTCCAGATAGGCCAGGGGCGGCCACGTCTTGTACTTGGGCGCGACGGACGCCTCCCATTCGAGTTGCCTGTCCGACTTGGCCTGCGGCGTGGCGGTGGGCGGGGTATCCTGTGCCCAGGCGCTCACGCCAAGGAGCAGGAACATCAACAGCGCGAAGCTCAACAGTCTCTTCATCATGTCCTTCGATTCCTTTCCTTGCCTGTTTGATCAGGGAAATATCTGGGGGTTCGCATCCGACTGAAAATTGCGTATATTGTCCGGCCTGAGGCGATAGTAGCCTCCTCCGCTGACGAAGGCGATCGGCGTGGTCAGCATGATCAGCCCCAGATTTGGCGCCCCTGTGCCATTGGCCGGATACGTGTTGATGTCCACGAAGTACGCCTCCAGCGCCGTTGCCATTGTGCGATGGTCTGCGCGGACGCGGGAAATCTTGGATCGTGTCTGCGCCTCCAGGAAATTCGGCAGGGCTACCAACGCCAGAATGGCGATGATCGCGACGTAAATGAGCAGCTCGATCAGGGTGAATGCCCGCGGTGATTGCCGTGGGTGGATGGCGGGGAAATCGGCTGGCGCTACGATGCCACCACGGACATCCGCCGCGGAGGCTTGTCGATACATTCCGAGAATTACGCTCACACAGGATGCACCAAGTATCGCTGTGATATGCCAGGGGTTCAAGATCGTGGGTGTCCTTGGCTGATGTTAAGGTTAAGAATCAGGGAACGAGCGGCAAGTTCGAGGCGCCGTTCATTCCCGGATCGAATAGATTGCCCTTCGCCAGGACGCGCCGTGGCGCTGGCTGCCGGGTCGGCTCCACGTAGAGCGCGTAGTAGTATTTCGGCCCCACCACCTGTGGCTGGCCATCGATCAGAACCTGATTCTTGCCGCTATCGTACACCAGATTCCCCGTGATGATGATGTCCGTGATGGGTGGATTGTCTTCGAGCTGGCCGAAAAGGACGGCGATCACGTTGCGCTCGGGATACTCCGGCTTGCGCCCCTCCCAATTCCAGCGCTGGTCGCCCAGCCCGAAGTGGGTGAAGATGTTGTTGGCGACGATCGTCCCGCCGTCGGTGTTTTCGTCCCGCGCCGGCTTGTCGTCGGCGGCGGCGCACGCAACGTGGGAGAGGGCCCCCGGCATCAGCTTCAGCCCCCACAAGTCGCAGTAGCTAAACTGGTTGGAAGAGATCAGCACGTGCTTGGCGCCGTGCATCGTTTTCATGCCGATCATCGCGCGGTTCACATGATTGTTGGAGATGATCACGTGGTCGGCGTGAATGTCCATGCCCTGGGCGGCGTTCTCGAAATAGTTGCCGGTGATGGTGATGAAGTCCGACTGGGTGGGCGAAGACACCTGAAGCCCGGCGCCTTGGTGCCAGTTGTTTGTGTAGCGCGTGTCGAAGATGTCCTGCTGCATCAAGCGACCCGGCTTCTCCGGCATGATGGTCAGGGTCCCCAGGTCATACTTGTCGCGGTTCTCCTTCGTGGGTATATACGTCGTCTCGATCACGCGGTTGTTGATCACCTGCACGCCGACGCACTCGCGGATCTGGATTCCGGTGCCGTCGATGGCCTTGAAGGCGAATCCATAGAGGTCGCTCTTGGAGCGGTCGTCGATCGCGAGAGTCTTGTAGTTGTTCACGAGGCATTCGCTAACCCTGCTCTGGCGGCAGGCAAGCAGCGATATCGATCCAGCCGAGCTGCGATTTTCGTGTACCTGCAAGCCGGATAGTTCGAGGCGATCGCACTTTTCCGCCCACACTGCGGCCTTCCCCGGTGCGTCCTGGGTTCCTTCGGCCCGCGTTAGCGTCAGGTCGCGAACCCGGACGTCGTTGGCGCCTTCCACGCGGATGATGTCCTGCGCGGGGTTGTCCTGGACGATGCGGGCCCCGCCGTAGAGGCCCGAGCCGCTATGCTTGATGACGATTGCCTGGGAGATCACATGATCCCCGCCGGGCAGGAAGATCATCTGGCCAGGATGGGCGTCGATTGCTTCCTGAATGGTGGCATATTTCTGCCCGCCTACCTCGACATCGGCCGCGGGAGCGGTCCCCGGGCAAATGAAGGCCACGGCAAGCAGCACCGTGGTGTAGAGGCATTGCGAATAGCGGAGTTTCATCGAATTGCCCTCTGGTTGGATTTCATGCGGCGGCAGGCGGCGGTCGAGGTCGTGCTTCCGTGCGAAGACTTGGTACATCTGCTGGACCTGGTCCGCGATGGGGCCGGTGCCGCGGTGACGGACGCCCCAGCCGATGCGGTACTTTTCGCCGTC
>JBBRVX010000252.1:0-6640 GCA_038246475.1 Thermomicrobiales bacterium | reverse complement strand
GCAGCATGGCAAACCCGCCAAGGTGGCCCTCGTCGCCTGCATGCACAAGCTCCTCACGATCGCCAACGCCGTCCTGCGCGATGGGGCGCCGTGGCGTTCCCCAGGCGGCGCCGTGGCTTGACACCAAACACGGTTGCTCCTTCGTCGGAATGACACGGTCGCGGTGTCGCGGCACTGAACGTGCAAAGCAGCTCGTCGTCCCCCGCGCGCATTCGCGCGTCCGAACCGAGATCCTCCTGAACCTGTCGTCGGGATGACAAGATGGCTTTGACGCTGTATTGAGGCTTCGCCGCGCGATGGCAAACGTCGCGCTTTTGTTCTTGGCAGACTGAGTCTCGCCAAGCAACGGTTCCATGGAACGAAACCGGATACGTTCAACTGAGCTGAGAACGACGTGAAGGTGCGGGGATCAATGACTGAGTCGACCGTTCTGGGCTGGGGAGCAGGGATTCGAACCCCAACTACCTGATCCAGAATCAGGCGTCCTACCGTTAGACGACTCCCCAAAGAGCAGCGCCAAGTTTAGCATGCGCCGAAATTCTGGTTCAACGGGCGTTATCGACCAATCGCTCACGGCCTGGGTAATGTTCCGCGAGCTGGGCGAACGCCGAGGTAACGGTGTTTCTAGCAAGCGCCATCGTGGTAACCGGTGTTGTGCCGCCAGGAACGGGAGTGTAGGCGCCGGCTACTTTCATGACTGATGTGGCATCAGCATCGCCGAAAACCCGGCCACCTTCAACGTTTACGCCAAAATCGATGACGGTAGCCCCAGGCTGAATCATATCCCCAGTGAGAAGCGAAGGCGAACCAGCCGCCAGCACAATAAGCTCTGCATCTCTCGTTTCGACATCGAGAGGTGATGTACGGCTGTGACAAAGCGTAACCGTCGCATCGCGCGCGGTCAGGAGTGCCGCCATGGGATTCCCGACCACATTGCCCCGGCCAATCACCACGGCGCGCTTCCCCGCGACTGGAATGCGGTAGTAATCGAGCAGCTCCAAACCGGCTTGCGGTGTGCTCGGGTGGAGCGTGGGTAGGCCGAGGTGCAAACGGCCGACGCTCTCCGGAGATATGCCGTCCACATCTTTCGCTGGCAGAATGGAGGAAATTACATCGAGGCGATGGATGTGCGGCGGTAGAGGCAAGAGCACCAGAACACCATGAACCTCGGAGTTTTCGTTTAGCCGCTCGATCGCCTCTACCACGCGCGCCGTTGTCGATGCCACGGGAAGCAAGACATCGATGTGGAGGATCCCGCATCCGCCCATCGCCCGGGCGATAGCATCCCGATACGCTGCCGAAGGCGCGGCGTTTCCAATCATGACAGTGGCCAGGGTAGGCTGGACCCCAGTCTCATCCCTTAGTTCCCGGGCAGAAACCTCGACCTCAAGCCGGATACGGCGAGCCACCGGAGCCCCGCGCAGCAGCTTTGCAGTAGCCAGATCATTCCTCCTCCCAGTCAGGCACGGCGTGACGGCTGGTTGTGTCTACAAAGCGGGGGCGTTGCCAAGAAAGCGCACTGCCCCAGACGCGTCTACTCCACTGACGGTAAATGCGATCTCGCCACTGTCGCTTTCCGAGCATCGCACGATGCGGAGCAAGCATATCCCAAGGGCTTGAACCAGCGCGAACGGCCGCGTTGACCCGTACCATGGACCTAATAACGACAGCGCCGGATTCTATGACGCCATCTGCACTGTCGTTTTACCCTGTACTGGCATCCTACTGTCGCCATCGTGCCGAGTTGTGACGCGACTGTCGTTATTTGCGCGGCACGCCGAAAAAGGTTGACCGATCGGCAAGCAGGTGATACTATCCAGTCAACGAGTTGCCCGTCCGATGACTCGTAGGCAACAGGGCCGAGCGGGACCCCACCGACTCAGGCAGAGGTTGTAAAGACGATGGGACAGGCTGGAGCGGATTTCGGGGGTCTTCTCAAAGCAATGCGGGAAGCCAGAAGGATTTCTCAGAGTAAGCTCGCGGAGCGAGCAGATTTCGATCACAGCTATGTAAGCCGGTTGGAAAGTGGAGCCCGGATGCCGACGCGAGACGCGGTTGAGCGCCTGGCGGCGGCGTTGACTCTGGCACAGGCTGAAGAAGATGGCCTGTTGGCGGCGGCCGGGTTTCTTCCCCGCGACGTTTCCAGCCTCCTTTCAGACGAACCGGTTCTGGGCGAGGTGCTTGACCTTCTGCAGAACGATTCGGTGCCGGTTGAATATCGAGACAACATCCGGCAGGTGTTGCGCCTGCTCACCGAGCAGGCGAGATTCGCGATTCGCCCTCATGAGCAGGAAGGTTTCACTGGAGTAGCCGCGTAGCGGCAGCACGGTGCTTCAGCGACGACCGCGGGCGCGAACGTGCTCGCGGTCTTCCTTGTCCTTCTCCGACCTGATCCTATGTAGGTGGTTACGGGATTCTGGATTATTGGCGCCGATTGCCGTGCCGCGGACTGCAAGGACGCAGGCGTCGCTCCTACCGCCGCGGCGGGCTTGGATCGCAGGTACTCGGAAGGGACAGGTACGATAGGGATAACCCGTGAGGCATCTGAATTCCCGCTATCGAGTCCTGAGCAGCGCGACACGATGATCGCGTCATCCCGAGAATACGTCCAGAGAGATCCCGGCTTCATCCACGTGCTTCGGAATGACAATGTCGCTGTGTCGCAGCACTGAAGGAGGCAACCTTGGCGGAGTTCGCGCACCTTCACCTTCACACCGAATTTTCACTTCTCGATGGGATGGGCCGTTCGAAGGAATACGCGAGCCGGGCCGGAGAGCTCGGACTCAAGCATGTCGCGGTTACTGACCATGGTGTGATGTACGGTGCAATGGAGTGGTATCGAACAGCGACCGCGGCGGGATTGCATCCTATCGTCGGCATCGAAGCGTATTTGGCTGAAGGCAGCGCGCGCGCCAGGGAACGAAAGTCATACCATCTGCTGCTGCTCGCGGAAAACGAAATCGGCTATCGCAACCTGCTCAAGCTCTCAACGCGCGCTCAACTCGAGGGCTACTACTACCGACCGCGCATGGATTTAGAGATGCTTGCCGAGCATGGCGAAGGGATCATCGCCACGTCGGCGTGCCTCGGTGGGCCAGTTGCGAACAACGTTTTGCATGGCCGGCCGGAGTTGGCTCGGGACTATGCTGGAAAACTCGCGGAGATTTTCGGGCCGGATAGGTTCTTTATCGAACTGCAAGATCATGGAATCGACGACCAGATCAGGGTCAACGGAGACCTCATCGCGTTAGCGCGATCGCTTGATCTTCCACTTGTGGCCACGAATGACGTCCACTATTGCCTCCAGGAAGATGCCCCGGCTCAAGACCTCCTCGTGTGCATTCAAACCAACACAACGCTCACGGATCCAAAGAGAATGAGGTCGGAGTCGGATCAGCTTTTTCTCAAGGGCCCAGACGAAATGGCTCGGCTGTTCCGCGACGTTCCCGAGGCCATCACCAACACGATACGAATCGCGGAAATGTGCGCACTTGATCTGGATTTCCGTGGCTACCACTTGCCGGCATTTCCTGTACCAGACGGCTTCGATCCCACCACCTATCTGGAATCGCTCTGCCAAGCTGGCGCCTTGAAACGCTACGGGCATGTCTCCGGGGAAGTCGCTACCAGGCTTGCCTACGAGCTCGATGTTATCAAGGGCATGGGATTCGACAACTACTTTCTCGTCGTTTGGGACTTCATTCGGTTCGCGCGCGAGCAAGGCATTCTTGTCGGGCCTGGACGAGGCTCCTCGGCGGGAAGCATCGTTTGTTACACATTAGGCATCACGGCGTTGGATCCCCTGAAATACGATCTCATTTTCGAACGCTTCCTCAATCCTTCCCGGATTTCCATGCCGGACATCGACATCGACTTTGCAGATGACCGGCGCAGCGAAGTCATTGAATATGTAGTCAGAAAATATGGCAGCGATCGAGTCGCTCAGATTGTCACGTTTGGCACCCTGGGCGCCAAAGCCGCCGTCCGTGACGTCGCCCGGGCCATGGGCCGCCAGTTTGGAGACGCCGATCGCGTCGCGAAGCTCATCCCTGTCGGTCCTGGAATCACCATCGAGAGCGCGATGGCCAAGGTGCCCGAGCTGCAGGCGATGTACGACGGAGACGAGTCGGTTCGCGAGCTGATTGATTCTGCACGGAAGGTGGAGGGCATCGCGCGACACTCTTCCACTCATGCGGCTGGTGTGGTCATTTCTCGAGATCCATTGGTTCAGCATGTGCCACTGCAGCGCGCGGGTGGGAAGAGCGAAGGGGAGATCACGACTCAGTTTCCAATGGCGCAACTCGAAGACCTGGGGCTCCTCAAGATGGATTTCCTGGGATTGCGGACGCTGACCGTGCTCGGGAAGGCCGTCGCCCTGGTCCAGGAGGCTGGCTACGACATCACGCTTGAATCAATACCGCTGGAGGACGTGAAGACGTTCGAGCTGCTCCAGCGAGGAGAAACAACGGGTGTGTTCCAGTTGGAAGGGGGCACCACCGCGCGAATGACGGTGGACGTGGCGCCGAGCAAGTTTGACGACCTGGTGGCGCTGATGGCATTGATCCGGCCCGGCCCGATGGCGATGGCTCCAGACTACATATCCCGAAAGCACGGCCGCGCCGAAATCGAGTACATCCATCCGGACGTGGAGCCGATTCTCGGTGAGACCTACGGGGTTGCATTGTACCAGGAACAGGTCATCAGGATGGCCAACGTCCTGGCTGGATTTTCCATGTCGGAAGGCGATGGCCTGCGCAAAGCCATGGGTAAGAAGCTGCCCGAACAGATGGCGAAATACCGCGATCGATTCATAACTGGCTGTGCTGATCGAAACATCGAGAAGAAGCTCGCGTCGGACATCTTTTCGCTGATCGAACGATTTGCCGGCTACGGATTTCCAAAAGCTCACAGCGCGGCGTACGCGGTCATCGCCGCCCAGACAGGGTATCTCAAAGCCAACCACCCGGTTGAATTCATGGCCGCGCTGCTTTCAACCGAAATTGGCAATACCGATCGGATCGTTTCGCTCCTCGCCGAGTGTCGCCGATCGGGAATACCCGTTCTTCCCCCGTGCATCAATCGCAGCGTGGTCGAGTTTAGCGTCGAGGCGGCTCGGGATGGGAAACACGCCGTTCGCTTTGGCCTTGCCGCTGTCAAGAACGTCGGTGAAGCGGCCGTTCAGTCGATTGTCGACGCCAGGATGGGACAGTCCAACGCGTGCTTCGCAAATCTCTCGGCCATGTGCGACGCTATCGACTGGTCGCAGGTCAACCGTCGAGCAGTTGAGTCGTTGGCACGAGCGGGAGCACTGGATGAACTCGGCCGGCGGGGAGGCGTCCTCGATGCGCTTGAGCCGGCGATTGCGGCGGCGCAGAAAAGGCAGCGAGCGACGGCTCGAGGCCAGATGGATCTCTTTGGCGGTGGCGCATCAGACGCGGTCCCTAATGTGGTGGTTCCTGACTTGGATCTTCCATCGAGCCAGAAGCTGCAATGGGAAAAGGAGCTTCTCGGCACCTACATGAGCGACCATCCTCTTAAGGAAGTGCTGCAACGATTCCGTGGGATGCCTGAAGGGCAGTCTATTTGCGAGGTATCGCAGCTTGAGACCCGCGGCGTAACTACCTCGGTCCGTTTAGTTGCCATGGTCGAGGGGGTGCGAAAAATTGTTACCAAGTCCAATAAGACCATGGCCGTGATCACCATCGAAGATCTTTCCGGCCGCGTGGAAGCCGTCCTTTTCCCGGAGATATACGAACGAAACGCGGGACTCTTGAAGGATGGCGCAATCCTTGATCTCCGCGGAAAGATCGATCGGCGAGGGGAGTCGTTGCAGGTCATTTGCGAATCCGCGAGCGCGGATCTTCCAGTGGCGACGATCGCTCACATTGAGCCTGATACGGTGATTGTCCAGTTCGCTTTTGCGTCTGACGAGTGGTCAGATATCCACGCGATGCAAGCGGCAAACGATGTCTTGCGGCGGTACGAGGGTGCAAATCCCGTTGTATTGGAAATCGTCCTTGCCGCTGGAGGCGGAACCTTTATGCGCAGCCGGTCCCGCACGGTAGAGTGGAGTGAAGAGCTCAAACGAGATCTGCTGGAGGTGGACGGTGTCATTGGAGCAAAGCTTCTTCAATCACATGAGGCGCGCCTGGCATCATGATCGCTTGCCTGTTGAGGGTTGTCACGCGATGCTAGCCACGACAACACTTGCTCCAGGGACCAACAGTTGAGGACCTGTTCAGGTTTCAACCATGCTCTCCGAGCCATGGCGATGCCGTATTCCATCACGGCGAATCCGCCGGCGTGATGGGCATCGCAGTTAATCGTGATCAGGCAGCCCATCTCGCAGGCGCGTCGCGCCAGTTCCGGATCGAGATCGAGGCGGGCGGGATCGGCGTTGATTTCTAGGGCCGTTCCGATCCTGGCTGCCGTGGCAAACACCACGTCCCAGTCAAAGTCGCCACCCTCGCGACGCTCGATCAAGCGACCCGAGGGATGGGCAATGATGTCCACGTTGGGATTCTCGAGCACTTGGATGAGTCGCGTTGTGAGTTCTGCGCGCGGTTGGCGCAGACCGGTGTGCAATGACGCAACGACGACATCAAGGCGCGAGAGGGTATCGTCGTCATAGTCAAGCGAG
>JBBRVX010000251.1:0-6649 GCA_038246475.1 Thermomicrobiales bacterium | reverse complement strand
TCTACATAGTTCTAAGGATGCCTGAACCCGAGCGCGGCGGCATGATGGGTGGCGTAGCTCGGAGCATCGCGCTCTGAATGTAACGACCTGCACTACGCGGAAGGCCAGACCGTGGACGAGCATCGTTTCGATACATTGACCCGCGCCCTGAGCGGCGCTCCCTCCCGAAGAAGCATCGCGCGCGCGCTCGCCGGCGTGGCCTCCGGGCTCGTGGCGGCTCACCTGCCGCTCGATGCGACGGCCCGGAAGAAGCACAGGAAAAAGCGCGGACGGAAGCATGATCAGAACCAAGGGCCCTGCCCCGTTTGTCAACAGCGCGTGAACGGGCAGTGTGACAGGACCATCCTCACCAGGACGCTATGTGGCGAATGCGGCATCTGTGTCAACGGCGTTTGCACCGCGATCGAAGGGGAGTGCAACGGGTTCTGCACGTTCTGCGATGCCACGGCGACCTGCCAGGTCTCACCGAACGGTGAGTCCTGCCTCACCGATGGTACGTGCGTCAACGGATTGTGCAGGAAGCCCTTGTAATCGGGTGGAACTCCGCGCCTACGCCTCGTAAGGACGACGATACGCGATGGATGCCAATCAATTCGACCATTTAACCCGAGTCCTGGGTCGCGCGTCGTCGCGCCGTCGTTTCGTCGTCGGCCTCGCGCTGGGTACGTGCGGCGGGCTCGTTGCGGCGCGCCCGGCAGATGATGCGGCAGCCCGGAATCGGCACAAGAACAGGAAGAGCAAGAAGCCAGCGCCCAATGCCTTCGGCTGTTTAGACGTGGGGAAGGCGTGCCAGAACAGCCAGCAATGCTGCTCGGACATTTGCCGCGGCCGGAAGGGCAAGAAGCGCTGCAAAGCGCACGATACGGGCGGGTGTCCGGCGGGTTCCCTCTCCGGCCAGTGCGGTGGCGAAACGCTGTCGTGCCGGACCGTCTCCGGGGCGGTGGGCCGCTGTGAAACCACCACCGGCAACGCCGGCTACTGCGCGGGAGGCGGCGACTGCTTCGCCTGCACGAAGGACGCCGATTGCCAGGCGGTGTGCGGGCCGCGGGCGGCGTGCGCGAAGTGTCCGGGCGGGTGCAGCGTCGGAACGCAGTGCGTCGGTCCTGATGAAGTGGTCTGTCCACTCTAAGTAGGTGTGGTCACAGCGTTCTGGAGCATCGGCGCGGTTTGCCGTGCCGCGGGCTGCAAGGACGCGGGCGTCGCCCCTCCAGCCGCAGTGGTGGAGAATCATGCTTCAGGAATCATTGACCACCTACGTAATACACGATGAGGGAACCTGGTGGGGCATGCGTTCGCGGCGGTGGCCGAGGAGACGGCATGTTGTCTCCCTCCCCCGAAGGCGATGCCCAGCCTGGTCGTCTGAGACTGCACCAGGACGGCCAACGCATATACTCCCCCTCGTTTTCCGCTGAATACATACGCCATCTACATATTCTTGAGGATGTTTTGTGCGGCTTGCGCGGGCATGATTGATCCCAACCGCGGCATGGGAACACCCATGCCGTGGACGGAGCCGCGACATGCAGGCGTCGCCCGTGAGGGGCAATAGCGCGGCAACCCGCTCCATTCGAGAGAAGGATGCTCATTGTTATCAGGCGTGTGGGAAAGGATTCGACCGTGAAACGAGGCAGGTGGAGCCCATGGGTAGAGCGGATCACGAGCGCGGCGGTGGTCGTCGCGCTCGTGATCGGCGGCATAGGGTTGGGCGCGATGAACACGGCGGCGGCGCGGAAGCGCGCCACGCCTCGTCTCATCCAGGCGTTCTCGAACAGTTCGTCAGTCACGATCAACGACAATGGGGCAACTGCCCTGACCGCGATCTTCGTGAGCGGATTCGAGACCGAGCTCGCGGATATCGACGTCACCTTGACGAACCTCAGCCACACGCAAGCCGCGGACATCGACGCGCTGCTGGTCGGCCCGGCTGGGCAGACCGCTCTCCTGATTTCCGATGTGGGCAGCAGCGGGACCAACGTGACGCTCACCCTCGACGACGGGGCGGCCAACCAGGTCTCCAGCACGGCCCCGCTGGCCATCGGCTCCTTTCAGCCGACGAACTTCTCGTCAGGGGACACATTTGGCCCGCCCGCGCCGGCATCGCCGGCCAGCGGGTCGGAGCTGGGCGTCTTCAACAGCACTGATCCCAACGGAACCTGGAACCTGTTTCTTCGCGACGACACCTCGAACGGCGCTGGCGGCATGCTGGCGGGTGGTTGGAGCGTGCGCATCACCTCGGCAAACGGAGTTCCGGATGCCGCGCCGGACAGCTTCCAGGCCCAGGCCGGCAAGCCGCTGAACGTCGATGCCTCGGGCGTGCTGGAGAACGACGGCGACCCGGACAACGATTCGCTGACGGCGATCCTGGCCGGCCAGCCAAAGAAGGGCAGCGTGCAGCTGCAGGTCGACGGCGGGTTCACCTACCGCTCCAGCAAGAAGGCCAAAGGGATGGACAGCTTCACCTATCTGTCACGCGATCCATCGGGGTTGAGCGACCTCGAAACGGTGACGATCCAGATCAAGAAAGCGAAGAAGAAGGGCAAGAAGTAGCGTCGTTAGCCCTCCGGCCGTGATGGTCAGAAGTGCGACAACCATTGACCGTGAAGGCCGTCCCTTGATGGCGGCTCCATGAGGAGAGAGCAATGAACGAAAAGGACTGGATGATCGTGAAATCACGCGCGGCCGTGGTGGGGCTGGTGGCCGCGCTGCTGGTGGGAACACTGGGAGCAGGGTTGGATGGAGCCGTCGCGGCGCGCAACCGACATGGGGCCAAGAAATTGCAATCGTTTTCGAATGCGTCGACGATCGCGATTCCGAGCAACGCCATGGCCACCCCGACATCGATCGCGGTGTCCGGGTTCGATACCCCGATCGCAGACGTTGACGTCAGTCTCAACACGCTTACCCATCCGACGGCGTCGGACCTCGATATCCTCCTGGTGGGCCCGGGTGGGCAAATGGCGTTGATCATGTCCGACGCCGGAGATGACGCCGCCAACGATTCGCTGACCTTCAGCGATCAGGCGGCCACCCAATTGGCAAGCTCGGACGCGTTGACGAGTGGGACATTCCAGCCGACCAACTACGACTTCAGCTCCGCCACAGACGTCTTCGTTTCGCCGCCGGCGCCAGTGGCGACCCCACCGAGTGGCTCTTCGTTGGCGGTCTTCAATGGCACAGACGCGAATGGAACCTGGACCCTGTTCGTCCGCGAACAAGACAATGTCCCAGTGGAGACCGGAACGATCGCCGCGGGCTGGAGCTTGCGCATCACCACGGCGAACGGCGTGCCAGTGACTGAGCCCGAGCGGTTTCAGGCCACCGCCGGTCAGACCCTGAGCGTCGAGGCGGCTGGCGTTCTGGAGAACGACAGCGACCCTGACGGCGATTTCCTGACAGCCATTCTGGCCGGCCAGCCAAAGAAGGGCGCCGTGACGCTCGCTCCCGACGGCTCTTTTTCGTATCGATCGAGCAAGAAAGCCAAAGGAACAGATAGCTTCACCTACCTGGCCCAGGATGCCAGCGGGTTAAGCAACCTCGAAACCGTGAACATTCAAATCAAGGGAAAGAAGAAGAAAGGGAAGAAGTAGCGTCCGCCTCACGGGAAGGCCGGGCTGTCGCGCCCCGCCTTCCCGTGAGCATCACCATCGATCGAACATTACCTTGCCTCCATCGCCAATGCCGTAACCGCCCGAATCTCGGCGATCACTTGCGCGCCGTGGTCCGGCTGGTCAATGCTTGCCGTGACATGGATAGGCCCGCGGCTCGCCGGAACGTGGATGACGGGACGGACGCGACCGCCGTGGCGGAGTGGACCGTTCAGGCGCTCGCTTCGCCGCGGCTGACCGATGTTGCCGCCTCGTCCCATGCCGCATCGCTTCCCCGGCCCCTGGATGGGCTGATTGGGCGCAAGCAGGATGTGGCCACCGTCCGGCATTTGCTCCAGCGGCAAAATGTGCGGCTGCTGACGTTGACGGGCCCCGGCGGGGTGGGCAAGACGCGGCTGGCGATTGAGGCAGCTGCCAGATCGGCCGACGATTTCGATGGGGTGGGCTTCGTCGGGCTCGCGTCGGTGCGCGATCCAGAGCTGGTGCTCCCGACCATCGCCCAGGTGCTGGCGCCGCGCGAGGCGGGCATCGTGCCGGCGGCGGAGCGCCTCCGCATCGCGCTGCGCGGCCTCCGCTTTCTTCTGGTTGTGGATAACTTCGAGCAGGTCCTCGCGGCCGCGCCGGCCATCGCCCGGCTGCTGGGGGAGTGTGATGGGCTGAAGGTATTGGTGACGAGCCGGGCGGCGCTGCATGTTTCGGGCGAACGCGCGTACCCCGTATCGCCGCTCTCTCTGCCGGATGCCGCGGCCACGACCCCGGAAGCCGCGTTGGCGACGGCGGCGGTGCGCCTGTTCGCCAGCCGCGCGGAAGCCGGCGACCCCGACTTCACCGTCAGCGCGGCGAATGCATCGGTCGTGACCGCGATCTGCCGCAAGCTGGACGGTTTGCCGCTGGCGCTGGAACTCGCCGCCGCCAGAATCCGCCATCTGCCGCCCGCCGCGCTGCTGACGCTTCTGGAGGCGCGGCTGCCGATCCTGACCGGAGGGCCGCGCGACCAACCGGAACGGCTGCGGACGATGCGCGGCGCGATTGCCTGGAGCGATGACCTGCTCGATCCGGACGAGCAAGCGCTGTTTCACGCGCTGGGCGTCTTTGTCGGCGGCTGCACGCTCGCCGCGGCGGAACGAGTCGGAGGACGGGGGACGGAGGACGGAGGACGGGTTGCGTTCACGGCGCTTACTCCCGACTCCCGACTTCCGACTTCTGACTCTCCATCACCCTCGTCCGTTCTCGATCGCCTTTCCGCGCTGTGCGACCAGAGCCTGCTGCGACAGGTTGCGGACAACGCGCAGGAACCGCGTTACGTGATGCTGGAAACCGTGCGCGAGTACGCCATCGAGCGTCTTGCGGCCGGCGGTGCGCTAGAGGAAGCGCGCCGCCGCCATGCGGCCTGGTTCCTGGCCTTCGCGGAGCGCGCCCAACCGGAATTGACGGGACCGGCGCAGGGAATCTGGTCGGATCGGCTGGAGGCCGATCACGACAATCTGCGCGCGGCCCTGAGATGGGCGTTTGCCACTGGCGCCGTGGAAACGGGATGCCGTCTGGCGGCGGCGTTATGGCGCTTCTGGTATAGCCACGGTCATTGGAGCGAAGGGCGCGCCTGGCTGGATCAGGCGCTGACGGCAGGCGACGAAGTTCCAGCGCCGGTTCGCGCGGAGGCATTGCTCGGCGCGGGAGGCCTGGCCTATCCGCAAGGCGACAACCAGCAGGCCGCGCGCTGGCTGGAAGAAGCGGCGGCGTTGTTCCGGGAGCTTGGCAACCCGCGCGGGCTGGGCGATGCACTCGCTAACCTGGGAAACGCCGCGAACGACCGTGCCGATTACGCCGCCGGCCTGGCCTTCCATGAACAGGCGTTGGCCACGTTTCGGCTGGCGAACGACACGGGAGGGATTGCTGATTCGCTCCACAATCTCGGCAACGTGGCGTACTTCCAGGAGGAGTACGATCGCGCCATTGCGCTGTGGCATGAGAGCCTGGCTTTGGAACGGACGATGGGCCGCCTACAAGGCGTAGCCGGATCGCTGGTCAACCTTGGCATCGTGGCTCAGGCGCGCGGCGATGACAAAGCCGCCGCGCCCATGCTCGAAGAAGCCCTCGCTCACTTCATCCGGTCAGGGATGAAGGACGGCGCCTCCGTCTGCCTCGAAACGCTGGCCTTGCTGGCCGCCCCGACGCGCCCTGGTCCCGCGGCGCGGCTGCTGGGTATGGCCGATGCCCTGCGCGCCGATATTGGCGCCCGTCCGCATGACACCGGCGAAACGAGCCAGGGGCGCGTGAAGGCCACATTGCGCGCCGCACTAGGCGATGCGGCGTTCGAGCGGGCGCTGGCGGAAGGCCGGGCGGCGTCGCTGGCAGACGCGCTGCACGAGGCCAGCCAGCTCGCGGCCGGGTTTCTGGAGAACCAACCGTCGGCGCGGAGCCGGCCCGATGCGGCGCGCGGCTTGACCGGGCGCGAGATGGAAATCCTCGGCCTCGTCGCCGCGGGCCACAGCAACCGCGAGATCAGCGAGCGCCTCTTCGTCAGCCCAACCACGGTGGCCCGGCACATCGCCAATATCTTCGCCAAGCTCAGCGTCGATTCACGGGCGCAGGCCACCACCTACGCCCATCGCCACGGCCTCGTCTGAGCGCAGGTTCCCTCACTCGTTGATGCCGGTTGCGCGCCGGACGCGAGCACGAGAACGGACCGCATCGGCTCGTTTCACCCGCGCCCGACCCGTGATGCTCGGGACTCGTTAGCCTCCAGCCCGCCAGAATTACATAGCCCCTCTACATAGTTCTGAGGATGCCCGGCAGCACAATGACCGCTAAGGTGGGCGTGCAGACGTGGCGCGGGATACGGCGGATCTGCCGGACCAGTCTTCTGTCCCGATCGCTCCTTCTGCTCGATGTCTGGAATCGCCGTCCGCTTTCCGCCGGCGGCGTGTAGCGGCCGGAGTTCGTGGCCGCCAACCATCATCTGGAGGAGGGCGCCGTGCATGTTGCTGTCTTCGACGATCTCGCCTGGTCATTGTCCGCATTGACATCGCGCCGCCGCATGGCGC
>JBBRVX010000250.1:0-6686 GCA_038246475.1 Thermomicrobiales bacterium | reverse complement strand
GGCCTCCAGCAGGTCGTAGGAGCCGTTGCCCGGTCCGGCCGCGAGCTGCGGCACGAGTTTCTCGTGCATCACCGGGTAGGCAACTTTCTCGAAGTTCACGGTGATGCCGGTCAGCTCGGTGAACTCCGGGAGCAGGTCCTCAATGATCGACGTCTCCGGGAGATCTTCCATGAGCATGTTGAGGGTCGTGCCGTCGTAGTCGCGGCTGTAGGTCATCTCCTGGGCCCGCGCCGTGGCCCCGCGCTGGCCCAGGCCAACCAGCAATCCCGCCCCGGCCGTCGCCTGGAGCAAGCGGCGCCGCGACATCTCGCCCCGGGATTGCGATCGCTCTCGCACTCCGAAATCAGCCACGGTCCGCTCCCTCCATGATGATGGCGCCGCCGGCTCAGGGTGTGCGTGAAATCGACGCGCTGATCATGGCGTCAATCCACACGCGTGGGCCAATTCGGCAACCTCGACGACGAACTATCACGTTAAGTTTCCTTGCTCTTGAGGCAAGGCTAGTGAAGCGAAAATGGCTTGTCAACGGGCAGGTTGGCGCGCACGGCCGATGACACGGCCATCGCTCCTCCACCGTTCACCGGCCGCGACCCCGGCTGCCACGCTCAACGGTAAAGTACATTCAGCAGAGATCGCGAAGATGACGCGCACGCTTTTTTCACCGCATCATCGCGAAGGCGAACCACGGAGGACCCATGCAGCTCTCATCCGATTTCGAAGATGCCCTCGCCTACGCCGCGCGCATTCATCGCAAGCAACGCCGGAAAGGCGCCGACACCCCCTACGTCGCTCATCTTCTGGCCGTCGCCGCAATTGTCCTGGAACATGGGGCCGACGAAAACGAGGCCATCGCTGCTCTCCTCCACGACGCGGTCGAGGATCAAGGGGGCCAGGCACGTTTGGTCAAGATCGAGAAGCGATTCGGCGATCGCGTCGCCGCCATTGTCGAAGGCTGCTCCGATACGGATATCTCGCCGAAGCCTCCCTGGAAAGAGCGCAAGGAGGACTACATCGCGCATCTGCGCGAAGCGCCCTATTCCGTGCGGCTGGTGGTCGCGGCGGACAAACTGCATAACGTCCGGGACGTTTATGCGAATTGTCAGACTCCCGGCATCGATTTCTGGTCGGAGTTCAAGGGTGGCCGCGATGGCACCCTCTGGTACTACCGGGAAGTCGCGAACGCGCTTACGGATGCGGCCGGGCCCGACGAAGTGCAGCTCAACGATCTGATTGATGAGCTCGATCAGGCAGTCGGATGGCTGGAACGCCTGGTAAACGAGCAAGATCAACCCACCCCGTCACCGTAGAGCAGAATGTCCTCTATCCCCCTCGGGAACCCTATCGTCACTCCCAGCGTCTCCTACGCACGCGGCTCGCGTCCGGGCCAGGCCGAACGAGGAGACACCCATGCATCGATTCCCCATCGTGCTGTTGCTTGCGTTACTCGTTACCCAACTCGCCTTGCCGTCCATCGCCCGCGCGGACGGCGTCATCATCATCGACCCCCCCACCTGCGATCCCGTCTGCCCGGACCCAATTCTCATCGCCGAGCAGCTCAACATCACCTCGCACCACGTCGAAGTCTCGATCGCCGATCAGGTGGCGACCACCAGCATCGATCAAGTTTTTCACAATCCGAACAGTTGGGCTGCCGAGGGGACGTACATCTTCCCGATTCCCAGCGGAGCGGCGATCTCCGGCTTCACCATGACTGTCGATGGCGAGCCGATTGAGGCAAAGCTGCTCGACGCCGACGAAGCGCGGCGCATCTACGACGATATCGTGCGCAACCTGCGCGACCCGGCCCTGCTGGAGTACATCGGCGAAGGCGCCATTCAGGCGAGTGTCTTTCCGATCCCGCCGGGAGAAGATCGCCGCATCCAGATTGAATACGGGGAGATCGTGCCGAGCGAAGCAGGGCTCTCTCACTATCGCTACCCACTCAATACCGAGCGCTTCTCCGCGCAACCGCTGGAAGCGGTCAGCGTCACGGTTTCTGTCGAGACGCGCGAGCCAATTCGCGCGGTCTACTCGCCGTCGCACGATATCGCGGTCGACCGGCAGGACGATTTCGCCTTCAGCGCGGGATATGAAGCGAACGATGTCCGCCCCGACACCGACTTCGACCTCTTCTGGAGCGTCTCACCCGGCGCGATTGATGCCAGCGTCGTCAGCTATTTTGACGGCGCCACCGACAAGGGTTACTACCTGCTCCTCGCGGCCCCTGGCCTGGAACAGGGCAGCGAGATTGTTGCCAAGGATGTCATCGTGGTCCTCGACACCTCCGGCAGCATGGAAGGCGAAAAGATCGAGCAGGCACGGCAGGCGCTCCTCTATGTGCTCGATCACCTGAACCCCGAGGATCGCTTCAACATTGTCGAGTTCAGCACCGGAGCCAGGGAGTACAACCGCGAACTCCTGCCGGCTGCCGACGCCACGGACGCCACGGCCTGGGTCGATCGTCTCCAGGCAACTGGCGGCACGGACATCAATCTGGCGCTCCTTAGCGCGCTCGATATGGTGGAGCCGGGCCGCCCGACCATGTTGCTCTTTCTCACCGACGGGCTGCCCACGGAAGGCGAAATCGAGTCCGGCAGCATTCTGGACAATGTCGCAAGCGCGTCAGAGGACAATGTTCGCCTCTTCTCCTTCGGGGTCGGGGATGATGTCGACGCGATCCTGCTTGACACGCTTTCGAGTGAGCATCACGGCCGCACGACCTACGTTCGCCCCGGTCAGGATCTGAACGAGGCGGTATCGACGTTCTACGCGGGCATTACCGCTCCTGTCCTCGCCAATCTTCAGATCGACGTCTCCGGCGTCGATGTCTCGGAGCTTTACCCTTCGCCGCTGCCTGACCTCTTTGCTGGCGCGCAACTCGTGGCGCTTGGCCGCTACGAACAAGGCGGTTCCGGCACGCTCACCCTGAGCGGTGAGGTCAATGGCGAAGGACGCGAGTTCCAGTACCCGGTCACCTTTGCCCGTGAAGGGGGCAGCGATTTCCTGCCCAGCCTCTGGGCCACGCGCAAGATCGGCTACCTGATCAACCAGATTCGCCTGCACGGCGAAAACAAGGAGTTGATCGATGCTGTCGTCGATCTCAGCCTTGAGTTTGGCATCGTCACTCCCTACACCTCGTACCTGATCACCGAAGATGACATTGTTTCTCAAGAAGCGCGCGATCGTGCCGCAAATGACGCGTTCTCGCGCATCGCCGCGGCGCCGGCCTCCGGCGCCGCGGCGATAGATCAGGCGCAGGAAGTCCAGGCTCTGGCGGACGCCAATTCGGCAGCTCCGTTGCCACAAGCGACGTACGTTAGCGCCTCCGGCGAGTCCGTGAGTGCGGCCGACGTGTTGCGATACGCCGCGGGAAGGGCGTTCATCCTACGCGATGGCATCTGGACCGACACCATGTACGATTCAGACACCATGGAATCGATTGAGGTGCAGTTTGCCAGCGACGCCTACTTCGATCTACTGAACGAGCATCCCGAGCTCGGCGCCCCGTTTGCCCTGGGGCCGCAGGTCATCGTCGTGCTCGACGACGCGGCCTACCAGGTCACATCCGAGGAATAACAGTCCGATTGCAGGGGATCAGGCCAGCCTGGTCCCCTGCTACCATCATTGTCGGATCGGACGGTGAGGGAGAGGAATTTGCTGATGGTGAACATCGATACGTCGACTGATTTTGGACAGCGCGTTACGCGCCATCTGGAAGATGATCAGGTCGTCTGGCTCAGCACCATCGGAGAGAACCAGACACCGCAACCATCTCCGGTCTGGTTTCTCTGGGACGGCGAAACCGCGCTCATCTTCAGCCAGCCAACCGCGCCAAAGCTACGCAACATCACGGCGACCCCACGCGCAAGCCTTAATTTCAACTGCACTGTCAACGGTGGCGATGTCGTGATCTTGACCGGCGACGCCTGGATCGAAGCTGACGCCCCGGCGGCAAACAGCATTCCTTTGTACGTCGAGAAATACGTCGAGGGGATAAAGTCGATCGGGATGACCGTCGACGAGTTTGCCGCCGCTTACTCAGTGGCCGTTCGCGTGCGCCCTACGTCGTTGCGCGGCCACTGAGCCGAAATCCGGATAATTAGTTTCGGCGCACAGCCACGAGCCCTCACCCCCTAACCCGCCACCCGCAAGCGGGCGCCCGGCCCGTCGGGCCGGGAGAGGGGGAATCAGGATCCAGCAGACCGCAATTCCGGCCGTGATAAGCCGTGATCCGTATGAGCCCGCCACGGCTCAGCGCAAGGCCTGGACCAATGAGCCCAAAAACGCACTCAGGATCAGCACGACAATAATCAACACGGTAAAGAGCACGGCAACAAGCACCAGCAGGACGGATGCCCGGCGATCGGCGTGGGCGCGGTCGCGGCGCTCGGCCGCCGTCGGCTCGCGCTGGTGAACTTTGCCTGGTCTTGCAGGTTCGCTGAAATCCTGGAATCCGCCGACATAGCGCCGCATGATCTGATCTTGAATCACCTGCTGCCGGATCGTGCGGTCGTAGGCTTGCCGCTGCACGGGATCGGAGAGGATCGCGTAAGCGGCATTGAGCTGTCTGGCCAGCTCTTCGGCGGCAGCGCGACGCTCCGGCCCCTGCCGATCGGGATGCGCACGCTTCATCGCCCGCCGGTAGGCGAGGGTGATCTCGGCGTGTGACGCGGTGAACGGCACGCCAAGCAGTGCGTAGTGGTCTTCTTCGTCCGGGTCGCCAACGCCCCCCGTCGAGGTGTTTCCACGAAATCCCGTTCCAGATTTGGTTTGGGAGTTGGCAGACAAGCGGTGTATCCACGGCGCAGGGCGAATGCGCGTTCGTGAGAAACTGCATCACACGGATCACACGATCGGGTGCGTCTGATTGCCCACCATGGGCGCTGCATGGCTTTCAAGTGTACGGGAGTGGATCGCGGCGTTTCGCCTGCAAGCCTCGAGGCCGACGAGTGAGGGAGCCCGCGCACACATCGCGCTACAATCGTTCCGTCAACGTCATCTCCAGGATGGAACAACGCTAATGGTTATCCTCTTCGCGCGCGAAGGGCCCCTCATGCGGATTGATCTCGTAACCGTTCCGTATCGCTACGATCAGCATGGCGAAGGTCTCGGCGCTGGGCCAGATGCGCTCCTTTCCGCTGGGCTTGTCGAACGATTGCGAGCGGCTGGCATCGAAACTGGCGGTCCCCTCGCCGCGCACCTTGAAGCCGACCTGCACGAAAGCGGCCGCACGGCGCTCAATATTGGACGCCTCGGCGCCAACACCGCCAGCCTGATTGCGGGCGTGCGAAAGCAGGGAGCTGGGTCACTTGTGCTGGCTGGAGACGACACGGCGTCCATCGGTGTCGTTTCTGGTTTGCAGCAAGCCGATGGCGCGGGCGCCGCGATCGGCATCATCTGGATCGACGCGCATGGCGATTTCAACACGCCGGAAACGTCGTACAGCGGCATTCTCGCCGGCATGCCCGTGGCCATCCTCGCCGGTCTGGCAGGCCCCATCTGGCGCGAGGCCGCTGGGCTCGCCGCGCCGGTCGCCACCGAACGCATCATGCTGGTTGGCACGCGCGACCTCGATGAGAAAGAGGAAGAGCTTCTGCGCTCAACGGAAGTGCGCGTCGTGCGCGTGGCAGCGCTGCGCGAGGAAGGCGTCTTTGCCGAGGCTATCGACCGGCTGGCCAGCCGTTGTGAGTCGCTCTACCTTCATGTCGATCTCGATGTGCTCGATCCTCGTTTTGTGCCGAGCGCCTCGACGCCCTCCGCCGACGGGCTGACGATCAAGGAGCTGTCCACAACGATGGCCGCGGTGCTGAGCACTGGCAAAGTCACCGCCGTCTCCATGAGTAGCCTCAATCCCGGCGCCGGCGCCCGCGGTCAACGCTCCATCGCCTCCGCCTTGAGTGTCCTCGTCTCCGCGCTCCCGTCCTGGACGCAAACCGCACCCTTTCCGGAGGCGTGAGCGCGCGTTTCGGTAAAAATGTTGTTGCGACGGTTTGTGACGCGTGCTAAACTCCGCTGCTGTGCCCGGTTTCTGGCCGCTTTGCGTTGCCACGTCTTGACATCCGTGCCGCTTCGCCCGGATGAGCCGCACATCGAGCTCCCCATGGGGCTGATTTTGAGTCACAGGAAAGTTGGAGTTCGATGGTTGCCCAGGTAGTTCGCGAAATCGAAGCCGAGCAATACAAGGATGAGATCCCGACGTTCGCGCCAGGCGACACGGTTCGCGTCCACGCCAAGGTCGTCGAGGGCACGCGAGAGCGGATTCAGGTGTTTGAGGGCGTCGTCATCCGCCGCCGCGCAGGCGGCATCAATGAAAACTTCACGGTCCGCCGTCTTGCCTCGCACGGCATTGGCGTCGAGCGCACGTTCCTCATCCATTCTCCCCGGATCGACAAGATCGAGGTTACGCGCCGCGGCCGCGTGCGGCGGGCGAAGCTCTATTACCTGCGCGGCCGGACCGGTCGCGCCGCCCGTATCAAGGAACGACGCACCTAAATGCCGCGGGCGACGCAGGCGTCGCCCCTACGGCCCGGCCAGGCGTCAGGGGACGCTCCAGGAATCCCCATCCAGCCAATTGGCCTGCGCCGGCAGTCCCTACGGCGCGGGGGGGCCCGGGGGGGGCGCGCCCGGGTGTTTAAGTTGCCGCAAAAACGCGGGGGGGCCACCCCCCCCATGAGGTGCGCCAGGTG
>JBBRVX010000249.1:0-6726 GCA_038246475.1 Thermomicrobiales bacterium | reverse complement strand
GTCTAAGCCGAGACCATCGGCGAGTCGGCCGGCGGCAAGCATGCTGGATGCAGGGGACGGGTCATCGGGAAGCGCAAATGCCTGAAGGCCCCAGCCAACTTTTTGCGCAAACTGCTGGACCCATGGGTGCGCTTCCTGAGCCATCCTGAAATCCCTCCGGAACTCGTGATTGTGGATGTGGCGCCTTCAACAATGATCTCGTTGTAGAGAAGCCGGGCGAGGCGGTAGGGGCGTGGCGCCGAAAGGCGAGCAATGCTCGCCCACTGCCAGATCGGCGGCCACACACGACATATCCCGGTGAGATTTGCATGCCCGCGGCGAACTACGAAACCGGTTGCGTGTTCCGCAGTCTGGCGTAAATCACACCGACAACGAGGCCATATGCAACGTGCCGTGGTACGGATTGCCAGAAAGACGGCCACGTGAAGTAGGAATCGACCTGGCCGTCCTGGATGGCCGGGTGAAACTCTTCAAGCATTAGAGCGGGGTAGAGCATCACATTTTCAACGTTGGCGAAGAGTGTGCCTTTGAGCCAGGGCGGCCCTGGGAGATGCTGCTCCAGCTTCGCATAGAGGCAGGCGAGCCCCACGGAATTGATGACATGAATGGTCGCGCCGGCGATCCGGGCATGCTTGCGGTTCCGCACGAAGGGCCGTCCGAGCAAAATGAGATCGTCGACGTTGTTTCCCGTGATCCGCAAATCCGCCTCTAAAGTAACGGCAAACGCCGCGCCGCCGGCGAGCCCCGCCATTGCCGCCGCCGCAAAATCTGGTTTGCCCATCTCGTGATCCCTCGTCGCGCTCGGCTTGACAGAATGACCTCTCGAACGACCATTGGTCGGATCGAGGATACCCCGAGTCAATCCGACCAGACACGTTGCCTATTGCCGCCTGGTCACAACAGACAGACCGCGCCGTGCGGTCTGTCTGCCAAAGACGCACGAAGAATTTATTGCAGATACGCGGAGTCGATCCAGCCGGCTTGTCCCTCTACGCGCACATTCACATAGCCATTTGCCTGTGATCCCGTTAGCGAAACAGGACTGCCGGCGGGAAGAACGCTAAGGACGACAGAAGTCGCATTCGGCTGTGAACGCAGATTCACGTTAGTGGTGGTGAGAGCCTGAGTCCCTGGCGATGCCGCCATCGGCGGAGCGGGCGCATTGGCCGCTGCCTCCACGGGTGCGCTGGTCTCCACGGGTTGAAGAAGCGTCGTGCCTGCCGCGATGTCTGCCACTTCCAGGTAGGCCGCGTCAGCCCAGCCTTCTTGCCCATCGTGCATCACGCCAAGAAAGCCGTCCTGTGCTTCGCCGGTCAGGGTTACCACGGACACGGATGGAATGGAAGCCATGACGGCGCCGGCGCTGCCTGGAGAACTGAGCATCTCGACCGCGCCGATGGTTGTGGCCGTGCCAGCCTCGCTGGGCGCCGCCGTCTGCTCCAGACTCACCGCGCCACGTTGAATCCATTCGGCCCCGACCCATCCAAACTGACCATCCACGTTGACCGGCACGTAACTCTCCACTTCGCCTCCGGTCACGGTCATTGCCGAATCCGGGGGAAGTGTGGCTACTAGGTCATAGGAATCGCCGGGGCCCGATCGTAGATTGACGTCAGACAGCGTGGTGGCGCCGTCAACCGACTGAAAGAGGCTGAGCCCTTTGCCCGGCGGCGGAGACTGACCGCACTGCCAGCCGGGACCGTCGCTAACATCGCCGAAGATGGTCGTCCAGTACCAGCCATACTGAGACGATTCGTCGTAGGCCCGGCCGATGCCGATGGCGCCAAACTGGCTGCTCAGCATATTGGCATTGTGGTCGGCGCTGTTCTGCCACGTCTGCATCGCTTCCACGGCCGTGTCAGTACCGGCTGCAATGTTTTCTCCGGAGGCGCCGCCCTGATAACCGAAGTTTGCCATGTTTTGCTGAACCGTTGTTCCGTCGATCAGGGTATGGTCAAGATAGCCCTTCGCCGCCATATCAATGCTGTGGTACGCCGCTGCCGAGGAGAGTGAAGAAGAGACAGAGAGGGGGGCCAGACCTGACAGCGAGCGATGATCGTTGATCAGCGCCAGAAAGCTGATTTCTTCGGCGTCAAGGCATGCGTCCCCGGATGTGACCGCCATGACAGCGCCAGAGCGAACAAACGGTTCAACCGGGGCGGCTGCCGCTCCAGGCGTGAGAAGAATTATGCCCGCGAGCGCGCTCGCCGCTCGGAGCCCTAGGCCACGAGGAACATGCGGGACTCTCACCAATCGCATTGAAATCACCCCTCCCTTGAACGACGGAGGGAATGGTTCCGGCAAGGCGCCACCCGGTGATGGGGGAAACCGGTGGCGGAGGGCGGGGTGGCCCATCGAAACGAGCCAAGGTCAACTCACGCCCTCCCACGAAAGCCGACCCGTACGTACGCTAGTTCAGCGGCGGGCGTCTCCTCAAGCCAAATGGGAGGCCAAAGGTCCCGATTGCCTTTACAATGCGCTGTTTTCCAGCGATTGCGTCACAACGACGTGGTCCACCCTAAGTGGGTGGTCAGAGATTCTTGGAGGACGCTTCGGCGCCTCCGCGGCAGTAGGGGCGACGCCCGCGTCGCCCCGCGGCACGGCAATCGGCGCCCATAGTCCAGAATCCAGTGACCACCTACGTAGTGCATGATCCGAAGACCACCCGGGGCTTGGTGAATCGCGGTGGGAGAGGGACACGGCATGCCGTGTCCGGTCGTCGCCAGGCCGCATTCCAGCGCCGGCTGCAATGCTTCCTAATGCATCTGGCGCAAACTGAAGTCGCGCCGCCTTCTGGCGCGACTTCAGCGCTGTTCGATTTCGGGTTTGAAGAGCTATGCCACAAGATCATGCGCAAGCTCATCGAACGCGGCGACGTAGGCATCGGTATCCTCGATGGTGTGAGCAACGGACAGCGTCCATTCTTCCTCGCGGCCGGGAGTCATGAACACGCCGCGGTTCATCATGTAGAGCCAGGCGAGGTCCGTGAGCTCGCCATCATGGGTGGCCTGGAACGATTCGTAGTCGGTGATTTTCTCTGGCGAGAAGGTCACGCAGCCCTTTGAGCTGATCCCGACCGTGTATCCGGGCAGATCGTACTTTTCCAGAACGGCATCACAGCCAGCCATCAACCGATCGTTCAACATGTCGAGGTGGACATAGGCGTCGGGGGTGAGCACATGCTCGAGGCTCGCCCGCGCGGCGGCCATGGTCAAGGGATTTCCGTTGTACGTGCCGACCTGGTAGACGGAGCCGTTGTTGACGACCTCCATCACCTCCGCGGAGCCGCCTATTGCTCCGGATGGGAGACCGCCCCCGAGCGCCTTGGCCATGGTGACCATGTCCGGCAACACCCCAAACTTTTCCGTGGCGCCCCCGGCCGCCACGCAGAGACCGGTCTTCACCTCGTCGAAGATGAGCACCACCCCGAGCCGGGCGGTAAGCTCCCGGACCGCCTCCAGGTAGCCCGGCTCCGGCAGCACGACGCCAAGGTTCATCATCGCGGGTTCCATGATGACGCACGCGGGCGGCCGTCCTTCTTCAAAGAGACGGAGAATGCGGCGTTCCATGGCAGGAGCGTCGTTGAATGGCACGGCAATCGTCAGATCGGAAGCAGCCTTTGGAATACCAGCGCCATAGGGAAGGGAGGCATAGTTCTCACGGTCGCCGATGTTCTCGTAGGGAACGGAAATTGAGACCATCGCGTAGTCGTGATGCCCGTGATACGACCCGAATATCTTGACCACGGTGTCGCGGCCCGTGAAGGCGCGGGCAATGCGCATGGCGTCCATGGTGGCTTCAGAGCCAGAGTTGACGTATCGCCACTGGGGAAGTCCGAAACGGGCTGACAACTGCTCGCCGACAACGATCGCGTCCTCAACCGGCGCGGCGAAGTGGGTGCCGCGGGCAACTTGCTTCTGCACGGCCTCGACAATGTAGGGGTTGGCGTGCCCCTGGACCATCGATCCAAAGCCATTGTGAAAGTCGATTCTTTCGATCCCATCGACATCCCAGACCTTGGAGCCACGCCCCTCTTTGAGATAGATCGGCCAGGGATCGCGAAGCTGGTAAGACGAAGAGACGCCCCCAGAGAGTGATCGCTTGGCCCACTCGAACATCTCGCCAGATTTCGGGGTGCGATCGTCGAGCTTTCGTTGCTCTATGGATGAAAGCTCCTCAATGCGACCGCGATCGATGCGTACTGAAGTCGCGGAAACCATGGCTCGTTCTTCCTCTCTCGATGCGCCAGAGTGCGCCCAGGCTTGCGTGTGATGAACCGCCCGATTATCTCTTGTCGACGACGTTCGTGTCGAAAGAAGAGCGTGGAAGCGCGCATGCTACACTCCTGGCCAGACTCATGCTGCCCTTTCACCTAATAGAGCAGCCTCCCGGAATTCACCGCCAACGAGGAGCTTCGTCCCAAATGGAGATAAGTGGCCAGCACCGATTTTCGGCGCCACGCGAGCGGGTTTGGACGCTTTTGCTCGATCCCGCAACGCTGCAGCAATGTTTGCCGGGTACCGAAGATTTCATCGAAGTTGGTCCGGAAGAGTATGAGGCCCGGCTGAAGATTGGCGTCGCGGCCATTCGGGGTACGTACCAGGGCAAAGTCAAGATCCACAGTAAAGATGAACCAAATTCGTACAAGATGACGGTGGAAGGCAAAGGGCCGGCCGGTCAGATTTCCGGCGATGCGACCATGGAACTCGTGACTGATGGCGACGGCACCATGGTGAACTGGAGTGGCGTCGCCAACGTGCGAGGCACGCTCGCCCGGGTTGGAGGGCGAGTGATGCAACCGGCGGCGAAGATGATCGTCGGGCAGTTCTTCAATTGCCTCGAAGGGAAAGCCGGCAGCTAACCGAACGACCGAGCGTGGGCCAGGAGAGGGAGGGGGTTGGCGTGCTTGTGCCAATCACACTGAGTGTCAATCAGGTAGAGCGTACGGCCGACGTCGAACCCAGAACGCTGCTTGTGCAGTACTTGCGGGAAGGCTTGGGCCTCACCGGAGCCCATGTCGGTTGCGAAACGAGCCAGTGCGGCGCCTGCACGGTGCTGTTGGATGGCCAGGCCGTCAAGAGTTGCACCCTGCTCGCGGTACAAGCGGATGGGGCTTCGATCACTACGATCGAGGGGCTGGCGCCGGCTGGGATGCTCCATCCCGTACAACGGGCCTTCTGGGATGAGCATGGCGTGCAATGTGGTTTCTGCACCCCCGGCATGATACTTTCCACCGTGGCGCTGCTGGCGGACGATCCAGACCCGGATGACGAGACGATTCGTCATGGGCTTGAAGGGAATATCTGCCGCTGCACCGGATACCACAACATCGTCAAAGCCGTTCTGGCCGCCAGCGGACAAGACATGCCCGCCGTTGCCGCTGAATAAGGGAGGAACACTATGCCCAAAGATACCGGAATTGGCGCCTCGACCAAGCGCCGCGAAGACATCCGTTTCCTGACAGGGAAGGGTGCCTTTACCGACGATATGACGCTGCACGCGCAGGCCCATGCGGTCATGGTCCGCTCGACTGTGGCGCATGGGCGGATCGTCAAGATCGACACCGCCCGTGCGGCAGCGATGCCCGGCGTGCTCGCCATCTTCACGGGCGAGGATTTTGCCGCCGTCGGGGGCAATCCCGCGGGCTGGCTGATCAACAGCCGTGACGGCACGCCGATGCGCGAGCCCAAGCGCCCGGTGCTGGCCCATGGCAAGGTGCGCCACGTTGGCGACAACTACGCCGCCATCATCGCCGAAACCTATGAGCAGGGCCGCGATGCCGCGCAAGTGCTGGCCGATGACACCCAGATTGACGAGTTGCCCGCGGTGATCGACATGAAGGCGGCCATCGCCGACCCGTCGAACCGCGTGCATGATGAAATCCCCGACAATCTGTGCTTTGACTGGGGCTGGATCGAGGATAACCGCGCCGCCGTAGACGCCGCGATGAAGGCCGCCCCGCATGTGGTGACGCTGGAGCTGACCAACAACCGCCTTGTTCCCAACGCAATGGAGCCGCGCGCCAGCATTGGCGAATACAACACCGGCACCGGCGATTACAAACTGACCACCACCAGCCAGAACCCGCACCTGACGCGGCTTCTGATCTCGGCGTTCGTGATGGGCATTCCGGAAAACAAGCTGACGGTCGTGGCCCCCGATGTAGGCGGGGGTTTTGGGTCGAAGATCTATCACTACGGCGAAGAGGCGCTGGTGCTGGCCGCTGCCAAGAAACTGGGCCGCCCGGTGCGCTGGACGGCAGAACGTTCGGAATCCTTCCTGTCGGATGCCCATGGCCGCGATCATGTGACCAAGATCGAGATGGGCTGCACCAAGGAGGGTGACATCCTTGCCATCCGCACCGAGACGCTTGCCAATGTCGGCGCCTATCTGTCGAACTTCTCGACCGCGACGCCCACATTTCTGCACGGCACGTTGATGTCGGGCCCGTACAAGGTGCCGCACGTCTATGTGAACGTGAAAACCGTGTTCACCAACACCGCCCCCGTTGATGCCTATCGCGGCGCGGGCCGCCCCGAGGCCACCTACAGTATCGAGCGGGTGGTTGACATGATGGCGCGTGAGTTGGGCCTCGACCCGTTCGAAGTGCGCCGCCGCAACCTGCTGACACCAGACCAGTTCCCATACCAGTCGCCCGTAGGCCTGATGTATGACACCGGAAACTATCAGGCAACACTGGACAAGGCGATCGAACTTGGCGACGTC
>JBBRVX010000248.1:0-6843 GCA_038246475.1 Thermomicrobiales bacterium | reverse complement strand
TTGACCCAGATTGAACAGGCTGAGAGCCTGGCCACGACGGTCACCGTTCTGCCGGGTGACGGCCAGCGCTTCCAGGAATTGGCGGGACGTCCGGACGAGGTTCCCCTGGCTCTGCGCAATATTGCCGAGGGCAATAAGCGCGAGCCCTTCTGAATACCGGTCGCCGAGCGAGCGAAACTGCTTCAGCACGGCCCTGGTCGCCTTGCGCGCCTGATCTGCATCGCCACCGATCATGAACTTGACTATGGCGCGGTCACCCTGTGCCGCCGCCATTCCCCACGCATCATCGATCTCGCGCGCCAGTGCCAGGCTCGTACTCTGCAGATCGAGCGCCCGATCAAGATTGCCACAGGCCCAGACCATCACGCCAAGCCCGTTCAGCGCTCGGACGCGCGAAACACACTTCTCTGCCACGGGAGTTGCGAGTGCATCCTCCAGCCAGCGTTGACCCTCGAGGAAGCGCCCTCGGGCATACCAGAATCGCCACAGCTCCGCCGCGAGGCGCAAGCCAATGTTGGGAACATGAGTCAGAGACCATCTCAGCGCCGCGCGGACGTTATGGTGTTCGCGATCGAGCCGTGCCAAACACCGCTCTTGATCGGGTCCGAGCAGTTCGGCTGCCATGTCCTCGGCCAGCGCCAGGAAATAGAGCGCATGCCGGCGGAGCGTGATTTCGGATGTGCCACTCGCTTCCAGGCGCTCCCGCGCGTATTCACGAATCGTCTCCGGCATCATGAAGCGAGGCCCGCCGGCGGCAATTTCCTGATGCAGAAGACCATGGTCGACAAGTTCCGCGAACGCATCTCGTACGCCGCCGGACGGCGTTTGATGGCCCGGCGGATCGCCACAGATCGCCTCGGCCGCCGCGACATCACAGCCATTGGCGAACACCGAAAGGCGATAGAAAACCGTACGGCTCGCTGGGCTCATGAGCCGGTCACTCCAGGCGATCACGTCGCGGAGCGTCTGCCACGGCCATGGCGCATGCGGATCACCCCGGGTCAGGATCCCTGGTTGTATGGATAGCTGCTCAAGCAGCGCCGCTGGAGAGACGACTTTGAGCTGGGCCGCGGCAAGCTCAATCGCTAGCGGCGCCCCCTCCAGACGAACGCAAATCTCCGCGATTGCGGCAACATTGGCCTCTGTCAATGTGAATTCTGGATCTGCGGCCTGAACCCGCTGAATCAACAGCTCGACAGCCTCGTTCGCTCGCGTGTCTTCTAACGTCGAGAAACGGTCAAGGTCCGGAACCTGCAATGGGGCCAGCGGAAAAACCAGCTCCCTATCCACGAGCAGCGGTGTTCGGCAAGTGGCCAGGATCGTCACCCAGGGACAGGCCTTGAGAAGTCGAGCCAGGTCTGGCGATGCCGCGGCGACATGATCGAGATTGTCGAGCACCAGGAGGAGGTCGGCATCGGCAAGCCTGGAGCAGAGGCGCTCAAACACTGGTATGGCGCCGTAGGCAGGCATTCCGATGGCGCGGGCAATGTCGGCCAGGACAAAGTCGGCGTCGCGCAACTCTCCCAAGGAGATGAATCTGACGCCGTCGACGAACTCGGGAGCCAGTTCAGCTACGAGGGTCATCGCCAAGCGGGTCTTGCCGACACCCCCCGGACCAGTGATCGTGAGCAGACGTGTGTCAGGCTTCACGAGGATATCGCGGATGAACGCACGTTCCGAGCGACGCCCTATGAAGGGCGATCGGGACGGGGGCGCACTAGCCATGGTGAGCAACGTCTTCCGATTTGCCGACCTTGTTGCATTCTCGTTTGATTCCTGACATAGGCTATATTTCTTTCTATGTTACCCTCTTCTAAGGTGCTCATTACCGATCGCAAAATCAATAATATGAATTAGGCATATTGTATCATGTGGGGCTCTCACTAACAATCGTCTGTGTTCTCGGGGGCCAACTGAATGGAGTTGCTGGTTCGATGATTTGGCGCTCCCAACTGGCCAGTCACCATGGATTTCGGGAGAAATCTGGGAGCAATGCGAGTTGGCCCGGATGAACGTCCAGAACTGACGATCCTGCGCCGCCGCGAAACGGCCAATTGCCTTCCCCGACGCTGGTCGCGCTGTTTGCACTGTCGTTGCCCGGGTGCGGGTCGGGCTGAGTCTCCCGGTGTTTCGCATGAGCCAAGAGCTCGCCATGTCGATCGATTCCCACGCACGCCGTTACGGATTCGCGTGATCAATGGGAGATGTGCGATGATGGCCCCTCTTCCACCAGACCGAACGGCTTGACTGCAACGGGAGAAGCACCATGATGCTGCTCCGGTATTCCTGGTTCCCCTTCCTTCGTGCATTGCTCCTTGGCGTTCTTCTCTCACAGGCAATGAGCCCGAGCGCGCAAGCAAGGCTCGCGGGGTCAGGCTCGGTCACTGCCCGTGTCTTTGTCTGCCCCGATGGTCTATCGCTGAGTGCTGTTCTGGCATCGAACGACCCAAGCACTCCGCTTGCTGGCTGCGATCCGTCAGCCGGCGCGGTCATTGCTCCGCGGCTGCGCATCGCGGCTGAGGATTCTCCGAAGCCAGGCGATGTATTCGCCGAGGGGGTTTATCTCTGGACGGGGCTGCCCTTCGGCAGTTACGAATTCAGCGGCGGCGACGTTCCCTCCGGTTTTGGCGACCGGCTGATCACCAACGGCAGTGATGTGGCTGTCGCCGATCAGGAACATGGGGTGGTCGCCATCAGGGGCGTCGTGCCAGACATCGAGCGCCGCTTCTACTATTTCGTGTCACCTGACCTGCCGGCAGGCACAATTTCGCTCACCCTCTATCGGTGCCCGGATGCCGACACCCTCAGTCCGGCAAACTGCATGCTCATGGTGGACCCGCCGGCTGATCGTGCTCTGCTCTTTCCAGATCTGTGGACGGATCCGCTTGTTGGCATATACCGGTCGGGACGCGCGGCGTGGCACGGCCTCCCCTTTGGCATCTACTCCATCACCCACTCCGGCGTCCTGAAACCGGGCGAAGCCGCTGCCGTCCCTGAGCTGGCGTGCGTATCGCCGGACCGCTGCGCGATGTTGATCGGTCCTGATGCCCCGAGCGCACAGCTCGAACTCTATGTCTTTCCCATCCCCGTGGGGGCGCGAGACAGCGACAGCGATGGGTTTGCCGATCCGCATGAGCTTGCCGGTGGCACAGATCCTAACGACCCTACGTCTCCCGGCCCGGACCGCGGTCATTCGGAAGCGGATAGCGATGCGGATCGTTTGTCCGATCAGGACGAGGCGTTTTATCGGACGGACACGAACAATCCCGACACTGACGGAGATAGCATTTCCGATGGCAACGAGATCGCCATTGGGACTAATCCAGTGGCATTGCCGGACCCTGACAATGGCATCGCCGATCACAACGGCGATTGAATCGCTGATAGCGACGCGGTCAACGGAATTTCCGCCGCACGTCGCCAGCGGACTGAAGGTGAACTGGGACGAGGCGACGCGGTACGCGGGGTTGTCGCCAGAGGTCAGGTAGCGTCCACCGAGGATGTTCAGGGCGCGCTCCCCCCGCTGGCGCGTACGCTCTCGGTGAACTCGCGCCGTCGATCGCCTGGTTAAGAGGGTTTACTGCTTCGCCATCCGGCGGCGCAATGCGCTTCGAGCTTCAAACCTCCGCGGCGCACACACGGATACGACTGGCGACGGGTCACCACGGCTCCAGCCGCTCCACGGCCTTGGGAAAGAGCGCGTAGGCGGTCGCGTCGAGCCCGGGAACGCGGGCGCACTGGCCGATCCGCACATCACCTCGGGCGCTGACGAGCAAGAAGGCCTCGGTGCGGCTGAGCCCCAGGCGCAAGATCAGCAAGCCGGTCAGCTCCGCGACGGCCATCTCGACGGCGTCTTCAAGCGTGGGGCCGCTGCCCGTCGTGATCCAGTCCGCGGCGGTTTCGATCCAGGGCCGGGAGGGAGCGGCGCCTGGGATAACATCGACCTGGAGCGTGACTTCGCCAGCGATCTCGACGCCGGTGCCGGAGACCTCGCCGTCCCCCATCGACGCATGCAGGTCGCCGATGGCCAGCAGGGCGCCGGGCACGTGCACCGGCAGATGGACGCGGGCGCCGACGGTGATGGCGTTGATGTCGATGTTGCTCCCCTGCGCTCCGGGGGCCGCGGTGTAGACGACGCCCTCGGCCGGGGCAGTCCCAATGACCCCGACCATCGGGCGCACGGGAAGCCGGATGCGCTCGCCGAGCACCAGGTGCTCCCCGTCGACCCTGGCCATGAGCACCCCGTCCGATTCGATGCCCTCCTGTAGCACGCCCACCCCGGGCAGGGTGCGGACGAAGCCGTAGGGTTGGAAGCGGATATCGAGAATCTCGACCACGAGGTCGTCACCCGGGGAGGCCCCCGCGACGAAGATGGGTCCGGCGGCGGGGTTCACCTGCAGCGGATCGCGCACGCGCACAAAGGCCGGCATGTCCTCGGCGCTGTGCACGCGGCCGGTCGAGGTGTCGTGCGTTTCGACGACGAAGCGCTCTCCGGGAACCACCGAGGCCACCGGCGCGGCCGTCGCCGAGAACTGGTACGTGAAGTGATCGCGCGGAATGCGCTGCATGCTTCCCTCCCCGATGGATCCGCCGCCGCGCCAGCCAGGTGGCGCGCGCCGGGAGCGGTCTGGCTATGTCGTCCGCCGGACAATACCCTGATATTCCAGGCCGGTACAGATGGAACGATCGTTTCTATCCCTAGTGTGACCGGGTCCACCACCAGCCCGCACCATCGCCGTTGCCGCGGCTGGTGCGCCACGCGGGCCGCCACCCGAACCGGAGCGCGCCGAATCCCGCGGCCCACCGTGACGGTGAGAGCGGTGAGCCTCTGCGCCCCGAGCGCGCGGTTCCGCGCTTTCCCCTCCAATTTCTTGTATCCAAAACCGGCTCTGTTGCCTCTTGACAGCCCGAAAACCGGCGGATACGATCCCGTTTGTATCCAGTTTCAGGTCCGTGATCCGGCTCAGATGTCGCCCCAACCGGCGCGCGGAGTGCTCGTGGCTGTTATGTCCATCTCCCGGCAGCACCCGGAGACCCCGGCGGCCGATGGCGATCCCGCGCGGCTGGATGGCGAGCCGTTGAGCCAGGTCGCCACGCGTTACCTGCGCGAGGCCATCCTCGAAGGGCGCCTTGGCGCGGGGGTCCGCATCCGCCAGGAAGCCGTGGCGCGGGAACTGGGCACCAGCCGCATCCCCGTGCGCGAGGCGCTGCAACAGCTTGAGAATGAGGGTCTCATTAGCCTCTCGCCGCGGATCGGGGCGCGGGTGGCCCGGCTCGATTTCGAGGAATCGGCCGAGCTGTACCGGATTCGGGAGGAGCTGGAGCCGCTGGCCATCGCCGAAAGCGCCACCCGCCTTACGGACGCCGCCCTCGGCCAGCTCCGCGAGCTGATGCTGCAGATCGAGCGCTCTGATGATCCCGCCCTTTGGCTGCTGCTCGACCGGCGCTTCCACCTGGCCAGCTACGCGGCGGCGCCGATGCCCCGCTTGCTGAAAATGATCGAGGGCTTCTGGAACAGCACCCAGCAGTACCGGCGCATCTACTACGGCAGGGTCGCCCGGGAGCGAGAGGATGCGTCGCCACAAGAGTTGCCCATGACCCACCTCGATCACCGGCTCCTGCTCGATGCCCTGGAACGCCGTGACGCCGTCGATGCGGGGTGTGTTCTGCGCACCCACATCCGCCGCACGAGATTGGCGCTGGCCAGGAATCAGGAGCTGTTCACGCAATGAGCATGGACGCCCGCATCTGTAGGGGCGACTCCCGCGTCGCCCGCCTTCCTGGGAATGGCTGCCAAGGCCAGCACCGCGATTCCCAACATCCAACAATCGCGGCGGATCAGGCCGGGCGAGGCAGGCCTCGCCCCTCCATTGGCCGGGTGGGCGCGGCGGGGATTTCCTCATGGCCAGCATGACCCACGGGAGCCGCGCGGCCGCGCCAGTCGTGAGCGGCTATCTGCAACTGACGGAGGTCAGCAAGCGCTTCGGCGAGACGACCGTCCTCAGCGACCTCGATCTGGAGATCGGGGAGGGGGAGTTCGTTTCCCTGATCGGGCCGAGCGGCAGCGGCAAGACCACGACGCTACGCATCATCGCCGGGCTGGAATCGCCGACGACCGGCAGGGTGATGGTGAAAGGGCGCGACATCACCACGCTCCTTCCCAACCAGCGCGATTTCGGCATGGTCTTTCAGCACTTTGCCCTCTTCCCCCATCTCGACGTCTTCCAGAACGTCGCCTACGGGTTGAAGATCCGGGGCATGAAAGCGGCGGCCGTCGAGCAGGCGGTGCTGCCGATGCTCGACCGGGTAGGACTGCGGCCATTGGCCCAACGCAAGATCGGCGAACTCTCCGGCGGTCAGCGGCAACGGGTCGGCATCGCCCGCGCCCTGGTGGTGAAACCCCAACTCCTCCTCCTCGACGAGCCGACCGGCTCGCTCGACACCAAGTTGAAGCTGGCGATGCAGACGGAGCTGAAGGCGCTGCACAGGGAATCGGGGCTGACCTTCATCCACGTCACCCATAACCAGAGCGAGGCGCTGGCGCTGGCCGACCGCGTTTACGTGATGAACGAGGGGCGCATCGAGCAGCAAGGGCCGCCGACGCAGGTTTACCGCTATCCCGCCACCCGCTTCGTGGCCGATTTCGTCGGCCGCAACAATCTCATCGAGGGCGTGCTGGAGGGGGACATCTTCCGGGGGCCGATGGGAACCTTCCCGGCGGGACAAGGGGGAGCGCGGATCGGGCGCGGGGCCTGCACCGCCGTGATTCGCGCCGACGCCGTGCACCTCGGCCCGCCGCCCGCGGGAGCCACGCCGCTCCCCGTGCGGCTGGAGGCGCTGGAG
>JBBRVX010000247.1:0-6870 GCA_038246475.1 Thermomicrobiales bacterium | reverse complement strand
CGATTGGAGCGCTGCCAAGGCGGGGATTCGAGCAGACCGAGGTGTCCGCATCTATAAAGCAACCACCATTATGGGGCTTTCGTACGGTAGCCGGAGGCTTTCAGCCTCCGGCGGCAGGGCGGCGATGCTCGCTATCCTCGCTTCACACGTCAGCCAGGCGGGCCATTCTCGGCGGTGCGGCAGCCCGCCGCGGTGCAATCCCGAAGAGTGGCCAGCCAGGCGCTGAGCGCGAGCACCTCATCGGCGGAGCCGGGGTCGGCGTGCAGGCTTTCCATCTGGTCCAGATCGTTCGTGAGGTTGTAGAGCTCCTTCTCTCCAGTGCCATGCTCCACGTAGAGCCGATCGGTGGTCCGAATGGCGCGACGGGTGGACCCCGGCTCGGCTTGCACGGCCAACAGCCGCGCCTCGACCGTGGGCTCCTCTTCCGGGTCGGGCTGCGCGCCGGCCGGGAACATCTCGATCAGCAGGGCCTGGCGCTCCGAGCCGGAGCCATCGAAGGTGTCGACGAAGGAGCGGCCGTCGACGAACCCCGCCGGCGTGGCGCCGGCCAGCGCGGCGATGGTCGGCGCCAGATCGATGTTGGCCACCATGGCGTCGATGGTCTGCCCGGCGGCGATGCCCGGCCCGCGCACCAGCATCGCCATGCGAATGGCCTCTTCGTAGGGCACGTTCTTGGCGCTGCGGCGGTGCTCGCCGAGCAGGTAGCCGTTGTCGGTGACGAAGAAGAAGTAGGTATTCTGCAGCCGGCCCGCCGCGGCGAGGGTCTGCACGAGGCTCTCCACGGCCTCGTCCACGGCCAGCAAGCTCTCCAGCCGCGACTGATTGCTCGCCTCCAGCGCGGCGATGTCGGCCGGGCTGAGGGGGGGCCGTTGCATGTAGGCCGGCTTGTCGGTCATGTCCGCTTCGTTGAAGGAGCCGCTCTTGTCCAACACGGCGCTGGCGAAGGCGCCTTTGTGCCGATTGGCTGGCGTCGAGGGGCCATGCGGCGCCTTCGGTGCGAAATAGAGGAAGAGGGGCGTGGTCGCCGGCGTCGTGGTGATGATCGCGCGCGCTTTGGCGGCCAGGACGTCGGTCAGGTAGTCCTTGTTCTTCTTGCCATGCTTCTCGGTGACTCCGTTGACGTTGAGCGAATAATCATAGAAGGCCACCGGCACCGGGACGATCCAGTCGCTCCAACCGGGCCCGATGGCGTTTCGGGCGGCGCTGTAGCCGTTGACGTGCTTCCCGACATGGGCGGTGCGGTAGCTCGGATTGGCCCCCCGCAGCCAGGTGGCGATGGTGTTGTCGTCGATGCGGTTGTAGGCGGTCCAGCCGCCATCCGGCCCAGTGTTGCTCCGCACCCCGGTGTTGTGGGCGTACTGGCCGCGAAAGAAGGAGGAGCGGGAGGGGGCGCAGAGCGGCGTGGTGATGAAGTAGTTGGGATAAGTTGCTCCTACGTCGCCGAGCAGCGCCTTCGTTCGCGGCACCGCGACGAAGTCGTCCTGCCGCATGTCGTCGACGTAGATCAGGATGATATCGGGACGGGTCCCGCAGAGTGGCCCTTGGCAGCCATTGTTGTCATCCCGGCGCTTCTCGCGGCGCTTCTGTTTCCGCTTGCGTTTGCGGCGGCGTCGGCTCTTGCGGCTGGCGTCGGCCTCGTCCAGATCGAGAAGGCCAAAGAGCGTGGCCAAGGCGCCGCCCGCGGCCAGGCCGAAGCGGCGCCGCGTCCAGGCATCGAATCGGGATTCTTCCACGGTGGCCTCCTCGTGAGGTGGAGCGATGATGCGCGGCCAGGATCGTGACGTGTGATCCTGGCCGTGGGGTCTGGCGGAACCGCAATACACATGGCGTTGACGTTGCCTCGAACGTTTGGGCATTCATTCTGGTTTCGTTACAGACGGCGGGCCGGATAGCGCAAGGGCGGAATCGGGTTACTTGGTGGGGCCGTCTATACCGCGGGCGCCGTGGGCACGAGGAGCGCCGTTGGCCCGATCTCGGGAGGATCAATCCTCCCGCTGGATGGGCGAAAGCGCCTGAAGGGCGCTGCACACGGCGCAGTCAGGCGTGACCACGAATCGAGGGCGAGGACGAGGGCGGTCCGGCCAAGGAGGAGACGCATAGCGATCGCGGCAGGATTGCTGCCGCCGACGTGCTCGGTGCCGTCGCCGTCGGAAAGTGCCCGGCCGAGGGAGACCCCTGCCTCGGCCGGGCGCTTTCAGGCTACGGATTGACGCACTTGCCGCTGGTGCATTTGCGGTTGCCGCAGCAGTCGGTATTGACCGAGCAGCCGCCGTTCAACGACTTGCAGCAGAAGGCGCCGCTGCCCTGGCCCTGGACCTGGGCGCAATCCTGCTTGTCGTTGCAGCACTTCTTGTTCTTGTCGTTGATGTCGCAGGTTTGGCCGAGCTTGCGGCACTTCTTCTTTTTCTTCTTGTTTTTGTTTTTGTGCTTCTTGGCGTCGGCGTCCTGAAGCGCGGCTATGCCGAGGATCGACGCCAGCGCGCCGCCCGTGGCCAGGCCGAAGCGCCGTCGTGTCCAGGAATCGAACCGCGAACCGTCCAAGACTTTCCCCTCTCGGTCATCCGGGCACATCGCCCGATTACGACAATAAACGCGGGCAATGCAGTGTAACGCACCTTCAGAATGATGTTATTCAATTCAGCGCTCTGCGATGCGGGCCGCGCAAAGATCAGATCTCTTTTCTGCCTCGTGGGGCAGATGGAGGTGGCTCGCGCGAAAAGGGCCGGTAAGCCGTGTTCGTAGCGACGCGGCTTACCGGCCCTTGCTCCCGTTATGTGGGTATCAGGGACAGCCCTGAACTCCCCCTGGTTCGGACTACGGCACCAGCATGCACTGACCTGCCACGCAGCCGAAGGTCAGACAGCAGTCTTGGTTCACGGTGCACGCCCTGTCGGTAACTCCGCAACAGCGGGTGCCGGTCAGGCCTGAGATGTCATCGCAGATGAAATCGCCGCAGCATTCGCTGGCTTCGGTGCATGTTCCTTGCAGCGGCTTGCAGCAAACGTTGCCTTGTGTGGTCAGGGTGTCGCCGCAGGTGAACTCCTTGCAGCACTTCTTCTTGCCGCCGCAGGGTTGCAACGACTTCTTGCAGCGCTTCTTCTTTTTCTTCCTCTTGTTCCTGGCTTCGGCGTCTCCGAGCAGGCTCAGCCCCGCCAGTGAGGCGAGGCCCCCGCCCACTGCCAGCCCAAGCCGCCGGCGTGTCCACGCGTCGAAACGAGAAGCGTCCATTGGGTCCTCCCGACCTATGCAATGCTATGGATTCAAGCGTGCGAACCCGCATCGATCATATCACCGATCCGATCGCGCCTTTACGGGGTGTTCGAGGTTTTTGTCGCCTCGGCGGGTTTGGTGCTGCCGGTCGCCGCCGTGGCCGAGACCGGCCCGGCGCCGGGCGTTGATGGCGTCGGCCAAGCCCCTTCCCGGACCAGGAAGCGCGGACTGTTCCATAATGGACGGATACCGTTTCGGGGAGGGGCCTGGACGGAGGCAAAGCGCAGGGACGTTGCGAGCGTGGTGGGCAGGGCAACAAGCGGAGGTGTGGCGACGCTGCCCACGACATCGAATCCGGACGGGGCCATCGCCGCTGGCCCGGTGATGGCCATCGGCGGCGCGGAAGACAAGCTGCGCGACAAGCTGATCCTCTCGGCGTTCGTCAACCTGGCCGGCGGCCCGGATGCCCGCATCGCCATTCTGCCGACGGCATCGTCGATCGAGGACGCGGGAGAGCGCTACAAGGCGATCTTTCTCGGCATGGGCGCGCAGCGGGCGGACATCCTCTTCTTGCCGGATCGGGCGGCGGCGGCCTCGGGCGAGTCGGTCGAGCTCCTCGACGGCGTCACCGGCGTCTTCATGACCGGCGGCAATCAGATGCGTCTGGCCAGCATCGTGGCCGGCACCCCGGTGGCGCGCAAGGTGAAGGCGCGCAACCAGGCCGGCGCGGTGGTCGCCGGCACGAGCGCCGGGGCCTCCATTCTGTCGTCGCACATGGTCGCCTACGGCGCCAGCGGCCCGTCGCCGCGCATGCGCATGGCCCAGATGACGGCGGGATTCGATCTCGTGCCCGGCGTGGTCATCGACCAGCACTTCCGCCAGCGCGACCGCATCGGCCGCCTGCTGGCGCTGGTGGCGGGCAGCCCCGGACTGCTCGGCATCGGCGTGGACGAGGACACGGCGGCGCTCTTCCATGGCGACATGCTGGAGATCCTCGGCCGCCACAGCGTGACGATCATCGACGGCACGCACATCGTCTCCGACATCCACCGCGTGAAAGCCTACGGCTCGATCACCGTCAGTGGGGCGATCATCCACGTCCTGGCGGCCGGCAACCGCTTCGACATGGTGGAGCGGAAGCTGCTGCCGAACGAGAGGGCGAGTCGAGAAGTCGAGAAGTCGAGAAGTCGAGAGAGATCACGAGTCGTGAGTCGTGAGTCGTGAGTCGTGAGCTGATAGCTGATGGCTGATAGCTGATAGCCCATATCCAGGAGGTTCAGCGTGGCGATCAATCAGGCTCAATTGGTGAGCGAGGTGTTCGACGTGCTGGACGAGACGTTTGAGCATCACCGCGGCATCTATCTCGACAAGGGCACGTCGCTTCTGGAGACGCTGCGGGGATCGATCACCGGCAAGCCTCCATTCCCGTTGGAGGCAAGTGCGCCCCGCTCGCCGCGCACGTCGCGCACGTTACCTTCTACCTGGAGGTCCTGGAGCGCTATGTCGTCGCCGGAGACGAGAGTAAGGCGGATTGGGGAGAAGTCTGGCGGACGGTCGGGGCGGTGACGCCCGGGGAGTGGGACGCGTTACGGGCCAACCTCGAGCAGACCTACCGCCGGGTCATGAGCGAGTTGCGGGCGTGCGAAACCTGGGAGCCGGATCCACACCTTGCTAGTGCCCTTGCCATCGCCGTCCACACGGCCTACCACCTCGGCGAGATCCGGCAGGCCCTCTGCACGATCGAGGGCTGAAACGGAATCCGGGTAAACAGTTCCGCGCACCGCCGCCGCCCTCACCCCCTACCCGCCACCCGCACGCGGGCACCCGGCCCAGTGCGCTGAGAGAGGGGAGGTATGGCGAAAAGCTGCTCCCGTCGCGAGAAACCCTCACCCCAACCGCCACCCGCACGCCGGTACCCAGCCCAGTGCGCTGGGAGAGGGGCTTATTGTCGTGTGTAGCATGGCATTTCTGGCATAGCTTCCCCTGGCAGAGTGCGCTGAGGAGAGGGGGGACAACCCCCGTATCAAAGCGAAAGCGTCAATATTCATCCGCATTCCGTGTTAGGGGTAGATAGGCGAGGGGAACCCCATTGGTCTAGAGCGCGTTCACTGGTTGTCTGCCCGGGAGACATGCGCGTGAGGACAGGGAGGACGGAGTGGCGATGCAGACGGAGGCCGTGCCGCGCCGGGTCGCGTTCGCTTGCGCCATCTTCCTGCTGTTCGGGCCGGTGGGGGGCCGCACGACGTGGGTGAGGGGGCATACCACCGCCACCGACGCCGCCGGATTCAACGTCGTGGCGCTCCTGTCGGGGGTCGTGGCCATCGCCGCGCTGGCCTGCGCATTGGGCGCGCGGCCGCGCGTGGTCCTGCCGGTGCTCGGCGCGGTTGTGGCGATCGCGTCCTTCGGCCTCACCGCGTACGTCTCCGGGGTGTATGTCTGGGCCCGCATGCAGGGGCAGGTGTGGTCCTTCGCGGGCTGGAACATGTCCGAGGGGATGGGCAGAAAATGGACGCTCTATCCGGCCCCGGGACCGCCCTTTTTCACTCTGGCCGCCCTGGTTGGCGTGGCAGCGACGCTCGCCCTCGCGATCGGGTGGTTGCGCCAGCCGAGGGGCTCGTAGCCGAGGGGAACTGAGCTGGTCCTTCGTGCAGGCTCAGACGACCCGGGTGGGCATCGCCCGCGGGGTAGGGACACGGCATGCCGTGCCCAGCGGTGGCCGAGGACACGGCATGCCGTGCCCCTGCTATCGACGCCACGATCGCATGCCCCACCTGGTTCCCTGATCGGGCACTACGTCGGTGGTCAGTGATTCCTGGAGCGGAATGCAGCGCCCGCCGCGGATGGAGGGGCGACGCCTGCGTCCTTGCAGCCCGCGGCGCCGGAAACGGCGGCGATGCTCCAGAACGCTGCGGCCATCTACTTAGGGCAATGCGTGTGATACGGAATGCGGATGAAGACTGCCGTGTTCGCTGCGGCACCGGAATCGTTCCCCCTCTCTCCAGCGCACTGGGAGAGGGGGTTAGGGGGTGAGGGCTCATCGCGGCGCCGGAACTGCTCACCCGCATTCCGTGTAACCGAGCGGAACTCAGCGGGTCCGGAGCGCGTTGACTGGTTGCCCGAGGGGAGGGCACGCGCCCGGCGCCGGGGAAAAGCCGCTGGAGGAAGACGGCCATGAAAGAACGGTCTCCTGTGCACCTGAGTACGGAGGTCGCGGCCGACGGCCGGCTGTTTCCTGGGCGACGAGGGTTTTGGGAGAACGAGGTCGGGCTGGGCCTGATCGCGTTCGGCTGCGCCCTTTTCCTGCTGTTCGGGATCCTCATGCCCGACTGGTTTGCGCGGACATCGTGGTCCAGCGGGAGCAGGAACAGCAGCACGGAGATCTTCGATTCTCCCGCTGGCTACGTCGGGCTGGTGAGCCTGTGCGGGCTGATCGCTTTTGTGGCCCTGGCTGTCAGCGCGTGGCGGCGGCGATGAGCGGTGGCCGCCGCGCTGGTCGCCGCTGCCGCCTTCGCGTACGGGACGTGGGTGACCGTGACCTACTGGCTCGGATTCCCGCAAGGTGAGCGGCTGCGCGCAGGGCAAGAAGTGTTAGGACGTAAGTCTGAAGTTCTCTTTCCCCTCTTGCTGCACTTTTTTACCCTGGTGTCCGTTGCCGGGTTG
>JBBRVX010000246.1:0-6918 GCA_038246475.1 Thermomicrobiales bacterium | reverse complement strand
TCACAGTGCCTCGCCGCTACGACGCGACCCGCCAAGATCTGACTACGTAGGTGGACGCAGGATTCTGGACTATCGGCGACGTTTGCCCTGCCGCGGGCTGCAAGGACGCGGGCGCCGCCGAGGCGGCGCCGAAGGGTCATCCAAGAATCTCTGACCACCCAATTAGAGAAATCTCGCTTCGGTTGTCAACTGTTGAACGCTTCGACCGTGTTTGCCGCCTGGGCATGCGCCAGAAGCTTGTCCGGCGCCACCGCGATCGAGTTACGGCCGAGCGATCGAACCGCGCCATGCTCCTGGAGTTCCAGCAGCTTTCGCGTAACGGTCACTCGATTCGATCCTATCATGTTCGCCAGGGTCTGGTGTGTCATCGGGAGCGTGATAGCGGTGAGCCCATCCGCCGTGGGCCTGCCAAATCCTCGGGCCAGGGATAGCAATGTTGAGGCCAGGCGAACGGAGGTGTCGCGCGCCAGAAGGTGCTCGGTCAGCATGTGCAGCTCAGAGAGCCGGCGGGTCATCCCATGCACAACCGCCGTGGCCAGCTCGGGCACACGCTGGATGAGGTTGGTGAGATCGTCGGCATCAACCACGGAAACGGTCGAGTCAACCAGCGCCTCCGCCGCAGAGCCGCTTGAAAGTCCGTCGGGATCGATCTCCTGGGTGAACACCGTGTTGGGACCGAGCAAGCCGAGATTGATCGAGCGACCGTCTGGAAGCGACTTGTACAGGCGAATGCATCCCGATCGGACGATGTAGACGAGGTCGCCACCGCGACCAGGGCCAAATATTTCCTGACCACGATTGAAGGAGAGCGTCGGGGCCTTACCGTTCGTGTTCAAATCATTGAGCTGCCCGACACCCTGTCGCGGGACGCTCCTCATGCCACGATCTGGCCGCGCGGCGCGGCCCAGTGGTGCGCCGACTTCGCTGGCGCCGCTCCCGGCATACCACCCCGGCGCCGTGACTGCCAAAGTCCGCGCTGTCGCGCCCTCGCGTGAAGCGAACTTCATGATGTCTCCTTTGCAACCGAACCAGCCATGAGCCTCAAAGCCATGAGTGTCGTTGGCTACATCGCAAGGTTGGCGCCACGTCATTTCCATGCGTTCGCATAGCCCTTGCGAACTCTTTGTCAATACTTTGCACAGCTTACCACAATTGACGCGATATGGCGTGTTTTCGCGCCACATTTTGGTGAATTCCTGTGGCGTATTGCGCGCTCCGGCACACACGCCATGCGGCGCAGGGGTGAATACTTCGCGCCACCGTTTAGACGGCGTGAGGAACGGCTTACCTGATTCGCGTGAGCTATGTCCCGCGTCCCGGCTTCGATCGGTGGGCTACTGCACACCGCACCATTCGGCGATAAACACCGCGCTGACCATGATCGCTGTCAAGAGCTCGTCGATTACCATCGATTCATCCGGCGCATGAGCGAGCCGTACATCTCCCGCTCCAAACATGACGCATGGCATGCCGCCTGTATTCACGAAATGTCTCATGTCCGCGCCATACGTGACGGCCGCGATTGTGGCCGGCCCTGGTCGGACCGCTGCCACCGCCCGGGAAAGCGTCTGGACCAGTGGCGATTCCGTTGAAACCCCGGCAGGCGCGAACTGACCCGTCATCCATTCGACGATGGGCGCATGCGATCTCAGCCATGGATCAGCGGACGCCAAGTCAGCCACAACCTGAGCGAATTCGGCCTTGAACGATTCCAGGTCTTCGCCAGGGACCAGACCCGCCCGTCCCTCGGCGACCACGGATTCCGGGACGGAGGAGGGCCACGAGCCTCCGCGCACCACGCCGATGTTGATGGGAGCCTTGTTGCGCATGGAGGCATAGAGAGGATGGGTGATCGTCAGGTTTCGTCGCGCTTCAAAATCGAGCAACCCCTGATGGATGTAGGCAAAGTTCTCGATGGCGCTCACACCTTCATCGCGGACGCACGCGTGCGCGGAAAGCCCCGGCACATGGAGCCGGAACATCAGCGAACCGCCTTGGGCGGGCACGATCGCCAGCTCTGTCGGCTCGGAAATCAAGACCGCGTCCGCGACGTAACCCCGCAGCACCGCGGCCAGTGCGCCGGCCCCGCCATCTTCCTCGGAAATGGTGCTCTGGATGATGACATCGCCGGCGGGAGTGAGCCCGGCGAGCAGCAAGACTCGCAACGCGAAAAGATTGGCGATCAGCCCGCCCTTCATGTCACAGGCGCCCCGGCCGAAGATGCGCCCCTCGGAAACCGTTGCAGCCAGGGGACCGACGCTCCAGGCTTCCTCATCGCCCACTTCGACCGTATCGACATGTCCGTTCAGGATCAATGATCGGCCGGCGCCAGTTCCTCGCCTGACGCCAACCACATTCGGGCGTCCGGTGAACCCGGCATCGAGCGTCAGATGCTCGGCATATGGCCGGAGGGCCTCTATGTCCGGTTCCCAGACATCGACATCCAGCCCATGGCTGAGCATCAGGCGAGCCATGGCCGCCTGAGCCTCACCTTCCGTCCCGGTCTGGCTGGGAATGCGAACCAGGTCCTGAACTGCGGCAATGATTTCCGAGCGAAGTCCGGCAACGACGCCGGCGATGGCCTCAATTTGCGGCGCGGTCACACTCTGTCCTGCCCGCGCGGTGGATTGGTGGATAAGGCCACCAGGTCTGCCCTCATCCCTTCCCCGGCATAGGCATCCCAGAGGTCACGAAACCGTTGGTATGCCTCCCGGCGCTTGCCATGTTCCCGCCCAAGCAAGGCGATCAGGCCTCGCCGCGGGTCATCTGGCGGGGGGCGAAGGGCGGCAGTGGCGATCGAGGCCAGCATGTCAGGGGATGCTTCGGCAATCGCCGCCCGCGTTTCCCGGCTCTGCTCGAGCATGAGGCGGGAAAGCTCATCGCCAATCATCTCGATGCGCACATCATGATCGTGCAGATCTCCAAGCGTCTCCTGAATGGCCTTAACCCGTTCAATCTGGCGTTCGCCCTCGTCGCCAAATTCAGTCCGGAAGAGCTCCAGCGTATAGCGGAGGCGCTTCGTCGAAATGCGCAGATCGTGCAGCGCCAGTGACAATTCCGGGTGACCTACTATCGGCTCGTACGAGTAATACTCGGCGATTCGCACCCCAAGGACGCGCCGGGCATTGACCAGGACCGGCGCATTGGCATCGACATTGTGCACCGGCCAGGCGCGGCTCATTTCTCCCTCCCCTGCGCGTGGCCCCGTTGCTCCGCGGCTGCTGCAGGGTTCCCAAAACGTCGTTCGATTTGCTTCTTGAGCGGTCCCTTCAAGAGTTGACCAAGGTATCGCTCCATTTCCGCCCTCGCGGCTACCCGCTCCGCCTCGATGCGGCCGATCAGCCGATCGATGCCCGGGTGCTCCGTAACGGGCGCATTCTCCCGGTCCGCACGCAAGGATTCCAGAAGGACGTCCCGATCACGCACCTCTCCCAGCGCGCTGGTGATCTGCTTGGCCTCGCGATGCAGGGGCGTGTACCAGCCTGATGGAAACACCGGCGCGGCGATGTCCATCGCCGCGCGCAAGCGACGTGATGCCACGCGGACGTCGTGCACCCCCTCGATGTCGGACCCTTCCAGCGCCGCTGGCAACGCCTTCCAGACAGCAGTCCAACGCTGACCGATCAGCGTCATCATCACCGCGCGGAATGCCGGTTCTTGCCCATTTTCCGGATTCTTGGCGCCTGAATTGGCCTTGACCGGTTCGGTCGTCGCCTTGCCCCGGCGGGGCGCATTGGCTGGAACCGGCCTGGTCTTGGTGGGGATGGGACGTCCGGAAAATGCATCGATCAACAGTCCGACCCGAATGCCGCTCCGCGCGATTTCGATTCGCACGGGCTGCACTCTATTGGCGATAGCCGCGACAATTGCGACGCCGGCCGGCAGCACTCGCGCCCGCGCCTCGGGCGCCTCGATGATATCCGCCAGCTCAGCGGCGGTAAGGACGCCCAATTTGGCCAGAACGTTCTTCACATCACTGAACGCGAAGGCGCCTGCTTCAGGGACGAGCCTGGCCATAAATTCGCCGGTGCCGCCAACGATGACCAGGCGGGCGTCCTCCCCACGGGGGAGCTTCAGCGATTTGGCGGCCCGCTGCACCACCGCGCCGGCTTCCGCTTCACTGGCGGTAAGTTCGTCCAGCGTGGGCGGATCAGAAAGCACGAAACGCTCGGTGATTCGACCTGACCCGAGGGGAATCGAGCGCGCGCCAAGCATGATGCCGTCGTTCACCACGATGAGCTCGGTGCTTGCGCCCCCGATATCCGCCACAACGAGGCGGCCGGACATGTCGGTTGTGGCAGACAGGCCGCGGAATGTCAATGCCGCTTCTTCGAGCCCGTCGATCACGCGCACGGAGATCCCCGTCTCTTGTTGCACACGTTGCATGAACGCCGGGCCATTTTTTGTGGAGCGCGTGGCTTCAGTCGCCACCGCCACCAGACGTGTGGCCCCGCGTTCCCGCGCCTGCGCCGCGAAGCGGGTCAGCGTCGCAATGGCCGCGTCCATTCGCTCCTGGTCGAGCACACCGGACTGGTCAATGCCCTGTCCCAGGCGCACGACCTCGGACGCCCAGTCGATCTGCTCGATCCCTCCGGCGCCATCGGACCGAGCGACCGTCATTTTGATCGAGTTTGAGCCAATGTCGATGGCGGCAGCGACCGGCCGGGAATCCTCCCCGGTCATGGAATGCGTGCATTCGCGGGAGCCGAAAAGGAGCAAGGGGCTATCATGTCTTGCAATCTCACGTTGACCTGGACGTGCCGGATCCGGAATGGCAGAAAGCATACATGAGCAAGAAATCTCATGAGACGAGCGACGACCTCCGCGCGAAGGAGTTACTGCAAGCCGGCGTGGCCGGTGAGCTCGAACTCCTCAAGCAGGAGCGCAAGGCGGAACGACAGCTCGCCGCGGCGATGGCCACATTGGCGAAGCATGAGCAGCGCCTGCAACGGTTCCAGAGCCAGGTTGAAGAGAGCCAGAAGATGGTTTTCGAGGCTGAGGCCGCGCTGCGGGAAAGCCAAACGCGGCGCGCGGCGGGCCCAAGGCCACCCCAGGATCAGGCCGTGCCATCGCGTTGGGCAATACGATCCGATGCGGCCCAGAAACGGTCCATCAGCGCCGACTGCTCACCGAACGACATCGGCCGCGGCTGATGAAACTCTTCGATCTCCACACCGTGGAACCGAAGCCCAGTGATCGTCGCGCCGCGTAGCACAATCTCGAGGACATAGCCTGAACGCACTTCAGCCGCCCACATCTGATCGAGGATGAAATTGCCTGGCGAGTAGACGATCGGCCGCCCCGCGTAGATTTCCATGCCCTGGTTCACGTGCGGATGGTTGGAAACGACCAGGGCCGCCCCGGCGTCAATCGCCAACCGGGCTGTCTGAGTCGCCCATGGCGGCGGAATGGCTACGTATTCGGCGCCAAAGTGAAAATATGGAATCACCACGTCGGCGATGGCTGTCGCCGCGGCAATATCTGCCAACACTTGCGAGACAAGAAGCGGATTCGTGCCAGGCCGGTCCGCGGTCGCCCCAGCGTCGAAGTCGAGCACGCCATTCTGCACACCCGGCTCGGCCTCGTAGTTGGCGGTGACGCCATCAATGCCCAGAAAGGCAATGCTGACGCCTCCTACTTCGGTGACCCAAGGCGCCCGCGCGCTCGACAAATCCATGCCCGCGCCGAAATAGGGCATCCCGAACGACTCCAGCGCCGCGACGGTATCAAGCAGCCCCTGCAATCCCCAGCCTTCGCCGTTCCAGACCGTGTGGTTGTTCGCCAACGTCAGGGCATCAATACCGGCCAGGGCCATGCCGTCCAGCATGGCCGGGCTCGAAACGAAACTGAACGAGTGTGCATCCTCCGGTTGGGCCAGCGACGTGGAGAGATTTCCTTCGAGGTTCGCCACGGTGAGATCGAATGATTTCAGCAGCGGCGCCATTCTGAGAAACGGCCGGGTGAAATCCCCGTACTTCTCCATATGCAGGTGAACATTGCGACCCGGCACGATATCCCCAATGACACCGATGCGCATGGGCGCAATGCCATCGATGGCATTGCCCAATGGATCATCCTCGCCGACGATCAGCGTGCGTACACGAAAGTCAACGAGCCCGGTTGGAACGAGCGCCACCGCGCCGGCATTTTGCGAAAGGTGAGCCGCGAGCGCATCGTAGTCAGCAAATGTCCGCTCGGGCTGCATGCCGCTCACGGTTTCAGATGCGAGCGCGATCGGCCGCACCGCGAGAGGCACGGCCGAACCCACCGCTTCCCAGTTTTTGACCTGTCCGTTCAGAAGCTGCCACGGACTCTTGACTCCAACACTTGCCAAGGAAAGACGCGGCGAAGCAACGAGCGCCATTCCTTCGGGAACGCCAATGTTGGGCAGAGACCGCTGGAGCGCTGGAACCGCTGTCGCTGCACGTGGCGTCACACCGGCAAAAGGGGTGGACCGCGCGGGCGCCACTGGCGTCGCGGGTGGTGTCGCGGCCGATGAAACCTGATTCGCCGGCAAGGTCGGCGGTGCAGCAGCGGGCTGGGCATCCATGGTGCGCGACCACTGCACCGCCAACGCGCCCCCCGCGGCCAGGGCGGCGGAGACGACGGGAACGGCGCCAATGATCAGCGCGCGACGGCTCAATGGCGGCGCGGCGCGGCGGCCGCCACCATGGTGCTTTCCAGATGTGGACAGATCGATCGATTCAGTCATGGTTTGACTCTACACGGAGCGTCGACATCATCATTACTCCGGCGGATACTGCTCGAAGTACTCGACGATCGCGTTCTCATAGGCGCTCACGATCGAGCTCCGCCCGTCAGGGGTAGCCAGCACGTAGGCATCCCCGTCATTTGAAACGAACAACGCCTCGACGATGGCGCCGGGCATCTTGCTGGGAACGACGACTCCGGGGATTT
>JBBRVX010000245.1:0-6942 GCA_038246475.1 Thermomicrobiales bacterium | reverse complement strand
TGAGCACGGTGGAGCGATCGGTTTCGGCGCGGTAGTCGATGCGCAGGCGGTTCGCCTCATCAAGGGTGTACGTCACTTCGGCGGTGAGATTCCCGGGGAACCCTTCCTCGCCGTCGGGGCTGACGCGCGTGAGACAGACACCGGCGCTGTCGTTCTCGGCGCGCGGCTCGGCGGTCCAGAGGCGCTTGTCGAAGCCGCGGACGCCCCCGTGGAGGGTGACGCCGCCGGCGTTCCTGGGGAGGGTGTAGCTCTGTCCCGCGAGCGTGAAGGCGCCGCCCGCGATGCGATTGGCGTAGCGTCCGGCCACGCAGCCGAAGAAGGGGACATTTCGTTCGATGTACGCGTGCAGATCCGGAAAGCCGAGGACGATGTTCGCCAGATTACCGTGGCGATCGAGCACCCAGACGGACTTGATCGTCGCGCCCCAGGGCACGATTTCCACCCGAATCCCGTTCCGATTGGCGAGGATGAAGCCATCGACTGGCTGCCCCTCGACCTCGCCCGCGTGTTCCCGGCTGACCTCGGCCATGCTCGCTCTCTCCCGAACTCCCTGCTGACGCGTGCGACGCACGATACAGGGAAATTCAGGTGGCTGCTCAACGGCGCCAGATGAGCTACGGCGTGGCAGCGGGTTCCCGTACCAGCACTGGCAGGTCTGTGACCGGGTCGCCCACGGCAACATCGTTGGCGCTCATCCAGCCGGCGGGAACTTCAAGGACGTAGGAGACGGGAAGGGGGGATTTCTGAGAGGGGCGATCCGCATCTTCGATGCCGGGATCGTCGGGACAGACATTCTGCGCGGCGCCCTGTATCGCGCCGTCCTCGATCCAGAGCATGTCCAGACAGAAGCGCATGCCCTTCATCCAGAAGGAACGCGGTCCGGGCGTTTCAAAAAGGAAGAGCATCCCCGTACCTGGCTCCAACCCATCGCGGTAGCCGAGACCGCGCGAGAGATCCGCTGGCTGGAACGCCAGCTCGACCGTCAGGGGAACGCCGCCGGCGATGATCTCGGCCGCCTGCAACGGGGCGACCTGGTGCCGCCAGGGCGGGGCGACCTGGGCGAGCGACCCGCCCACCGTTCCCAGAACCATCATGAACGCGAGGAGTGCTGCCGTCACGCGATATCTCCTGATCTCAATCGCCGGTCGTCTGACTTCGTCGCGCACGCCGCGCCGGAAACGGCCCGCAAGCCTGTTCATACGCCGGTCGCGTCTCTTACGTCAACAGGGCCCGATGGCCGTGCTCTGGCGTCTGGTGGCGCCCCTGCACGTTCGAGACGCGCGGCGATGGCCAAAAGGGTCGCCGCGCAGGCGTAGACACTCGTCACGGTCATATCGGATGCCGCGATGACGGCCGGCGGCGTTTCCGACCCGAGCACCGCCACACAGAGCGTTGCCGCCATGCCATCGTCGCGCAGTGCCCGCAGCGCCACGAATCCATCGACGTCGGTGACGTCGTCGCCGAAGAACACAACGCCGCGCAGTCCAAGCTCCGTGGCCAGATCGACGATGGCGGTGCCCTTGTTCACGGCCAGAGCCGGCCGCAACTCGACAATCATGCGGCCCGGCGAGACGCGCAGGCCATGCCGCGCGGCGGCCACCAGCGCCAGCGGCTCCAGCAGCGCCGCCGCCATCTCGGGATCCTCCGCGAGGCGGTAGTGCACCGTGCCGGTGACGCCCTTGTTTTCGACCAGCAGCCAGGGGGCGGGATCCTGCTCCCGCACCCCCGCTTCGATCTCCGCCAGCGCCTCGGCAATCGACAGGCGGGCCGCCGCGGCGGCGGGATGCGTCCAGGGCACGCCTTGCACGATGCGCTCCATGCCATGGTTGCCGATGTAGATCAGGCCGGGCAAGCCAACCATCTCCGCGGCGCCGCCCGGAGCGCGGCCCGAAACCACGGCGACGACGGCCAACTGTTCGCTGAGCCGATTGAGCGCCGCAAGCGCGATGGGATCGACCAGGGCCTCGAACGGCGTGGGAGCAATGGCGCTGATCGTGCCATCGATGTCGGTGACCAGCGCCGACGGTGACTGCAAGAGCACCCTGACAGCGGCGTCGACAACATCCTCGGACGAGAGCGCGGGAGGTTGGATCAGATGGTCCATGGCCACTCAGTCCCGATCCTGGTACGAGTGAATTGTCCACTCGGGGCCGCTCACGAACAGGTCCTGCACGTTGCCCTGATCGGCGATCGCCACATGGTAGACCAGACCTTGGGGCATGCCGGGCGGCCCAAAGGGATCGGTCGGCGCGTTCAGGCGGACCGTGGCTCCCGTCGCGGGATTCAACTCGGCGTCCTCGCCGTAACCGGCGCGGGCCAGGGCCAGATGCAGCTCACGGAAATCGACCTCCTCCAGCGGCAACGCCGGGACCGACGCCGGGTCGACCTCGGCAGGCTCGCTCAGGCCCGTGTCACTGTAAAAGAATGACTGCGCGAGCCGCGAGTAAAAGGCGCCTTTCCACCGGAACCCTGCCTCCAGGGGGGCGCAGCCGACCTGCACGAAAACCAGCCGGGCATCCGGTCTCCAGGCGAGCGCCACCTCCATCGCCGATTGCACACCCGCGCCCCATTCCTCGCCGACCGTGGCCAGATCGCCAACACGCAAGCGGCCGTCGGCGCAGTGGTCTGGCTCGGGCGTGAGCCTGGCCATCGCCGCCGGGGTTGGGGCCGGGGTCGCCGTAGGGTCCGATTCGACAATGAGGGGAGACGGCGCGGAGATTCCCGAGCAGCCAGCAAGGATGACGATCAACGCCAGAACGGCGCCGAGCAGCGATAGCGGCGGCCGGTTCGGCGCCAGCGAGCTAGACCGCATCGGCAGGGCTGCTCCGTGTGACGCGCGCGGAGGCGGCGACGCCGGCTGTATGGGAGACGGCTGTTTGCGTGGCCTGCCGCGAATGACTCCCGGCTGACGCGATCACTGGTGTGCTTGGCATGCGTTCGTCCTCCACGTTGAGGATATACTCAGCGCATCGTTTGACACGAACTATGCGAAGCAGACGCGAACCGAGCGGAGTGGAGGGGAATGCAGCTTTACAACACGCAGACGGGGCAAATCGAGCGCTTTACGCCGCGCGATGGCAAGGTTGGCCTCTATGTCTGCGGTGTTACCCCGTACGACACCACCCATGTCGGGCATGCGTTCACCTTCCTCACCTTCGACATTCTAGTGCGATGGCTGCGTCACAAGGGCCTGGACGTCACCTACGTTCAGAATGTGACCGACATCGACGACGACATCCTCCGTAAATCCCGCGAGCTGGGCGTGACCTGGCGGGAGCTCGGGGAGCGGGAAACCGCCCGCTACCTGAAGGACATGGCCGATCTCAACTGGATCCCGCCCGATCATTATGTCAAGGCAACCGATCATGTACCGGAGATGCTGGAGATTATCGCGGCGTTGATCGAAAAGGGCCACGCCTATGAGAGCGGCGGCAATGTGTACTTTTCCGTTGCTAGCGACCCCGATTTCGGCAAACTGAGCCATATCCCGCGTCCCGAGATGTTGCCGATTGCTAATGAGCGAGGCAACACCCCCGACGATCCGCACAAACGCGATCCGCTCGATTTCGTGCTCTGGCAAGCATGGAGCGAAGGGGAGCCCTCATGGGAATCGCCCTTTGGGCCGGGGCGGCCCGGGTGGCATGTCGAATGCTCGGCGATGGCCAGCCGCTACCTGGGCCCGAGCATCGATATCCATGGCGGCGGCTTTGATCTCGTCTTTCCTCATCACGAATGCGAGATTGCCCAGTCGGAGAATGCCTTCGGCGTCGAACCGTTCGCCCGCTACTGGAGCCACGTGGCGATGGTGGGCTACAACGGCGAGAAGATGAGCAAGTCGCTCGGCAACCTGGTGCTGGTGGCTGACGCGCTGAAGTCCTATTCCGCCGACGCCTTGCGGCTCTATCTCTTCTCGAACCATTACCGCACCCCCTGGACCTACGAGGACATCGAGGTGGACCAATGGGCGCAGGTGGCGGACGATCTGATTGAAGCGGTCGATCTCCCCGCGTACGGCATCGAGAACGAGCTAGACGTCAGCGCGGCGCGAGACCGCTTCTTCAACGCCATGGACGATGATCTCAACACCCCGGCGGCCATCGCCGCGTTGCAGGAGATCGCCAACGCGATCCTGGAATCGCCCGAGGATGACAACACGCGGGACGCGCAGCGGACCCTGCGCGAGCTGAGCGACATTCTGGGGTTGACGCTGAACGAGTCGTGAGTCGGGGGTCGGGAGTCGGGAGTCGGGAGTCGGGAGCATTCCTGGCAGCGTTGCCCTTCGCCTGTAAACACGCTTTCGTACACTGATCGCCAGGCTCCAATCTGTCTCCTGACCATGGAATCGCGATGATGACTCGCCATATCCGCCCACCCTGCTTGGGGGTCGACCGCCCGTAACCGCCGCCAGATTCAGGATGAACCGGGGAGATCCCCCGGCCATCATGCGTTTCCTCACGTAACGCCAATGGCGCCAACACCCGACGATCTCGATGGTGGCTGAGGCCGCCTCGCGGTCGAGTTTTGTCGTGCCCGCGCGCCACCTCCCCTCTTCTCTGTTCACCCGGAACGAGTACGAGCGGGAGGTAGAGCATGCGCGTCGTGGATGGAAAGCACACTCGGCACTTGAGCCAGGGGGACGTTGCGACGTGGAACAGCGCTTTTGCAGGGACAACGGTTGATCTTGGGGCGGGAGATGGCAGGTTCATCGCTCAGGCAACCAGGACGGATCGCGCGCATGGCGGAATCGGCGTCGATCTCTGCGAAGCGAGCCTTCGGGCCGGATCACGCCGGGCGTCTGGAAATGCCCTGTTTGTGGTGGCCGATGCCTTGACGCTGCCCGAAGAGCTGCAGGGGGTGGCGACATGCGTGACGATCAACTTCCCCTGGGGAAGTCTCCTGCGAGGCCTGCTTGGAGGCCACCAGGGACTCATCTCGGGCTTCACGGCGATCGGGCGCGATGAAACCGCACTCCAAGTCGTGCTCAATGCAGGGGCGCTTGGGGAGGCGGGGTGGTCGCTGGAAACCGGAACCGAGCGCGTCCGCGCCGTCCTGCGCGATGCCGGGGTGTGCATTCACGCCACGACACCGCTTGGCCACAAGGAGCTGCGGCGGCGTTCGACAACCTGGGCCAAACGACTGGCCTTCGGGAGGGATCCGCGAGCTATGCAGATTGACGGCGCACTCCCTTTGGAGTAACCACCTTTCCCGGTCCGGTGGCCACCCGTTGAGCTGTTCGCAATGGATATCTGAGTCGTGCGGCAGGCGAGGAAACCAGCGGCAAAACGCTGATGCGCACGCCCCAATCGCTCGATGAAGATCATTGACACGACTGGGGCATCTGATAGCATCGGATGCAGATGTGTTGCATGTGAACCCGCTCCCGGCGCGCACTCGCGTGCCCGTGACGTGGATCATCGCCAAGGCATCACACCGCCAATGGTCGTTCGCGTCAAGACGACACGAAAAGGAGCGAACCATGGAACGCGGGTCCTCACCTCTCACGCGCGGCGAACTGGTCAGCGCGGCGCTTGCCGGCCGCCTCGATCGTCGAGAACTGGTTCGCCGGGCAGCCGCGCTCGGCATGAGCGCATCAGTAATCGCCGGACTCGATGCCGCCAACGGGAGTCGCCGTGCCGCCGCGCAGGGCGCGCCGCTGACGATGGTTGGCTGGGGGTATCACCCCGAGATCGTCGAGGACAACGTTAACGTTTTCAAAGAAGCGTACGACGAGCAGGTCGATTATCAGCTCACCACGGGCGGCAACTATCACCAGATCGTGGAGACGAAGCTGCTCGGCGGCGAAAAGCCGTCCGTGATGTATTCCGAATCCGAATACATGTACCGCTGGTGGAGGGCAGGCTTTGTCCAGAACGTCGAGGGGCTCGCCGAGAACCCGACCGAGTGGTACAAGGAGAACATGTTCCCCTTTGGCGTGCAGCAGCTGAGTCTGCCGAACGGTGAGTTGGCGGGGCTGCCCTATTACTCCGGGTACAACGCCTTCGTCTACAACAAGGAACACCTGGACAAGGCCGGGCTGGAGCCTCCGACAACCTGGGAGGAGATGATCGAGCAGGCGAAGAAGCTGCAGGCCGACGGCATTTCCGAGCACCCTTTCCTGAGCGCCCAGGGCCATGAGTGGGCGTCACTCTCCTGGAGCATCTTCGCCATCTGGTATTCGGAAGGCGAGCCGGTCTTCGATGACCAATTCAATCCCACCTTTGCGGACGGCGGCGTCGCTTTCAAGAAGGTGATCGAGATGCACAAGCAGTGGCTGGACGAAGGAATCACCCCACCCGACATCCTGACCCAGGAGGGGGAATCGGTTCCCGCCTTCATGACCGGCCGCCACTCCTTCATGGTCGTCCACGACTACGATCAGCAGGGGTTCAACCTCGGCGAAAAATCGAATGTCAAGGATACGATCGGCAATGCGCTGATCCCTGGCACGGCCCGAGACACGTTCAGTTGGACCGCGTGCTACCTCATGGGCGCTCGCGACGTCGACCGCCAACCGGCCTGGAATCTCATGCAGTGGCTCGGCGGCAAAGCCAAAGACGGCGAGTACCACGGCAACAAGCGCTGGGCATTGGAAACGGGCCTTGGTTGTCCGTATCCGGAAGTCATGCAGGATCCCGAGGTGCTCAAGGCATGGTCAACGTGGCGGGACATGGATGTCCACGTCGCGCAGTTGGAAAAGTCGAAGGGACGAGCCGTCGAAAAGACCATGTGGTTCCCGGAGTGGAACTGGGAGATGATGACCCAGGTCCAGGACTACATGCAGGGCAAGCAGACCATCGACGACACGGTCAACAACCTGGTGGCCAAGGTCGACGAACTGAAAGCCCTCTATCCCGAATAGGTCGCGGCAGGCGGGGAGGGCGCGCGCCCTCCCCGCCTGCCGCGACCTATTCGGGATAGAGGGCTTTCAGTTCGTCGACCTTG
>JBBRVX010000244.1:0-7031 GCA_038246475.1 Thermomicrobiales bacterium | reverse complement strand
CCGCGATCTGAGTGTGCTCCGCATCGGTCGCACCGCCTGCCTCAAAACCCTCGATCGGGATCATCTCCCGGCCTTACCCTTCCGTCACACCGCGCTCGGCTGGTCCTTTCCGTGGCTGCGCTGAAACTGTCCGGGAGTGAGCCCCCTGCCCCCTCTCCCAGTGCGCTGAGGAGAGGGGGGGCGAACCCGGATTATGACCGGTACGCAAAGCCATCAACCGGATTCCGTGTTACTCGGAGACGGACCTCCGGATGACACGTTGGCTGGAGCCAGGGCCATGGACGAAACGGCGCCAATCCTCGAGGTGGAGAGGCTCACCCGCCGTTACCCTGGCGTCGTCGCCGTCGATGGCGTCGATTTCAGCCTGCGGCCGGGCGAAGTGCACGCCCTGCTCGGTGAGAATGGAGCGGGGAAATCGACCTTCATCAAGATGCTCGGCGGGGCAGTCCGCCCCAACGAGGGCACGATCCGCATCAATGGGAGCGCGGTCGATTTCCGTTCGCCCGCCGAGGCGCTGGCCGCTGGCATTGCCATCATTTACCAGGAGTTGGTGCTCTGCCCGCATCTCTCGGTCGCCGAAAACGTGCTTATGGGACACCTGCCGCGCACGGGCGGGGTGGCCGTCGACTGGCCCGCAGCGCGGCGGAGGGTCGCCGCGCTGCTGGCGCGGCTCGGGGTATCCCTGCCGCTCGATACCCCGGTACGCCGGCTCAGCACCGCCCAACAGCAGCTTGTCGAGATCGCCAAGGCGCTCTCTCGAGACTCCCGCATCCTCGTGCTGGACGAACCCTCCGCGGCGCTCGGTCAGCGCGATCTGGAGCATCTTTTCCAGGTCATCACCCATCTCAAGGCCCAGGGCGTGGCGATCGTCTACATCTCGCACCGATTGGAGGAGGTCTTCTCGATCGCGGACCGCGTTACCGTGCTGAAAGATGGCAAGCTCGTCGGGAGTTGGCCTATTGAGATGGTGACGATGCCGCGCCTGGTGCGGGCCATGACCGGCCGCGACCTGGGGGTGACCTCCACGGCGGTGGAAGACGCCACTTCCCCGGTGCGGCTGGAGGTGCGCGGCCTGGGACGGCATGGCGCTTTCAGCGACATCTCGATCACCCTGCGCGCCGGGGAGATCGTGGGCATCGCCGGCCTGGTGGGCTCGGGGCGAACCGAGCTCCTCCGCGCCATTTTTGGCGCCGATCACCCCGACAGCGGGGAGATCGTCGTCGATGGCGTAACGGTCCGCTTCCGCTCGCCCGCGCAGGCGCTCCGCCGCGGTCTCGGACTCTTACCGGAAGACCGAAAGACGCAGGGGCTTCTGCTCGATCGGGCATTGCGGGAAAACGTCACACTGGCCAGCCTGAGGCGCTTTACGCGCTTCGGCATCCTGCGTCCGGAGCGGGAGGAGCGGGCCGTGCGCGGGCTGATGGCCGAATTGCAGATCGCCGCGCGCGGCCCAGGGCAGCCGGTTGCCACGTTGAGCGGCGGCAACCAGCAGAAGGTGGTCCTGGCGCGTTGGCTGGCCCGCCAGTGCGGGATCCTGCTCTTCGACGAACCGACGCGCGGCGTCGATGTCGGCGCCAAGGAGGAGATCTACCGGCTCATACAGGCGCTGGCGGCAGACGGGGCGGCGGTGCTGGTCGTCTCCTCCGAGCTCAAGGAGCTCTTTGCCATCTGCCCGCGCATCCTGGTCATGCGCGAGGGGCGCATCGCCGGCGAGTTCGCCGGGGCGGCCCGGCGCGAGGAGGACGTGGTCGATGCCATGTTGATGGGAGGTCGGAGCAATGCGTCTCCCGCAATCGCTGCCGGTTGAGCGCGCGGCCGGCGGCCGTGAGCGCCGGCTCGACGTGCGCGACATCCTGACCCGCTATGGCACGTTCATCGCGCTCGTCCTGCTGGTCGTCGTCGCGGCGTCACTTTCGCCCCGCTTTCTCAGCCCGGTCAACCTGATGAACGTGTTTCGGCAGGTGGCCATCGTCGGCGTGCTCGGCATCGGCATGACCTTCGTGATCCTCACCGCCGGGATCGACCTTTCGGTCGGCGCCGCGCTCGCCCTCAGCGCGGTGCTGCTGGCCGGAACGCTGCAAAGCACCGGCAATATGGTGCTGGCGATGCTGGCCGCCCTCCTGGCCGGCATGGCGGTCGGGTTGGCGAATGGGATCGGGGTGACGGTGGGCCGCGTGCAGCCATTCGTGATGACGCTCGGCATGCTGGGCATCGCGCGCAGCATCGCCTTTCTCTACACGGGCGGCGAGCCGATCCCGGTGCTCGACATGCGCTTTCTCAACCTGGGCATCGGATACGTATGGCGGATTCCGATTCCGGGGATCATCTTCGTCGTCATGCTGATTGTGGCCGCCTTCGTGCTGCGCTACACCCCCTTCGGGCGCATGGTCTACGCCGTCGGCAGCAACGAGGAAGCGGCGCGTCTGAGCGGAATCGAGGTGGGGCGGGTCAAGACGGCGGTCTACATGATTTCCGGGCTCACCGCCGCCGTCAGCGCGATCATGTACTGCTCCCAGTTCGCCTCCGCTCCGGCCATCGCCGGCGAAGGCTACGAGTTGGACGCGATCGCCGCGGTGGTGGTGGGGGGAACATCGCTCTTCGGCGGTCAGGGTGGGGTGATCGGGACCTTTCTCGGAGCGCTGATCATCGGCATTCTGAGCAACATCCTCAATCTTACCGGCGTCAGCCCCTTCGCGCAGCCGCTGGCCAAGGGCGCGTTGATCATCCTCGCTGTCTGGATCGTGGGCAGGGGACACCGTGGCTAGAGCGATCATGGCAACGAGCGTGATCCCGAAGCCCAGGCGATGACCCTCCTGGTGACCTCCGGCTACCTTACCCTCGATGATCTTGTCCCGCGCGACGGCCCCGTGTTGCGCGACATGCTGGGCGGAGGAGCGCTCTACTCCGCGCTTGGCGCTCTCGCCTGGGGAGCATCGGTCGGGATCCATGCCTGCGCGGGCGGCGACTACCCGCGCCGCTCCCTGGAGCAGATCGCCGCCGCCGGCTTGGACCTCCGTGGTGTTTCCACCGGTCCCGCGCGGAGCCTGCGGCTTTGGCTCCTCGAAGAAAGCGAGGGGCGCAAGCAACAGCTTCCCAAACTCAACTCGGCGAATGTTGCCGAACTGGACGCGCATCGCGGTCCGCTGCCCGTCTCGTATCACGATGCCGCCGGATTTCACGTCGCCACATCGCTCCCGGACACTCAGCGCCGGGTCGCCGCGGAGATGCGGCAGATCGCGCCCGGGGCGGTGATTTCGCTGGACATCTGGACGGAGTCCTTCTTCGACCCCGCGCCGTATCGGGCCCCGGCCTTCTACACCGGCATCGATGCCTTCCTGCCAAGCGACAAGGAGGTGGAGGCCTTGTGGGGAATTGACGATCTGCCCGGCGTCATGCGCATGCTGGCCTCGTATGGCCCACGTAGCGTGGCGATCAAGCGGGGCGCGCTCGGTTCGCTCGTCTATGACCGCGAGAGGGACATGCTCTGGGACATCCCGGCGCTCCCGATCGAGGCAACGGACACCATCGGCGCGGGCGATGCCTACTGCGGAGGCTTTCTCGCCGGATTGGTGGAGCGCGATGATCCTCTGGAGGCAGGGCTGCGTGGCACTGTTTCCGCTTCGCTGGCCATCGCGGACCATGGCGCGCAGGCGGGCATGATTGCCGACCGCGCCGAACTCGAACGCCGTCTGGCGACCGTTCGCGCACGCGTACGACGGGTCAGTTGATGATCGACACCACCCTGGTGGCCAGCGTCCTGGCCGCGCTCGACAACGTGCCGGATCTCTTCGCCCGGCTGGCCGCCGACGTGACGCTCGAGCGCGCCTATCACTATCTCTCGGCAATCGAAGCGGCGCCCTGCCCCTCGCAGACCGCGCGCTGGACGCGCACACCGGTCATCGAGCGGCTGTTGCGCGAGGATGGGCTGCTGGATACGCCGCGTGTGATCTGGGAGGCGAACTTCGGAAAGACCGGCAATGCCGCGCTCTTGCTCGGCCAGCGGCGGAAGCGCAAGCGGGTGTGGATCCTGAGCCATCTCGATCAGATCTCGTACCTGCTCGATCCCGGCGAGGGCAACCGCTATCCACTCGTGCCCTTCTGTTACCACATGCAGCAGGACGGCCGGCGACCAGCCCTGGCCCTGGCGCACGATCTGGCTAAGAATGCATTGGTTGTATGCGCCCGCGGCGCGATCGAGGTGGATGGCAAGGCCGTGACCTTCGTTGCCGCGGAGGGAGGTCCGCTCGGCCCCGGCACACGCGTGGTCTATGACTCCGATCTCATCTGGGATATGAAGACGAACAGCCTGACCGGCCATCTCGACGACAGCGTCGCGGTTGTCGCCTCACTCCTGGCCGCGCGGGTGTTGCGGCACTATCCCGTCGAGGTGCTGATCGGACTCACTGATGAGGAAGAGGGACCGCCCGGCGATGCCAATCAGTCTTTCGGCCGGGGCGGGCGGCGGTTGGTCGACCTCTTCCCGCGGCCAGAGCTGGCCATCGTTTCGGATGTCCACGAATCGGAAACCATGATCCATGGCCAGGCGCCGCGCGACCTGCGTCCGGGCGACGGGGCCGTTTTCGCGGAACGCTCCAGCAATGGCCGCGGCAGCGTGACCCCGCCAAATCTCTACGCGTTCCAGCAGCACCTGGCCGCCGCGCTGGGCGAACGCGACGTTCAACTGCGAGAGAACTGGGGCGGCTACGTCTCACGCAGCGAGGACATCAACGCGGTGGCGGTCACCCCGAACGTGGCGCTCATCGGTGTGCTGTGCAGCAATCGCCACTACGCGGCCGATCGACCCGCGGCGAATCTGGCGGATGTGGTTGACCTGGCCAAGGTGTTTGTGGCCTATACGCTGCTGGTGCACTCGGATGTTTGGCGGATGGTAGGGTGATGGGTGATGGGTGATGGGTCATAGGGGGATCGGGGAACCGCGTTCAGCGTGACAGGGCAGGAACCTGGCGGATGGCCGCAGCGAAGCCGGGGAGGGCGCGCTCGCAGGTGGCGTCGGTGGCGGTGAGGCAGATGCGGAAGAAGCCGGGGGTTTCGAAGATGGCTCCTGGCAGCACCATGATCCCTTGCTCGGCCAGCAGGCGCACGAACGCCTCGTCGTCGGCGAGGGGCGAACGAGGGAAGAGGTAGAACGTCCCCTCCGGCCGATGCACCTGATACCCCATCGCCGTCAAGGCATCGACCATGAAGTCACGCCGTCGTTCCAACCGGGCGACGTCGATCGACTGTTTCTCCAGCTCCGGCAAGGCGTATTGCATGACCGCGTTGGGGTAGAGATAGCCGCTGGCCATCTGCACCATCCGCGCGGCGGCGCGGATTGCCTCCCGATCGGGCAGATTGGGCGGCAGGGCCAAGTAGCCGACGCGCTGGCCGGGAGACAGGAGGGTCTTGCCGTAGCTGTAGGCGACGAGGGTATGGGGATAGAACTCGGCCGGCGTGTGGAAGCGCACGCCGCTGAAGACGATGCGGTTGTACGGCTCGTCGGAGAGGATGAAGATGGGGCGGCCGTTGCGTTGCGACGCCTCTTCGAGCAGGCCGGCCAGGCGGCGCAGCGTTTCCGGCGTGTAGACCCGCCCGGTCGGATTGTTCGGCGTATTGACGATGACCAGGCGGGTGCGCGGGGTGATGGCGGCGGCGATGGCCGCGAGGTCGAGGTCGAACGTGTCGGGATCGATGCGGACCTTGACCGGGACGAGTCCGGCTTCGATCAGCAGCGGCTCGTAGAAGAACCAGGGGGGCAGGCTGAAGATGACCTCGTCGCCGGGATCGGCCACGAGCTTCACGGCGGTTGAAAGCGCGGCGAATCCGCCGTTGGTAAGCAGGATGTCGTCGGGCGCGAACGGGATGCCGGTCAGTTTGCCAAGAGACGTCGCGGCGGCCTGCTGCGCCTCGGGTTTGGAAAAGGTGTAGGCGAACCAGCTTTCGTGCTGAGGAACGGCGGCGTCGCGCAAACTCGCGACGTAGGCGTCGGAGGCCATCTCGCGGGGATCGCCGACAGTGAAGTCGAGCGTGTCGGGATCGGCGAGGGTCTCATCCTGGCCAACCTTGCCAACCTTTTCCAGGAAGCCGATCAGCAGCCGCATCGGATCGGTGGCGGCGATGGCTTCGGCGCGGCGGGAAATGACGTTGTCATGCAATGGCATTGCCTCACGGGGGTGACGGAGGACGGAGGACGGGAATCGAAAGCCCTCCGTCCTCCCCATCACCCTATGACCCGATCACCCCATCACCCCTCGTCGATCCAGACGTAAGAAAGGTCGACACCCCACGTGCTGGGCTCGAAGTTCTGCAAGCGCTTGCTGTAACCAGCCTTCCCCTTGCTAAAGAACATAACTCCTACGGGCAAGTCGTCGTTGACCAAGTTCGTCGCCTCGATGACCAGATTCTTGCGTGCTACTTCATCGAAAGTCCGCTTGGCCTCGGCGTTGAGCTTGTCAACCTCCGGATTGCAGTACTTCATCATGTTGAAGCCGCCCTCGTACTGGGCGCAGCCAAACATGGCATCCTGAATGAACGATGCGTCCCAACCGAAGCCGAGCAGCGCCATCTCGAAATCGTGATTCCCGGTCAGGATTTCGATCATCGCCGAGAATTCCATGGCGCGCGGGGTGGCCTCTACCCCAATCTGCCGCCAGGCATCCTGTAGGTAGGCGATGAGCTGGTCGCCAGTTGGCGAGCCGGAACTGTACATGAGCTCGAATGAAAACGGCGTGCCGTCTCGTTCCAGAATGCCCTTGTCGTTCTTGTCGACCCAGCCAGCATCGGCCAGCAGGGCCTTGGCCTTCTCCGGATCGAAACCGTACTTCGTGTGTATGCTCTCGGGATCGTAAGCATACGAAATCACTGGCTGCGTCCCCTGTGCCACTTCTGCCAATCCCCGCAGGATGTCCTCGACGATCGATTCCCGGTCGATCCCGTAAAAGAGTGCCTTCCGCACACTCGTGTCGAGGAAGAGCTCGGTTTTTTCCGGGTCCAGATTCGTCACGTAGTAGCTGAAGTTGCGAGTGGGGTACAGT
>JBBRVX010000243.1:0-7185 GCA_038246475.1 Thermomicrobiales bacterium | reverse complement strand
TGTCGGCTCGTCGCATCCTGGGGCCGGAGAAGGTCCCAAGGGTTGGGCTGTTCGCCCATGAAAGCGGTACGCGAGCTGGGTTCAGAACGTCGTGAGACAGTTCGGTCTCTATCCGCCACGGGCGTTGGGATGTTGCGAGGGGCTGCCCCTAGTACGAGAGGACCGGGGTGGACGAACCGCTGGTGTGCCAGTTGTCGAGCCATCGGCACCGCTGGGTAGCCACGTTCGGACGGGCGAACCGCTGAAAGCATCTAAGCGGGAATCCCTCCTCCAGACGAGCATCCCCACTGGAGATCAGGTAAGGCCCCCGGCAGATGACCGGGTTGATAGGCGGCAGGTGGACCGCGGGCAACCGACTGGAGCCGAGCCGTCCTAATGGCCGAGGGCGGAGATCCCACGACAATGCGGCACGTTCCCGCGCGGCCGGTTCGGCAACGGACCGTGCGCCGGGGCGGCCCGCGCCAGCGGGAGGGGCACCTTTCCGAGCGGGAGGGGGAACCTTCCCGGGGCGCGTGGCGACGCCGGGGTTCCCGCGTGGGCGAGTGGGCCATACACGTGCAGGGCGCGCGGGTCCCCGGGCAGGCCGGGGTCGTGCCGAGGCGAACGCGGCAGCGCGCGGCAGAGGAAGCAGAGACGGCAACGCGTCCCTCCCCCCGGCGGGGGGTGGGGGGCGCCCGTGGCCGAGAGCGCGCTGGCCCCACCCGGTCCCATCCCGAACCCGGTCGTGACCCAGCGCAGCGCCGGAGAGTACTGTGGGGGCGACTCCACGGGAGGCGAGGCCGCCGCGGGCGCCCCCCACCCCCGGACGGGGGGTGGCGGGACGCGCTGAGCCGAGAGCTGAGAGCTGATAGCCGATAGCTGATAGCCGAACAGACCCGTCGCGGGGTGGAGCAGCGGCAGCTCGTTGGGCTCATAACCCAAAGGTCGGGGGTTCGAATCCCTCCCCCGCTACCAGTTCGAAAGCCCCCAGGAGGTACGCCTCCTGGGGGCTTTCGCGTATCTGTCCGATCACGACGAACGCGTGGCGGCGCCCGCGGTGGTGGCCGCAAAAGCAAAATCCAGACCGGCGTCAATCGTCTCGAATGGACCCGTCTCGAAGTGCAGCGATACGTCCGTCGGCGCTCGTCTGGGTCAGGTAAATGCGGCTGTCGCGATTGAAAATCTCCACCAACCTAGGACTTAGCCCCCTCTCTCTGCGGCTATCAGCAATTGACGGCGGAATCCGCCGGTGTTCCCTGTCCTGGAGTGCGAAAACGTCATCGCCGTCAAAGCACACGGTCGATCTCGGCATCATCGAAGCCGAAGCGGCGCATGATCGCCCGATGCCGTGTCGAACCGAGAAATTCGGTCAATTCCTCATCGAAGGCAAGGCGCAACGCGTCATTCTCCCGGGCGAACGAATAGGTTCCTTGAGCAGCGGCGCGGCCCTCGCCGGGGAGCTCATGCGAAAAGAGATCGATCACAGCGAGGCCCGGAATCATCTCCCGTTCCAGATAACCGCGGTGCGCCATCCCAACGCTTGGATAGGCGTCGATCGCTCCCATTCGCAGGGCCTCAACCGCATCTCGCTGGGTTGCGTAGCTGCGCATACGCTCCTCCGGCACGCCAGCCCGCATTGCGGCCAGAGCCTGGACCTGACCAGAAACCACGCCAACCACGGCACGACGAGTCCCCGCCAACGCCTCGTAGCTGTTCAACGTTGCCGCATCAGGCGCCCTCACCAGCAGTCCATCGGCCAGCGCCCACACCGGACGGCTGAACGCGACACGTTCCGCCCGTTCAGCCGTGATGAAGAGAGGGGTGTTGATGGTCCAATGTCCGGCAGCGACGCCCGGCAGCAACTCGGCAAACGTGACGAGCCGCGTTTTGATCAGACGCACTGGAAGCGCTGAAAGGACGGCAACGGCGACCTCGATGTCGGCCCCCGCACCTTCTCCTGTTAACCTAGGAAAGCAGAAGGGTGGCTCATCAAGGAACGCGAGCGTGACGCTATCGCGCCAAGATGACTCGGCGAGTCTTACCATTCGCGCCTCTCAGCCAAAGAGACCAAGCTGCTCGGCGGCGACCTGACTACGAGCCGCCGCCAAATCTGTCCGAGCCGAGATTGGTGGGAAGAAGGCGTCGAACTCGGAATCGCTGGCAAAGATGGGGCGAAACCGCTCCGCTACCTCCCGCAGCCGCTTCAGCAAATAGCTCGTGTTCTCATCATGGTCCCACTCACCGATCAGTCCCAACTCGCCATCCTGACGTTCGTAGAACTCCAATCGGCTCCCCGCTCGAGTGAGCGAGGGATTCGCGATGCGGGCAATCAGGCGTTGCAGGCGAGGGAACTTCGACAACGTTTCGTCATTGAGCATGCCGCGCTGGGCGATTTCTTCGGCAGCAACTTCACGAAGGCGGATCCGCTCCGCCAAAGAAAAGTAATCGTCCCGTACGGCATCCCGTTCGTCCAGCAGGAAGCGGCGCGCCGCCTCGGTCAGGAAGCGGCGAAAACAGCTTTCCATGCGGCGGCTGCGCAGCGCGCTCCCCTTGAGCGTCATCACCCCATCGTGAGAGAGAAGCGCATACGTCTTGAGACGCAGCGAAAGCATGCCCGCGTAGCGGCCGTCGTGAGAGAGACGAATGCCAGCCGGGAGGTCGGCCGCAACCAGATCAATGAAGGCCTGTTCTTCCTCAGCCGTGCTGACATGCTCCGGCGGCACAAAATAGACCCCGTCGGTATCGACTTCGATCGGTTGCGCGCCATGCTCGCGCAGGCTGACCACGATCTGCTTGACGATGCGTTGCCCCGCCAGCGTCACCTGCTCGGCGGCGTCATAGTCATTGAACAATCCGCCGCCATAGCCGAGATAGCCGTAAAAGGAGTTGATCAGCACCTTGAATGAGCCCTGGATCCCCTCCCACATCGCCCGCTCAGCATCGTCGCCGGCCAGGCGGCTCTCGCGCTTCGCCTCCAGTCGCCGCCGGGTCAGCTCCGAGAGCATCGGCAAGTAGGCGCCGAGGGTGTCGCGGCTGGAGATGATTCCTTCGGACAGCATGATCGAGGGATACAGGCTCTCGACGTCGCATTTGACCACCGGCCAGAAGGGTCCGCTCTCCAGCAGCTCGGCGTGCCCACCGGCGTAATCCCGCGACGGCAGCGAGGTCGGCACGCTGTGCCCACTCATCAAGTAGGCGCGCAGCATCAGGTCGTTCAGCTTTTCGCCAGGACCGCCCGTGGCCACCGCCTGGAACGAGCGGGGCACAAGCTGCGTCTGATAGAACTCGGTCGGGGTCGCGAGGTCCGAAAGGACCGCCACGTCCCGCACATCGTCCAACGCGTAGCGAAGCAGTCGGTCGCGATCGTGCTGCCACACCTCGCGAATCTGCTCACCGGGCACGAACTCGCGATTGAGGCGAGTCAGCCCCAGTTCCTCGACCGCCGGTTTCAGACCGTAGGAAGAGAGACGGCCGCCAATGTCGTAACGCTGGATCTGCTGATAGGTATCGACGACGTGCCGGCCGTAGATGTACGCCGGGGTGTAGGGCATGGTCAGCGCACCGGCCTTGAAACGAGCGTTGCCGGAGCCGAGCCGGACTTCAGACCCATCGCGCCCCCAGGTCAGCGGCACGCCGAAACGATCGGCACGCGAGACCAGAAAGGGCAGGTCGAAGTTGAAAAGGTTGTGCCCCTCGATCACGTCCGGATCAAGTTCGCGCACTCGCTCCGTTACCCGCTCGAGAAGATCGGTCTCGTCGCTCTCGAGAACGAAGAGCTCTTCGGTGGAATCGCCGCAGCGGAGGGCGACGACAATGACCTGGGTGTCGGGATCGTTCGCATTGAAGCCCGTCGTCTCGATGTCGATCTGCACGCGTCGCAGATCGGAGAAGACCATCTCCTTGAAGAGCGTGCGTCCACTCCGGACGAGATACTGCTCGACCGGGGAGCGCAGCCGGAAGAAGCGCTCTCCACCGTTCTGGGCATCGCGCACCGCGTCCTGAAAGCTCCACCAGTCGGGAAAATCGACGAGATAGCGAAGCGCATGCTCCCCCGCGAGCTGCTCGACACCCGGTTGGCCGCGCGCGGACCGCCACGGATCGGCGCGCTCGGCGAGGAGCCAGGGACGAAAGGGAACATCCTCCACCGCGATCTGATCGCCGCCGCGACGATAGAGGCGGATGCCTCGTGAGCCATTGTGCTCGGCGGCAACAATGCCCGGCGTAGCGTCATTCCCGAAAAGGAGCTCCTCGGTATCGCGGGGAAGGGTGGGCAACGTTGGAGCGCGAAGTTCATCCATAGGGGAGAGTTTACTCCGCAACGTGTTCAGACTTCGGCGGGCTGATACCCCATGCCTCCAGACTGCTGACCAGCAACGAATGATGTCTGGGCAGCTTCCTTCTCCGTTCCATCGCTGACCTGGGACGTTCTTGACGCAATCGCCCGACGCCAGCCGTTTCAGGAATCACTAAAGTTTCAATTCATAGAAATATGGAATAAAGGAAAAATGAAAATAGTTACACACTTAAGGAGACAGCGATAATGCAGCCAGAGTTGATCAGGAACGAATTCGTAGACGAAAGTCCGGAAATTCCCAGCCCGTGATCCCACACCCACCACTCCGTGACACAGTTCGAGAAAATGATCATGAGCGACGTGCTTGCCGCCCCGGCGGGCCGGCGCCATGCCGTCCGCTCGTTGAGCGGCGTTGCCGCGGGACGCCTGACCACGCTTGCCATCGGTACCGCGGTTGATGGGCAGGGGGGCAATGATCGCCGCAAGCGGCAAGCGGATAGCAGCAAGAACGACGATCCCGGTGGGTCTGCCGGCAATGCGATCACAGCCCAGGGCAAGAAGAAGTAACGGCCGAGCGTTGGCCCTGCCGGTCCCGCCGGCCCTGTCGGCCCCGCGGGTCCTGGCAATGGGAATACCGGGCCGATGGGTTCCATCGGGCCAGCAGGTAACAATGGATTGTTGGGCCCGGCCGGTCCGCTCGGTGTGCAGGGAGCAGCGTGCGCCGACAGCGACGTGGCCGGGCCGATTGGTCCGCTAGGCGTAACAGGGGGCCAGGGCGCCAGTGGCACGTCTGGACTGACCGGACCTACTGGAACGCAAGGCTTACGGGGAGGCACGGGCGTACAAGGCGAACCCGGCGCCGAGGGGACCCAAGGGATACAAGGCGATGCTGGGACCGCCGGCGTAACCGGTCCCTCAGGGATTCGCGGACTGCAAGGCGTCGCCGGACTCGAGGGCGCGACGGGGATCACTGGGGCGCAAGGACTTCAAGGTGTGCCAGGGTCTTCCGGCATGATTGGTCCCTTGGGAGCGCAAGGATTCCAGAACGTCACTGGTCCTTCCGGGGCGGCAGGAACCCAAGGCGGCACGGGCCCCGCGGGCACGCAGGGACTTCAAGGCGTGGCAGGATCGCCAGGGGTCACGGGTTCGACGGGTGCATCTGGAGTGCAGGGCGTTGCTGGAGCACAGGGCCTGACCGGTCCCGCGGGGCTTCAAGGACTGCATGGTAACACCGGGACGACTGGGTTTACCGGGCCATCGGGTCTGCCCGGAGCGCAAGGCATCGCCGGGGTCACTGGACCTCAGGGTCCGGCCGGCATTGCGGGTGCCGCAGGCGTTGCATCCGCACAGATTGAAGCGTTTGAGTTCGGAGCTCCAGCATCCTTTGGCAATCTTGCCACATTCGGGCCGTGGGTTTCCATTACGGTTCCATCGTCTGGGCAAGTGATGGTCACACTAAGCGCGCTGATCACGGTTGAATCCGGCAGTTACGGGTTCATGAGCTTCGAGTCTTCCGAAGGCGGCGGAAATCAACCTGCCATCGACGGTATCGCTCTCATTCTTCAAGCCCATGCGAGTGGCGTGAGTTCTAGGAGCAGTTTAACGACATTCCTAACCGGACTGAGTCCCGGCAATCACACATTTGTCGCGAGGTACCGCCAGTCGGGGGCAAGCGCAACGTTTGGGATTCGTACCATCACGGTAGTCACTCTGCCTTAGGCCACCATCCATTCGATGGCCCGCATGATTAGCTTCGTGCTGATGCGAGAGGCCAAGAAGTGGGCATTAAAGGCTGCAGGTGATGGGCACGGTGCACGTGCCCGAAAACCCGATTGGTGCATTGAAACGCGTACGACCTTGCCACTTGAGGCTGAAAGCCTCAAGCTACGCTCCGAAAGTCCCATCAATGACGCTGGACACACGAGAATCGTTGGGTTCAGCCCCGTTCACGGGGCTTTTCGCGGGAACTCGCCGTGAGTTTTTCCGCCTCCGGCGGCAGGGCGCGGACGCATCAAGCATCCGCGGGAGGCAGAACGCTTGGCTGAAGATCAGGCTCCCCCAACCCGGGAAGTCACGTACCAATCCTGGCTGCCCACCTTCGCGCCGCCGCTGGGCAAGATCGTGCGCATCGCCGATGTGCCCGCGCACGATCTGGCCACGCTCTCCGGGAACCCGCGCGACGAGGGCACAGATTGGGGCCTGATCGGGCCCTGGATCAATGGCGCCTCGGAGTTCTCCGTCGGCGTCTTCACCATGACGCCCAATCAGACGCACCCGCCCCACTACCACCCGATCGGCCCCGAGTTCTATTACATCGTCGCCGGCTCATGCCTGCTCCTGGTCGACCAGGAGCGCCACGAGGTCGAGGCGGGCACCGCTGCCTATCTGCCCGAGGGCACGGTCCACGCCGTTTGGACGCGCGACGAAGAGTCGGTGACGATCCTCTACGCCTTCGCCGAGCGCTCCGAGACGCGCGTGACGACCGTCTGGCAGGAGTGAAATCAGAGCGCGCCGCCGGCACGCCGTTAGTCCCACGGGCGGCCCGTTCGCCCCCGTTCATACCTAGATTTACCTAGATATGGCGCACTTTTTCTCAAAGAACGCGTCTATATAAGTAGAGGGGTTTGTATCAAACCCGCTGGCAGCCGGAGTGCGGCGTGGAACTTGAGACCATGTCCAGACCCCTCCGCCCGCGGGACCGGCAGGGACGCCTGCCGCCATCCACCCCCTCCCCGACTGACCCTGACGCCCGCGCTGGCCACCGCGGACGTTCATCGTCCGGCGGGGTCAGCCATCCCCGTTCGGGGCGCCGAGGGTGGCCAGGGATTCTAGGAGGATCCCCCATCGCTGCGGCTGTAGACACTGTGTTCGGCGTCAAGCGGCGAGGGGGAGGGGGCGACGCCTGCGTCCTT
>JBBRVX010000242.1:0-7211 GCA_038246475.1 Thermomicrobiales bacterium | reverse complement strand
GATCTCGGCCAGCGTGGCCGCCCAGACCTGACGGTTGGAAAGCCCGACCTCCTCGATGGTGAAGGCCGGCAGGACGGAGGACGGGGGACGGAGGGGGGAGGACGGAGGACGGGCCGTCTGGCCATCTCGCCGTCCTCCGTCCCTCGACTCCCGACTCCCGACTCCCGACCCCCGTCCTCCGTCCTCCGTGGGAAACCCTTCCCGCTCCCAGCGCAGCAGGATCTCGCGGATCCGGCGCGGCGCGACGTAGGCGCTGCCGGCCTCGACCGCTTCCCAGACCGCCGCCTCCAGCCAGCCCCAGCCGGACTCCGGCAGCGCTTCGTTGGCTCGATCCCGGCTCGCCGCCTCGGCCACGGGCTCGAAGCGAGCGGCCAGATCGGCGAGCAGCTTCCGTTCGGCGGGTGTGGCCGCCCGGTCGTTTGCGCTTTCGAAGGTCCGCAACGCGGCGGCCTGCCCTGCCGCGTCCGAGGGCGGCCGCGCGCCTGGCCCACCTGTCGTTGCGGCTCGTGAGGCGCGGCCCCGGGATGTCTCTGACCCCCCCCCCGGCCCGTTGTCGCCTCGCGTCTCGTCTCCCTCTCGTTCGAACCGGGACCCCGTCTTTGTGGTTATTGGAGATTGGTTATACGTCGTGTTGGCGGGGTCAACAAAGGTCGGGCTGCCTTCGTTGACGGGAGCAACGACGCTTGCCGGATTTCGCGGCGAACCAGTGTTGGTCTCGTCAACATCCACGCCCAAACCAGTGTTGATGAATGCAACAGAGGTTTGCCCCTCTCTGGTAGTGGTGACAGACCCACTGTCGTTGTCATCGGCCGCTGGTGCCGCGTCGTCACTGCCGCTGGCCACAAAAAATGGCGTCGTAGCGAGGGGTTCAGCACTGGCGTCGGGATCGGGTGCACTCCCCTTGCGCGCGGCGTGGCCGGCCCGGGTCCTGGCCGAGGCGCGGTTCTCTTCAGCGGCGGCCTTCGCGGCCAGCTCCTGCCAGAGGGGCGTCTGGCGGACTTCGGGGAGGATACGGGCCCAGACATTGTCGCTGTCGATGGGGGCGAAACGGGGGGAGAAGACGCGTCGCACATAGCGGTAAACGGTCCGGTCGCGCGCCGCCAGCTCGGCCACGCGCAGCACGTCGCCTGTGCCGAGGGTGAAATCATCGCCATGATCCTTCACCCGGTAGAAGTTGTGCGGCACCTTCCAGCGCCGCCCCTGGGGATCGACGCGCGGCACCATCTCCTTGCGAATCTCGATCAGATCGAGCGCGACCAGGATCTTGTTGATGGTGATCAACTCGGCGCGATCCTCGCCGTAGAAATCGGCTTCACTCTGCTGCGAGGGAAAGGCGTAGCCGCGGTGGGGCGACTCCTCGCGCCGGTCCGTCCAGACCGTGTAGGAGTTGAGCAGTCCGACACCCTTCAAGCCAAGCAGCGGGGCATACTGGGTGACGAGCGCGTTCCAGTGCCAGAACCAGCCCCGCCGCCGCACATCCTCGCCGCCGCGGGTCGCCTCGGGCACGGCACTCAGCCGCTCCACTCCCGATGGCTCGGGGGTAGGCGACCGCGTGCTGGAGCCGGGGGGCTTGCCGGGGTTCGTCACCGGGATGGGCTCCCGAGCTGCCGACGCCCGAAAGGTCGTGGCACAGAGCGACTTCCGTGACGCTCGGCGCTGGCCCTCACCCCTGACCCCTCTCCCAGTGCGCTGGGAGAGGGGAATGCTGACGGCCAGCCCTGTCTTGAATTCGGACGGTGCTCGAAATCGCCACACCCTCTCCCAGCGCTCTGGGAGAGGGCTGGGGTGAGGGCTCTCTCCGGACGCCAGCAGGCGCCATCGATGGAACCACTCACACGTTCAGCATCTTGACATGCCGGCGTAGGCATGCTTAGAATCGCGGTGTCGCCTGGGTACAAGCAACCCTCCCTTGGCGGGGATCATGGCGGCGAATCTGGCGCTCGGTGGGCTCGAACAGGCGGTTTGGCGACGGTCCGTTCGTTACCCGGGAAGCGCGTCAGGTAGGAACCCGGAGACGGGTTCGGAATCAATCACAATCAAGCGTCCGGGAGAAAGGCTGGCGTTGGCGCGCTGGCCTTTGTCGTTCCCTGGACATCGATCCCTCTGGCGATAGCGTTTCTCCTCCGGTGCGGCCGGGTTCTCCATCCCGCCGCGCCGATTGCCGCGATCCCGCTCACTCCGCCGCCGGCCGTCCGAGGCGGTCGCGAATCTCGCGAATCCCGACCCCCTCCTCGCGCCAGCGCAAAACGGCGCGCAGGGTCTCCAGCTCCGATTCGTCAAAGAGCAGATAGCCGCTCCCTGCCCGCATCGTCGGCCGGATGATCCCCTCGCGTAGGTAGTAATCCATGTGGGTGCGCGGCAGCCCGGTCAGCGCACGCAGATCGCCGGTCATATAGAGCCGGCCGCTGGCCCTGCTCCCCATGGCCGCGGCAAAGGGATGGCTGCTCTCGGAAGAAAGGCGTTCGGTGATCACGGACTCCCCCTCCAGGGCCGTACCGGCGGGCTGGCAGTTGCAGAAGCGTGGGTCGATGGCATGCCGGTCGCCGCTCTGCAACTGCATAGTACGGGTCGAGGTGAAGGAAGTAAACGCTGTGCCCGATCGGCACGCGACGAAGAGGACCATCGGGCGGGTGTGCCACGATTGGCAAAGGGCGAACGTACACTTTGCCTCGGTTGTCACGGTGGTGTCCGGACGGGATGCGCCGGAATTGGCCCCGAGTCAATTGTCTCGGGGCCATGAATCCGGCGTTGTTTCCTGATGGCCAATCGGTGGTGACAAAGAGTCCGGGCATGTGAACTGTAGCGCGTGCGGCGTGAAGATTTGGTGAAGCAGTTACCTTTTTTTGGTGGCCACGAAGTTCATCCATGGATTGATGCAACCCCAACAGAGCGGCGCGCGGCGCTTTGTACGGCGGTTTCCGGTTGACACGATGCGGACGTTATCGTTGAGGATGGTGAACACGATGGATTTCCGACAGATCACGACGCGACGAGCGGTCGTCGCCATGGTCGGGGTAGCGGGCCTGGCCATGACCAGTCTGATGGGCTCCCCGGTGCGCGCGCAGGATGCGACACCGGAAGCGATGATGACTCCGTGTAGCGAGGTGCTGGGCATCGGGGCGGCGGGCGATGCCTGCGTGAACATCGTTCATGCCTCGCCGGACGCCCCGGCGGTGGACATCTTCGTCGATGGGGCGAAGGCGGTTGAGAATCTGGCCTTCGGTACGGCGACCGGCTGGGTCGCGCTGCCGGCCGGCGAGCATCAGGTGCAGGTTGCGCCAACGGGTGAAGAGGCTGACGCGGCGGTCATCGACGCCACCGTCGATCTCAAGGCGGACATGGCCTACGAAGTCGCCGCGATCGGCGCGGCGGCCGAAATTACGGCGGCGATCTTCCCGGTCGATCTGGCCGTCAGCACGGACACGGAGAACGCCGCCGTGCGCGTGATCCATGCCTCGCCGGATGCGCCGGCCGTCGATGTGGCGGTCAAGGGCGGCGATGTGCTGGTCGAGAACCTGGCCTTCCCGGATGCCAGTGACTACCTGATGGCGCCGGCGGCGGCCTATGACCTCGAGGTCCGCCCCACGGGCACCGAGGACGTGGCGCTCGATCTCCCCGGCGTCGAACTGATGGCTGGGCACGCGTATAGCGTCTATGCCATCGGCACCCTGGCGGATGGCACGCTGGCAGTGTTGCCGATCGTGGCTGGCGCGCCGATGGAGGCCATGCAGGAGGCCACCCCAGCGGCGTAGAACTCCAGATCCGATTAGGTTCAGCGCGTGATCTCACGTCATACAGGGGAGGCCATCAGGGCCTCCCCTTCTTGTTCTTGTGGTGGTCACGCGCGGTTGAGGCCGGGGCTGGGTGCGCTGGCCGGATTACCCCAGATCGGTGATAGTGCGGTCGCCATAGTAGCGAATGGCATGCCCGCCATGCTGCTTGAGCAGATCGCGGGCCCGGTTGCGCTCCTCGGTCGTCGTGGCGTGGACGGTGACGAACGAGGCGCCGCGCTCCGCCTCGGCCAGATACTCTTCGACCGCGCTCTGCTCTTCCGCCGGAAAGAGATTGACCAGCCGGGCCACCGGCCCACGGTGCGCCACGAAGTCGGTCCAGTTCCGGATGAAGTCGGGTCCCGGGCAGATTTCCGTGGCGGCATCGCTGAAGCCATCGCTCTGTAAGGCGCTCAGGGCCTTGATGGCCATGGCCGGATCGTCAAGCACGGCCACCACGTAGTGGCGCGGGTAGTAGCCGCCGAGGGCGGTCGCGAGGGGATTCACCTGGTCGGACACGACAAGACCTTCCTGTCTGATTGGGAAAGAGACGAACGGCAGACGAGGAAGATAACACCTGACCGGCACGATCGACAGGGCAAACCGGACATGGGGGCGACACCCCGTCGGTTCGTCAACGTTCTGGAGAAACACGATGTCATTTCGAAGTGGCTGGCGACGGAGTGCAGAAATCGCCGGACACCAAAGCGCCGACAGCCGCTTGCGCAGCCATCGGCGCCTGGTTTCCGAAGCTCCAGTGGCGTCCGGCGGATCGCTCCGTCTGACCCCGTTGACCGGTTCACCGCGCCGATTGCTCGGCCGCTCCCCGATCGAGCATCCGATTCTCCGGTGTTCATGCCGGTCCTCGGTTGCCCGTCCGCGACATTGCTGTCGCCGACCACTGACCGTCACCAAGTGCGACGTTGCCGTCGCAATAAGCGGTGTTGCCACCGCGACGGGATCGGTCCCGGGAGTCATCGATCGACCGTTTCCAGTCGTCCGATTTCTGCCGCGCCTCCGGATTTCTCCGGCTGCTCGTCCGCTTGCGCGGGCCCCGGCGCCTCAGTACGTACACTCTACACGGTCGCGACAAAATGTCAATACTTTTTGCGAAATGATTTTTTGGGTGATGGGTGACGGCGAGTCGTGGGTCGTGGGTCGTGGGTCGTGAGTCGTGGGTCGTAAGCCGATAGCCCGGAGGGACGGACGTGAACAACTGGGAATCGGGATTTGTCGAAGCGAATGGCATTCGCCTGCATTACACGCGGATTGGTGGGGAGAAGCTGCCGCTGGTGCTGGCGCATGGGGTGACCGATAGCGGGTTGTGCTGGAGCCCGCTGGCGGAGGCGTTGGCCGCTGACTACGACGTGATCATGGTCGATGCGCGGGGGCATGGGCTCTCGGAGGCGACGGAGAGCGGGTATGACCCGGCGACGCAGGCAGACGATCTGGCCGGGTTGATCGTGGCGCTGGGGCTGCAGAAGCCGGCGGTGCTCGGTCACTCGATGGGCGCGGCCACGGCGCTGGTGCTGGCCGGAGCGCACCCGGAGCTGCCGGGGGCCATTCTGCTCGAGGATCCCCCGGCGTGGTGGACAGATTGGTATGAAACGCCGGAGGCCGGGGATCGCGTGGCCGGCATGCGGGAGCAGGCCATCGCGCGCAAACAGATGACGCGGGAGGCGCTGCTCGCCGATCAGCGCTCCCGCCAGCCGGGCTGGTCTGCCGCCGAGTTGGAGCCTTGGGCCGACGCCAAGCAGAACGTCAGCCTCAACGCCTTGAGCGTCTATGGCCGGGCCAATCCGTTGGGCGTCGACTGGCCGGCAACGCTGCGCCGGATTACCTGCCCGGTGCTGCTGATCGTCTCCGATCCGGAGCTGGGCGGGATTGTTACCGCCGAAAGCGCGGCGCTGCTCCAGGAGCTGGCGCCGCGGACCGCGGTGGTCCATATTCCGGAGGCCGGACACAACATTCGCCGCGATCAGTTCGAACGATACATCGAGGTCGTGCGCGGGTTCCTGACGAAACCGTCGAGTGAGGTGGCGTGACGCAAGCAGATCTTTCTTCTTGTGGTCTGGAATCGTCCTGCGCGACCGGCGATCCTGTTATGCTGCAATCTCACCGTTGTTGTCGTGCCGGCGCAGGGCATTCTCTCCTAAGGAGGACGCCGCTCTACTCGTCATAGAGGCCAACGGCGGGCAACCGGGAGTGCACGGGATTTGAAAAGCGCACGCGGCAGTGCTGCTGAAATGCGAGATCGAGGAGGATGCGATGACCCGTTTCCGTTCTTCCCGCTGGTGGCGCCTCGCCGCCCTGGCCGCCCTGTTCGCGCCACTGCTGGCCGGAGCGGGCCCGACCGCCGCCCAGGACGACGCCACGCCGGAGGCTGGCCCAGCCTACTACTCCGATACGATGGGACCGGCCCAGCCGGGCGGAATCGCCAACTTCTTGCTGTATGAAGATCCCGACACCCTCAACTATTGGGTCGGCCAGACTTCGATCGCGCAGCAGGTGACCACGGCGATCTCGGAAGGGTTGACGTACAACGATCCGGACGGCAACTTCCAACCCGCCCTGGCCGCCGAGCTGCCGACGCTGGAGAATGGCGGGGTTTCGGAAGACCTGTCGACGGTGACCTGGAAGCTGAAGCCGGATCTCCTCTGGTCGGATGGCGAGCCGGTGACCTCGGAGGACGTGAAATTCACCTGGGAAGCGGCCAAGGATGCCGTGAATGGCTCGGCGTACGCCTCCGAGTTCGAGCTGATCACCGACGTGCAGACGCCGGACCCGACCACGGCGGTGGTGACCTATTCGGCCTTCAACGCCGGCTACCTCGACCAGTTCCCCTGGATTCTGCCGAAGCATGCCACCGGTCCAGTGGAAGAGATGAAGAACTGGGAGTTCAACCGCAATCCGATCGGCACCGGGCCGTTCAAGCTGCAGGAGTGGGCGCCGGGCGAATACCTGGCGCTGGTGCGCAACGAGAACTACCGCGAGGAGGGGAAGCCCTACCTCGACGGCATCAACTTCCTGGTCGTGCCGGCCGAGGAGGCGCGCACCGCGCGGATGATCGAGGGCGACGGCGACGTCATGCTCTGGGCCGGCGAAGAGCCGGAGCGGCAGATCGAGGAGGCCGGCGCCGGCATGGGGCGCATCGCCCCCGGCATCTGGATCGTGCAGATGTGGTTCAACCTCTCCAAGCCGTTCGACGACGATCCGGGCGCGACCCCTCCCCACCCGATCCTGGGCGATCATCGCGTGCGCGAGGCGATGACCTTTGCCGTAAACCGGGAGCGGATCAATCAGGAGCTGCTCGAAGGGCGCGTCTTCGACATCGACTCGCCGTTCGACGTCGGTTGGATGAAGTGCCAGGTTGAGCCCTTCACCTACGATCCCGAGCAGGCCAAGGCGCTGCTGGAGGAAGCAGGCTGGAAGGACGAGGAT
>JBBRVX010000241.1:0-7272 GCA_038246475.1 Thermomicrobiales bacterium | reverse complement strand
GAACACTTCACGTTCATCAGAGGAATAACTTCGCTTGCGAAAGAAGGCCGCGAGAATGACAAACAATCTAGAGCCTACAAATACCGGTGTTGTCGTTTCGGTACGTGGCAGTGTCGTGGATGTCCGGTTCGATGAGAAGTTGCCACCTATCTATTCGGTGCTTCGCGCCGGAGATGAGGGAAGAATCGTCATCGAAGTGTTGGCGCAGCGGGATGCGCGCCATGTGCGTGGGATCGCCTTGACTCCCACTCAAGGACTCGCGCGCGGTACGGCGGTCGAAGACTCGGGCGGGCCTCTCACCGTACCGGTCGGCAGAGAGGTTCTCTCAAGGATGTTCGATGTATTTGGGAACGCGATCGATCGCGAAGGGGGATTGCCTGATATGCAAAGGCGATCCATTCATCGCGCTCCGCCGCCGCTGGTCCGGCGTTCCACCAAGTCGGAAGTCTTTGAAACGGGCATCAAGGTCATCGATGTCCTTGTGCCGCTCGAGAGCGGCGGCAAGGCCGGCCTTTTCGGTGGGGCGGGTGTGGGTAAGACAGTGTTGCTCACGGAAATGATTCATAACATGGTCGAGCACCACGAGGGCGTCAGTATCTTTTGCGGTATTGGGGAACGCTGCCGCGAAGGCGAGGAGCTCTACCGCGAGATGAAGGAAGCCGGTGTCTTGCCTAATATGGTGATGCTTTTCGGACAGATGAACGAGCCTCCCGGAGCCCGTTTTCGAGTGGGTCATGCTGCACTGACGATGGCTGAATACTTCCGCGACGACGAGCACAGCGACGTGCTACTGCTCATCGATAATATTTTTCGGTTCATCCAGGCCGGCTCGGAAGTATCGGGCTTGATGGGTCAAATGCCTTCGCGTCTAGGCTATCAACCCACGATGGGAACAGAGCTATCGGCATTGGAGGAACGCATCGCTAATACCGATACCGGCGCCATCACCTCAATTCAGGCAGTGTATGTGCCGGCGGACGATTTTACCGATCCGGCTGCTGTGCATGCTTTCTCGCATCTGTCCGCCTCCATCGTGCTCTCAAGGAAACGGGCAAGCGAAGGCCTTTATCCGGCGATCGATCCGCTCCAATCCAGTTCCAAGATGGCAACACCGGGCATTGTCGGCAAACGGCATTACGACTTGGCGAGGGAAATCCGGCGGACACTCGCGCAATATGCGGAACTCAAGGACATCATTGCGATGCTAGGCCTTGAGCAACTTTCGCCGGAAGATCGCAACGTGGTCGCCCGAGCTCGCCGGTTGGAGCGTTTCCTTACCCAGCCCTTTTTCACGACCGAGCAGTTCACCAGCCTCAAAGGAAAGCTTGTCAGCCTCAAGGACACGCTGGACGGCTGTGAGCGAATCCTGCGTGATGAATTCAAAGACTTTCCTGAAAGCGCGCTTTATATGATCGGGGCGATTGACGAAGCGAAAGTACCGCAAAAACACGGGTTGGGAGACGGAACCGAATGACGAACATATCGGCACTCATGGCTCTACGAGTCCTCCTGCCGTCTCGTGTCTTCGTTGAGGCGGCGGGCGTGTCGCGCATCGTTGCCGAGACACCGGCGGGCTCGTTTGGAATCCTTCCCCACCGGCTGGATTGCGTTGCGACCCTTTCGCCGGGGATTTTGATCTACGAGGCCGAAGCGGGAGGTGAGATCTACATCGCCATCGATGAAGGAGTGCTGGTTAAGACCGGTCAGGAGGTGCACGTCTCTGTACGCAGGGCGATGGCCGGAACGGACCTCACCGTACTCCGCGATTCGATCGAGCGGGAATTTCTTACCTTGAACGAGAACGAGCAAAGTATACGTCTCTCCATGGCGAGATTGGAAACCGGCTTTTTACGCCGATTCGCGACGCTTCAAAATGAATAACGATTTTCCAAAGGTAACTCGGAAGACAACACCAACCCTGGCGCGGCAAGTCGGCGATAAAGCGTCGCGCAAACTCAAAGCACGGCGTAACTCCGCGCAGGGTGTCTGGTTCGGCTTGGGGATGATGGGCCTCATCGGCTGGTCGGTCGTGATTCCGACGCTGCTTGGCGCCGCGCTCGGTATCTGGTTGGACAAACATTATGCGGGGCGGTCTTCCTGGACCCTGGCGCTTTTAGTCGCCGGCCTCGTGATCGGCTGCTTTAATTCGTGGCGTTGGGTGGAGAACGAGGACAGGGCCATCCGCGAGGAACAGGAGAATGACGATGAATGAATCGCTCACATTATTACTGGCGTGGGTCGCTGGCGTGTTGTTAGGAATCGTTTTCTTCGGCGGCCTTTGGTGGACGGTTCGCAAGATCGCATCGTCACAAAAGCCGGCCCGTCTGTTATTTGCCAGCCTGATGGTGCGGATGTGCGTCGCGCTCGCCGGCTTTTACTTCGTCTTCGGCGGCAACTGGAGAAGGCTTCTGGTATGCCTCCTTGGATTCCTTTCGGCCCGCCTGCTCGTGACGTGGCTAATCCGGCCACGGAAAGCGGTCCCGGTCGAACCGGCGCGGAGGGCCATCCATGCCCCTTAGTCCTGACGAGCTGATCTTCTGGCAGTATGGATTCTTCAAACTCAACGCCACTATCGCCTTCACTTGGGCAATCATGGTGGTTCTCGCGGTGGGTTCACAACTGATCACGCGCAGACTCTCCAGGGATCTCCAACGTTCCCGGTGGCAGAACCTGCTCGAAATTGTCGTTACCGCTACCGCGAAACAAATCGAAGAGGTCGGGCTACGGCATCCGGAAAAGTATCTCGGCTTTCTGGGTACGCTCTTTCTGTTCGTCGCGACAGCAAGCCTTTTCACCGTCATACCCGGCTATAAGCCGCCAACGGGTTCACTTTCGACCACCGTGGCGCTCGCGCTATGCGTTTTTGTGGCCGTGCCGATGTTCGGCATCGAGGATCAGGGCATACGCTTATATCTCAAAACCTACATCCAGCCGACAGTCATTATGCTGCCATTCAACATCATCAGCGAAATTTCTCGCACGCTGGCACTGGCTGTGCGTCTGTTCGGCAACATGATGAGCGGCGCGGTGATTATCGCCATACTGTTGACCATCACCCCGTTTCTTTTTCCGATCGTCATGACCGCGCTCGGTCTGTTGACCGGCATGGTGCAGGCCTATATTTTTAGCATTCTAGCCGCGGTTTACCTCGCGGCTGGATTGCAAATTCGTCAACCCGGTCTGGAGCCTACGTCCGAGACATGAAAAAAACAACAGATGAGAAAAAGGAGCATTTATGAATGACATGAGCATGATCGCAGTTGCGTCTATCGTCACCGCCGGCCTTACGACGGGCTTTGGGTGTATGGCGCCGGCGCTGGGGCAGGGGCGGGCGGTAGCGACAGCCTTAAGTTCACTTGCACAACAGCCCGACGCCTCCGCCACAATCACGCGAACTTTATTCGTGGGTCTCGCGATGATCGAATCCACGGCCATCTATTGTTTCGTGGTATCGATGATTCTCGTTTTCGCCAATCCGTTCTGGATTCACGTTATCGCCCAGGCCCCGGGGAAGTAACTCATGCTCATCGATTGGTTTACCGTCGGCGCCCAGGCGCTTAACTTCGTGATCCTGGTTTGGTTAATGAAGCGGTTCCTGTACAAGCCCATCCTCGACGCCATCGACGCTCGGGAAAAGAGAATCGCCGCTGAACTGGCGGACGCCGATGCGAAGAAAGCCGAAGCGCGGCAGGAGCGTGATGAGTACCAGCAAAAGAACGCGGAGTTTGACCGGCAGCGGGCCGCCCTTTTGAGTCAGGCGGAAGATGAGGCGAAAATCGAGCAGCGGCGGCTGATCGAGCAAGCACGGCAAATGGCCGACGACTTGAGTGCAAAGCGTCTGGGAATGTTGGATAGCGAGGTCCGTATTCTAAACGAAGCCATCAGCAGCCGGACGCAGAAGGAGGTATTTGCAATTACGCGAAAGGCATTGATGGATCTGGCCACGACAAGTCTGGAAGAGCGCATGGGCGAGGTTTTCACTCGCCGCCTGCGGGAGATGGATGGCCACTCAAAATCAGTACTCGCGGAGGCGCTAGAGACAGCGTCCGCCCCTGCGCTCGTACGTACCGCGTTTGACGTGTCGATAGAGCAGCGCGCGGCAATACAGAATGCAGTGAACGAAACGTTTTCGTCCGAAGTTCAGCTTCGGTTTGAGACGGCTCCCGATTTGGTCTGCGGGATTGAACTCATTACAAATGGGCAAAAAGTGGGTTGGAGCATCGCGGAGTATCTCTTATCGCTGGAAAATGGGGTGGCCGAACTTCTTAATCAAAAAATAGATAGTAAGACTAATGGGGAACCTATGCCTCCGCAAATGGTTAGCCAATGAACGCCGCACCTGATAACCAGGAGAGCGTATTCGATCGCGTATTCGCGGCAATTCGTCAAGTGAGCGGAGGCTTTACACCACAATTGAATCCTCGCGAAGTGGGCACGATTGCCAGCGTTTCCACTGGGATCGCGAGAGTCTCCGGTCTGCCCGGTGTGGGGTTTGAGGAGTTGGTGCAGTTTCCCGGCGGCGTGTTGGGCATTGCCTTCAACTTAGACGAGGACGAGATCGGCGTAGTGCTGCTCGGCGACTATTGGTCTCTTCACGCGGGCGATGAAGTCGGGCGAACGGGACGTGTGATGGACGTGGCCGTAGGCGACGGATTGCTGGGACGCGTGATTGACCCGCTCGGACGGCCACTCGATGGCAACGGCCCCGTAGTCGCCAGCGAGAGATTACCCATCGAACGGCCTGCCGCTCCCATCATGGACCGTGCGCCAGTCACTGTTCCACTCCAAACCGGCCTCAAGGTCATCGATGCACTGATTCCGATCGGGCGCGGGCAGCGCGAGTTGATTCTGGGCGACCGGCAAACGGGCAAGACCGCGATTGCGATCGACACAATTCTTAACCAGAAGGACCAGGATGTTCTATGTGTATATTGCGCCATTGGCCAGCGCGCGTCGGCGGTGGCGAAGGCCATCGCCGTTTTGCGGGAAAACGGCGCAATGGAATATACCGTCGTGGTCGTGACTGAGGGCAACGATCCGCCTGGACTTGCCTACATTGCGCCCTACGCCGCGACCAGCGTCGCTGAGCATTTTATGGAAACGGGCCGCGACGTGTTAATTGTCTATGACGACCTCACGCAGCACGCTCGAGCGTATCGCGAGCTGTCCCTCCTGCTCCGTCGTCCACCCGGTCGCGAAGCATTCCCAGGGGACATCTTCTATCTCCATTCACGGTTGCTCGAAAGGGCGACGCGTTTGCGCGAGGAACGGGGCGGCGGCTCGCTCACCGCTCTTCCGGTGATTGAGACCGAAGCCCAGAATATATCGGCGTATATTCCTACCAATCTCATTTCCATTACGGACGGACAGATCTATCTCTCGCCGTCCTTATTCGAACTGGGTGTGCTGCCTGCGGTCGATGTCGGTAAATCCGTTTCGCGAGTCGGGGGTAAGGCGCAGCGGGCCACCTATCGTGCGGTGACGGGAGACCTCAAACTCGCCTACGCTCAGTTCGAAGAACTCGAGACATTCGCGAGGTTCGGCGCCCGTCTCGACGAAGACTCCCGAAGAATCATCGAGCACGGGCGTCGAATCCGTGCCTGCCTGAAGCAACCCGAGTTCTCCCCTGTATCGGTACCCGCACAGCTAACAACTTTGCTCGCGTTATCCGAGGGGCTCTTCGACTCGGTGACGGTTGAAGATATGACAGATGCTGAGCGCTGTATACATGAGGCGGCCGTGCACATACCGCCAGACGTGAGCGCGCGATTTGAAACCGCGAAAGAACTGAGTGACGAAGATCGGCGGACGCTGGTCGAAATTGCGCGCAAAGCGCTTGCAGGTTTCCAGCCCAAACCAAGGCCCGATGCGGAGGTCAAAATATGAGCGATACCACGGCTGGCCTGAGTCGAAAGATTAAGAGCGCCGAAGAACTCCAATCCGTCGTTCGTACTATGAAAGCCGTGGCAGCCTCGAGCATCGGAGAGTATGAGACCTCAGTACGTGCGTTGGCCGACTACTACCGGACAGTGGAACTGGGGTTGGGGGTGTGCTTTCGGGGCCGCGAGCCGGTAATGCCTGTGGAGACGGCGGAGCGAACCGCAACGACCGATATTGGCGCCATCGTGTTCGGTTCCGATCAGGGACTAGTGGGCCAATTTAATGAGATACTGGCCGATTTTGTGGTGAAGACGCTCGCGAGTTTACCCGGCAAACCTCAAGTGTGGGTTGCCGGCGAGCGCATCTACGCGCGCTTGACGGATGCAGGTCTGCCGCTGATGGGACTCTACACTGTACCGGGTTCCGTCGAGGCGGTAGGCCCGCTCATCGGACAGATTCAAGTGGAAAGCGAAGCGCAACTGGATGTAGGGGGTGGCGCACGAATGTACATCTTCCATAACCGCCCTGGGGCTGGGGCGCTCTACGAGCCAGTCGGGATGCGATTGCTGCCGCTGGACTCCGAATGGCAGCAGGGTCTGGCCAGGGTTCGCTGGCCCACTCGGAACTTGCCCGAGGTCATCGGAGGCAGCGCCACGACGCTGCGCGCACTCATCCGCGAGTATGTTTTTATTTCCCTATTCCGGGCGTGCGCCGAATCCCTCGCGAGCGAGAACGCAAGCAGGCTCGCGGCGATGGAACGGGCCGACCGGAACATCGACGAACTGCTGGAGAATCTCCAGAGCACATTCCATCGTCTACGGCAGACTGGCATCGACGCGGAACTCTTCGACGTCATCTCCGGCTTCGAGGCGCTTGGCGGAGGTGATCGGCGCTTGCCAAGTTGACCTCCAGCCACGATCGAGGCGTGCGTCGATCGTGAGTCGCGAAGGGAACCCAGCAAATTCTCGGCATCGTCTTAACAGACATGACCCCGGCCCATCGCCAGGCCGCAGAGATCCAAAATCAATTTGCAGAGCCTGACATACAAAACTCGCAGAACGACACCGAATCTAAAAGAGTAGTTTCCGCCACTAGTTAGAGACGAAAGAGAGAGATGAGGACTTACGAAAACCTTGAAATCAGTATTGCCACTGGGAAGGTGGACGGAAGGTGGACGGTCTGAATAGTCCCGCCTGCAATTTTGGCCAAATTTGCACAAGGCAAGTTTCCCCTCCTCCAATGATTTTAGCCTCCGACTGCCCAGACTCCAGCCTTTGCCCGGCTGGGGAACCCAAGTGAGCTTCCCGGCTCTTTCCGGTCTAAGTCTGGAGCATGCCGTGCCGCCAAATCGCTCAGTGCTTTCTTCACAAAGTCTTCAGATTCCGATGGTTT
>JBBRVX010000240.1:0-7332 GCA_038246475.1 Thermomicrobiales bacterium | reverse complement strand
TTCCGCGGCATCGAGGTCGTGCGCTGCGATCACCTCGGAACGGCGTATGTGGTGGAGATGTTCCTGCTCGCTGGCGGCGCGCTCGACGTCCTCCGCTCGCATCACATCCACTTTGTGCGAGACGGCGCGCGCGAAGTCCATGCGCTGGACGAGCACCTCAGCCAGGAGCGCATCGATCGCGTCTGGGGCCATGTTGTCGCCGCCATGGAGCGCGGCGAACGTCCACGCGCCCACGTGGCCCGGTTTCACGCGCATGACGGTTGAAGGCGCCGCCCAAAGCGGCGATCAGCCCGGCCTTTCGGCCGGGCTAGAAACCACGGCGCCACCGGAACTTTGATGCCGATGAGTTTGGCGACGAAATCGCGAAAGGGGACGGCCATGAGGGCCTCTGGCGCTCATGTTGCCATGGTCGCGCTCGTCTTCGCGGGTTGCCCTGGCAGGGGGGATTGATCCGCGCGGCTGCTCGGCGGCCGAGGCGTCTCCGGGCGCGAACGCATGTTATGCTCCACGGGACGAACTCGACAATAGCAGAGGACTCCGGCGTCGCTCGCGGCTTGCTGGGCGTGGCGTCGGTAATGCGGAGGAGCCGCGATGGACACGTCACGCTTCGATCGGATCGCGCGGTCGCTCGGCACGCTTGGCAGCCGCCGCGGCGTGCTCAGCCTGCTGGGCGCCCTGCCCCTGGTTGGGGCTCTCGCCTCTCTTCCGGGCGCGGACGAGGCGGCCGCGGGCAAGGGGCACAAGAAGAAGAAGGGCCACAAGCACGGCAAGGGCAAGAAGCCGTGTGTGGCAGAAGCGAAGGCGACGACGTGCGCCGGGAAATGCGCCACCGTCACGAACAATTGCGGTACGCCAGTCGACTGCGGCGCGTGCACCTGCACTCCTGCCTGCGCGGCTTGCCAGATCTGCCAGGGTCCAACGACACCGGGAACCTGTGTTCCCGACCCGGATCAGGTAGGAGACGGGTGTGGCGCGCCGGGCCAGGTCTGCCAGAGCGATGGCGCCTGCGCCTGTGATGTCTGCCGCAGTGGCTGCCCGTTTGGCTCGGTGCAGGAGGCGATCGACGCGCTCCCCGCGGGCAGCACGATCCACCTTTGCGCCGGCGCCAACATCGGCGGGGTGACGATCGCCAAGAATCTCACGCTGATCGGCGTTGGGGACGGGGACAACCCAGCTAGCAATTCCCTCATCGATGCGCATCAGACGGGGCGGGCGCTCTTCATCGATAGCGGGGTCACCGTCGCGCTGGAGAAGATGCGTATCACCGGAGGATTGACAGGTGACGACAACGGCGGCGGCGTCAGAACCGCTGCCAACGCATCGTTGACCATGACGAACTGCACGGTGAGCGGGAATGAGGCCCCGGGAAATAGCGGAGGCGGAGTCTTCAATGACAGCGGGACGCTGACGATGACGAACTGCCTGATCTCCGGAAACACCGCCTCAAGCGGGGGAGTTGGGGGAGGCATCGCCAACATTGGGACGCTGACGATGACCACCTGCACCGTCGCCAACAACCGTGCAGATACCGGTGCTGGCATCTTCACGAGCGGGGGCGCGGTCACCCTCAACAACTGCGACATTGGCCGGGGCAATGTCGCTCGCGTCCAAGGAGGCGGCATACTCGTGTTCGCCGGGACCGAGGTGACGCTGGATGCGACCCGCGTGACCGGGAACAGCGCCGGGCCCGACGGGGGTGGCGGGATCAACAATCTCGGTGGCACGGTCACGTTGCAGAATGGCAGCACGGTCAGCGGCAATACGCCGGACAATTGCTTCGGCACAATCAGCGGCGGCAGCTGCGGGTAGCGTCCGTGCGGGATGGGTGGCGGCCAAAGGCATGGCGCCCTCGGCCACACGCCTCTCGGGGTTCAGGGCGAACGCGCGCCTCTACGCGGCTCGCGGAACAGCCGGGTCCTCCACGCCAGTCAGTGTCGCCATCGAGTCGCGCGAGTAGTCGTTCAACCGCGTGCAAACCTGGGCGGAGGCTCCGACCACCGCCCCCATCGTGCTGGCTGGATGTTAAGCTGCGCGGAGCACCCTGAGACGTGAGGAATGCCTGTATACGGCCTGACCCGTGACGGACGTGGCGCATATCGAGAGATGGAGCGCACATGGACACCCGGCCTTTCGCTTCCCTCGTCCGCTCGCTGCGCACGCCCGGCAGCCGGCGCGGGCTGCTCGGGATCCTCACCGCCCTACCCCTGCTGCGTGGGTTGGATCTCCTCGTTGACCGCGACGACGCGGCCACGGCCAAAGGACGTCACAAGCGGCATAAGAAGAAGAAATGCATGCCGCCATCCGTGGCCGTGACCTGCGCCGGGAAGTGCGGTCCGGTCACCGATACCTGCAAGCAGGCGGTCAATTGCGGCCCCTGCGCCTGCACCCCTCCCTGCCCAATCTGCCAGACGTGCAACACGGTCACGGCCACCTGTGCCCCCGATGCCAACCAACGGGGCGCCGCTTGCGGGGGACCGGGGCAGGTCTGCCAGGGGGACGGAACGTGCGCCTGCGACGTCTGCCACGGCGGCGGCTGCCGGTACGGCACGGTGCAGGACGCGGTGGCCGATAGCGGCGGCCCGGAGACGATCCACATCTGCCTCGACCGCTATTTTGAAACGGTGAGCATCGGCCGCAACCTGACCCTGATCGGGGCTGGGGATGGCGCGGGGCCGGCGCGCAATACCATCCTGAACGCCAACGGAGCCGGAGGTGTGGTCAGCGTCGCTGACGACGTCACGGCTACCCTGCGGGGGCTGCGCATCACCGGCGGCGTGGCGCAGTTCGGTGGCGGCGTCTTCAACCAAGGCGACTCGTTGACAATGACCGACTGCACCGTGATCGGCAACGCGGCGCCGGGGGGGGCGGGCGGCGGCGTCTTCAACGAACGTTTCAGTGCTCTGACCATGACCGGCTGCACCATCTCCGGCAACAGCGCTAGCGGCATCGCTGGGAAAGGCGGCGGCCTGGCCTCCTTCGGCTCGGCCACCCTCACCGGCTGCTCGGTCAGCGGCAACAGCGCCGGCCAGTTCGGCGGCGGCATCCGGGTCATAAAGTCCTTCGATGTGTTCACGGTTACGCTCACGCTCGACGACAGCGAGGTGACGGCGAACAGCGCCGGGGCGAGTGGGGGCGGCATTCACAGCACCGATGCGGTGGTGATGCTGCAAAACGGGACGATGGTGACGCGGAACAGCCCGGACAACTGCGCGGGAACGGCGGTGGCGGGCTGCATCGGGTGAGGCCGCTGGCAGGATGGGCGGTTTCGCGGTGAGGATATGGGGGATTCTCCGTGCGCCGCGGCGATACCGGCAGCGATCCTCCGCATTGCGTAGGAGTGGTGATGCCGAGTGGGACATCCCCGTGGCCTCAGCGTCTCGCAGGCGTACGCACCCGGTCGCCTGGGGGATGTTCACAACAGGAGCGAACGATTCCGGTCGTCGGCGGCTACGAACGTTCTCCGCCGGCGACCGAGATCCTTCACCGCGTTCAGGATGACACGCCTGGCGCCTCAGGATGCCGTGCTCGCCATGGCGGGGCGATGAGGCGGTACTACGGCGCCGATGGGTCGTCGGCGCCGGGGAGCCTGGCGACGGAGGCGCGGGAGTAGACGTTGCGGCGCGTGTAGGCCCAGCCGGTCATCAGCGCCGCGACGACGAGCGACCGCCTTCAGGATGGGAGACGGCGGGTCGGGTTCGTCCGCTCGTGCAGGATACGGACGATCTCCACGGCGCCGTTGAGCACCCGGTAATACAGGATGTGGCGTCCGATGCGGCGGATACGACAGCCACTGAAGAGGTGCGGCCGAGGTTCGCCGATCTCGGCAAAGCGACCCAGAGCAACGATCGCCTGTTGAAGGGTTGCCCCATAGCGATCGCTCTGGTCTTCTCCCCACTCCTGCAACGTGTAGAGCAGAATGTCGGTGAAATCGTCCTGAGCGTCGGGGGAGAGGATAACCGTCCGTTCAGGGAAGGACATCGGATTTGGGCCGCTCGCCGCGATGGAACCGATCCCTGGCGTCCTGACGCATCCGAACCATCAGGTCGTCCGAGAACGGGACCCCTTCGCCCCGTTCGAGCTGCGCAAGCCCAGAGTGCAGCGCGCCTTGTAGCTCCTCGATCTGGCGATCGCGCTCGTCCAGCAGGCGCATGGCTTCGCGGATGACCTCGCCGGCACTGGGGAATTCGCCACGCTCGACCCGTTGCCGGATGCGGATTGCGATGTCGGCGGGAATGTCAATCGCCACGGCCTCCCTCCTACTGGGCACATGGTAGCAAGACCGATGGGCCCTCCGGCGAATCCGGCCATGGTCAGTGATTAGGGCGCGCTCGGATCCTTGATGCCGGTCAGCTTCTCGACGGAGCCACGCGAGTAAACGTTCATGCGGGCGTAGAGCCAGCCGATAATCAGCGCCACGATGTCGAGCATCGGGGAGCTGACCACCGCCACCCAGGCCTCCTGCTGCTCCGGCGTGACCTGGTGCCCGTAGGCGCGCAGCAATTGAATGATCGCCAGCAACACGGCCGAGATTGCCGCTCCACTGAAGACGCCTTCTTTCTTGACCATGACTATCCCTCCTCGATGTCGTGCACAAGCCGCTCCCAACTTCCCTCGGCCCGGATGCGTTGCGGGCATGCTTTACCGCTCCAGCGGTGATGCTGGGCGATGCGCTCGGGGGAAAAGCGGGTATCGGTACGTAGGATTCTGCGCACCAGCGCCACCAGATTGCGCTTGGCGCGCTCCCAGTCGCCGTCCCCGTTGACGCACGTCTCGATGGCGATGGAGCGGAAGCAGCCGGTGTCGCTGGCCGGGTCGTCACAGCCGTCGCCAGCGTGCCAGGCCATCTCGTCGTGGTCGAGAAGCTGGATCGCCTCCCGGTCATCGACGACGTAATGGAAGCTGACCCGCTCCCTCCCACCCCCCTCGCGATGGGTGAAATCGCGGTGCCCCTCGGCGTTGGCCCCGGGGTTAGGGTTGCCGGTCTCGTGGATGGTGATCCACGATGGGATGATGGGCGTGCCGGGCCGGTTCGGATTGCCGGCCGGGATGATGGCCCGCCGCAATGGCACATCCTGGGATGGAGCGGGCTCGGGCGCGGGATCGGGGCTATCGCGCCCGTGGTAGCGATTGATGCGGGCGACGGTCTGGGCCAGATAGCGTTGGCACGATGCCCAGCTTTCGCCATTGGCGCAGGCCGCGCCGCGCGAGCTCCAGCAGCCCGGCCCGGCGACGTAGGTGACGATGAATTGCTCCAGCGTCATCTCAGACGGCTGATAGACCCCCTCTTTATAGGAAGGGTCGCTCACCCGCCGCGTCCACTCGGCGAAGGCCGCGGCCCAGGTCGGGAAGACGCACACGGGCAGATCGCCGACCCAGCGCACCAAATGGCGACCGCTGTAGTCGAGCAGGCCGAGTGGATTGCGGGTCGCCCGCGCGTTGGCATCCTGCCCGTAGCGGCTCTCCAGCCAGGACTGGGCCACCGGCAACGCCGCCAATCCCCCACAGGCGGCGTGAATCGCCGCGCACTCCGCGGCCAGCGGCGTTCCGGCCAGGATTTCGCACATCCGCGCCTGGCCGGGGTCGCCGGTCTGGCGGAATGGCGTATGCGCCTCGATCGGCAGCGCCAGCGTGGGAGGCGCCGCTACTGGGGGAGAGGCGCCAGCAAACGGGAGACGGCGCGCCCCGAGGAAGCGCTCGCGCCAGTAGGGCAGCGCCACCGCCGTCTCGATGATCCCCTGGGTTTCATTCATGGCATGGATGGCGCGGCCCTCGCTGATGAAGACGCCGACATGGCTGGCCCAGTTGCCGGATCGCCTCGCGCCGGTGTCGTAGAAGAGGAGATCGCCAGATTCGAGGTCGGCTTCAGCGATTGCTTCCAGATCGCGGAAGAGCTCGTGGCTGCCGCAGGAGATGACGCGACCCGTCGCCCGCCGGTACTCCTCGCAGACCAGGCCGGAGCAATCGGTGCAGCGCCCCGCGCGCGGCGGCGTGCAATAGGTCCCGCCCAGCCGGGCGCGCACCCCCGCCAGAAAGCACTCGCGCTCGCCGCTCCGAGGGACGACTGGTCCCCCTGGAGCGCCCTTCTCCCTTCCCTTCTCTTGGGCCAGCCGTGCCCGCACCCGTTGCCAAAGGGTCTGACGTGGCATCAGAACGGCCTCGCGAAGACGACGGCCAGCGCGGCGGCGATGGCCGCAACGATGCAGACCCAAAGAACGTGTTCCTTCATGAAGATGCTTCCTCTTTCATTTCTATGGAAGAAGGCCGCCCGGGTGGGCGGCCTCCGACGCGCGCTATGCAATCGGGTTGATGTCTGGTGCGGGGTCAGGCGACGGGTCGTTCCGACGTGATCAACACGCGAAGACCGGGGTCTCCCCAGGTTCGGATGACGCGGTTGCGGCTACCGGTGCGCCAGCCAATTCACACCTCGGCCAGGGTCAGCGCCACCTGGCTCTGGCCCCAGCGCGCGGCGTCGCTCGGTTTGCCGATCCGCTCCTCGATCGCTTCGATACGCACCCGGTAGCCGATCAACGGCGGCGCGCTCTTGTAGGGGTGATCGGCCGGCAGATTCGCGGTCAAGCCCCATTTGTGGGCGCTGTAGCCCTCCAGCCGCTGCCGCTCCGCGACGCTCAGCGCCGTGCGGGTGATGATCAGTTCGCCGAGATCACCATTCAGCCAGCGGTCTGCCCCACCGATGCCCGCGCCAATCGTCAGATCGCCGCCCGGCGCCCCCGCTCCGACCGCGCCAACGACCGGAGCGCCGCCATCAACGGTCAACGAGCCGGATGCGCCGTCGTGGACGCCGGCCACCATGTGCCACTGGCCGAAGGGGTGGGCGTTGAAGTTGAAGAGGGCCGATCCGCTGAAGATGCCGACGTCGTCGTCGAAGTCGGTCACCAGCAGCCCCGTGTTGTTCGCCCAGAGCATGAGCGCCTGCGCCGCCCCGCCGGCCTTCCAGACCGCGAACTGGCTGAAGGGTTGCGAGCCAATGTCGAGGGATGAAGCTACCGTCAGCCAATCTCCCCCATCAAAGCGCACCGCGGGCAGGCCGTACTGGGCATTGACCCGATAGCGGGGTTGGTTGGCGATATTCGCCTGCACTGCCACCTCGCCATTTCCGGTCGCGTCCGGCCAGGCAGCCACCTGATCGGCGTCGAGCAGCCCAGAGATGGCATCGGCCTTCAGCCAGAGCGCCAACCCAGGGAGAACACTCGGGTCCCAGAGCGCTTCGCCGGTCTCCGCGAAGCCGAGGGTGCGCCCGGCCTCCCAGGCGTCCCAGAGCGCGGCGATCTTCTGGCGGCCGCTTTGCGGATCGAGATTGCCGTCGCGCCGCAC
>JBBRVX010000239.1:0-7358 GCA_038246475.1 Thermomicrobiales bacterium | reverse complement strand
TACGATGAAGAGAGCGAATCGCCAATCATTCCGGTCTGCGGCGAGCGGGCGGCGACGGCGATCTTGCTGGCCGTGGTGATCCCGGTGCCGGCGAAGGGGGACGTGGCGAAGATGAGCGGATTCTCCGGGCTCAGGGGATCGGCGCCGGGAGGGCAGAGCCGGAGCAGGAGGAGGCTGGCCAGGCCGATGCCCCCGATGACCTCGCGGAAATGATCAGGGGGAATTGGCTCATCCCAACATTCGCTGCAGCCATCATGGAGATGGATCCGCAGCAGGCGCTCGTGCACCCCACCGACGCCCGACTGGCTCGTCATCGCCCTAGCCGCCGGCCGCGCTGGCCACCAGAAGCACGGTGGCTCCCGCCTGAAGCGGCAGCGCCCGGTCGCGGGTGAACTGCTCGTCCACAACGAAGCTGTAGCCATCCAGCGGCCAGCCGCTCTCGGCGTCGAGCACGCGGCCCGCCAGCGAGGGAGCGCGGCGCACCAGGTCGGCGGCAAGACCGGCCAGATTCGAGCCGGTGGCGGCAATCATGCGCGATCCGGCGAGCAGCCGGGGCACCCCGAAGAGCTCGACGGTGAGCTGCGGCGAAGGATGCGGCGATTCGGTGGCGATCGACTGTTGCGGATGATGCGCCATACAGTCCTCCAGAGGACTCGCGAGGATGGGGCTCCGCGCGATGATAACTATCGCGCTTCTTGCAGTGACCGCGGCCGCTACGCCTTGCTGAAGGACGTCAACGGGAACGCCGGTTACTTCCGCAAGCGTAGTCCACTCTGGCTATAGAAGTAGCGCGCGGCGCGCAGCGCGAGCGCCAACAACAGCGTCAACATCACGAAGCCGAGGATCAGATCGATCAGCGTCACGTCCGGCAGCGGACTCTGCACCACCACCGAGCGCACGCCCCAGATCCCGAGGATGATGCCGCCAATGCCGAGCACCAGCTCGTGCAGGGTGCGCAGCCCGAGCGCGAAGATGCCCGACACGGAGATGAGCACCACCAGCAGGATCGTCAAAATGCGCAGATACAACGGCCGTTCCCAGCGCAGTTCGTCCACCAGAATGAAGTCGCTGGGGTCGCTGGGCGAGCGCGCCAGCGCCGGATCGATGGGATGGGGACGATCCATGTTCAATCGCGAAACGAGGTCCTCCAGCGTCAGAGAGACCGTACGCTGAACCAGTGCACGCGAGGTGACGAGGTGTTCCTCCCCATTGGGCAACGTGGTCGAGACGAGCAGCCCGAGCCGGAGAATGTAATCATCGAAGGGATAGCGTTGTGGCGTGCCGCTGACGGGCAGCTCGCTGGTGAAGGTGTAGGAGCCCGACTCGCCCGGCACCGACATCGACGCGGAAGGCGGCAACCCGCGGCGTCGCGCTGAATCACTCCCCAGCGAGTAGAACGTTGCGGTAATTGGCGGGCAGAGCGCTCCACAGACGCGGTCGCCGGATACCGTCAACGTCGCCACGCGACGCGCCTCGTCGAGGTTTGTTACGGCGACATTGGCGAAGGCCGTGTTGGGGTCGATCAGCCGCTCGGGATCGACCTTTTCCCCCGTGTAGAGGTCGTAGATCTGCTCCTCGGACTGGCCTTGCAGCTCGTCAAACATGCTGGTGAAGGCGGTTGGCAGCAGGGCGAGCACTGACAGGACGACGACCATGGTGAGGATGAAGGCGAGCAGCGGCTTCACCTTGACGGCGGTGCGCGGGGCAGTCGCCTCATTGGGAACGCCATCCGAGGTGGCCGCCTGTTCGCCGGCGCCCCCGTCATTCTGGTCAGACACGGAGACGCACTCCCGCCTTCAGATATCGCTGATGGGGCATGCTGACCACCCCTGTAACCCTAGGCAATCGGCGTTGCGGCATCGGCGGACGGGGCGACGTACCAGGCCGCGGCGACGTCGAGATCCGCGGGGATCAGTCCATTCTCGGCCATCCAGGCCGCGTACGCTTGCCAGCGCTCGGCGCTTTGCGAACCGAACGGAACGCCGCCATTCGTCCAGACGGGGATGAGCAGGGCAATGCCCTCCTCTTCGACCGCCACATCGAGGTCAGGGCTTGCCGCCTGCAGCGCGGCGATCGCCGCCTGGGGATCGGCCATGGCGTCCTCATAGCCGCGACGGGTGGCGCGCAGGAAGCGGTCGACGAGATCGGATTGTTGAGCAACCGTGTCTTCGCTCGCCACGATGACGAGCTCGTAGTAGGGCGGCACGCCCCAATCATCAACCTTCAGCACCGTTGTGGCAAACCCTTCCTGGGCGGCGAGGATCGGCTCATGCGTCCAGAAGGCGCCGAGCGCCGCATCGACGCGGCCCGAGAGCAGACCAGGCGCCAGATCGAAGCCGATGTTGACGAGCTCGACGTCCTCTGGCGTCAGGCCATCGGCGGCTAGCATGGTGGCCAGGAAGGCTTCCTGGCTCGGGATGCCGGGATACCCTACGGTCTTGCCGGCCAGCTCCCCGGGGCGGGTGATGCCGCTGTCGGCCAGAACCATGATGCCCTGGAGCGGTTTCTGCACCAGGGCCAGAACCGAGACGACGGGCACGCCAGCCGCGCGGGCGAGCAGGACATCGGTCTGATACGAAATGCCGAACGTGTCCCTCCCCGCGCCCACGGTCTGCAGGACGGTGGTCGGGTCGGAGGGGGTGTAGAACTCCGGGGCCAGACCCTCTTCCGCGAAGTAGCCCCGCTCAAGGGCCAGGAACAACCCGGCATGATTGGCGTTGGGATACCAGTCCAGCGGGACGGTGATCGCTTCGAGCGCCGCCTCCTGCGCAAGCGCGGCGCGAACGGGAGCAACCACCACCGGCGCGGCCAGGGCCGCCATCGCCAGCACGCGACGCCGCGAGATCAGGGAACGATTCGAACGCACAGCGGACCTCCGGGAACGGGTACATCACACACCATCAACGCTGCTGGCAGTGTGCGGTCTGAACCGGGATGGTGGCAATGCCGGGAGGGCCGGAAAGCGAGTGAAATCCGACGCGTTCGCCGCGGAGGTGGAGTCGTCTTCCTGGCTCCGGTTCAACGGGCCGCGCGGGGGAGATGGGGCCGGGAGCGACGCGAAGGGGGCGAATGCTACGAGACTTTCGTGCCCGCTCAGCGAACCAGGTGGGGCATTCGGTCGCGGCGGCGTCGGCAGTAGGGGCACGGCACGCCGTGCCCAGTGCCGCGTCCGCGGCGGTGGCCGAGGACACGGCATGCCGTGTCTCTCCCCCGAAGGTGATGCCCACTCTGGTCGTCCGAGACTGCAAGAGGTACGTGGTCACAGCGTCCTGGAGCATCGCCGCCGTTTGACGTGCCGCGGGCTGCAAGGACGCAGGCGCCTGCCCCGTTGGAGGGGGCGGGCGCTGGAGCTTGCCCCAGGGAGCACTGACCACCTATGGAGAGGCGGGCGGCATCTTCGATAGGTGGCGCCAGCACCTGATCGCCCACGTTCTGGAGAACGCTGGGAAACGACCGGGTTGGAACGCGTATCTCGCGTTCCAACCCGGAGGACGCCCTCCTTGCGGACGGGAATACGCTACGCGCGCGCTGGGCGGCCGCGGGTCTCGAGCACGACGTCATCAACAGACCAGGCGCCAGGGCCAGCAAGAGCCAGGCAGAGCGCGGCCGCTCCGAAGACCGCCTCCTTTTCCCAGGTGATGGCGCCCATATCGATGAACGGGTTGCCCAGTTTGGCGAAGATAATGGCGCCGAGCATATTGATCGCAATGAGGATGCCAACGATCGGGGTCAGGAATCCGACGATGAGAAACGCGCCGCCCACCAGCTCGACGAGTGTGACGACCCACGCCATCAGGCCAGAGGCAGGAACGCCGATGCTGCCAAAGAATCCGCCGACGCCATCCACGCCGCCACTCAATTTGCCCCAACCGTGGACGAGGAATGCGATGCCCAAAACAATCCGCAGGATGGCCAGGCCGTACGGCGCCGTCGCTTTGACATTGAGCCCTGGAATGTACATGCCGCTTCTCCCTCCGTTGCCCTCTGGCGATCCCCCGGTTGGAATCCCGTTTGGAGCCAAATGTACGGAGCATCGATGCGGGAGCGATGCTAGCGGGTCCGATGCGCGGAAACGTCAATGTGCGGCGTGCGGTCCACGAAAGCAGATGAAACGCACGTGTGCTCGGATCGGATCCCGGCGACCACCATGATCCCAGCGAGTGCGGGGTCAATCGCCACAGGCGCCGGACAGCGTGCCTTGATGACGGCGGGGATGGGGCGAAGCAGGCGACCACGTCGATCGCGCCATAATCTCCAACGTGTGTTCTGCCAGCGAAATCTGGTTTCCCACCGCGCTGAATCCGTCTCCCGCCCGCTTGCTCATGCAAGAGTACGGGTGACGAGACGCGTTGGCAATCCCCCCACACCCCAAGGGCCCTGGCAAAACGCCAGGGCCCTCGGGAGGAAGAAGGGAGATAAGGGGAGGGGGAGGGTCCCTCCGCGAGATAGGGAATGATCGTGATTAGCGCATCGCCCCGGCATGCTGGAGTCGCGTCGTCAGAAGCCGGGTCGGGATCGCGGGCAGACGGCTGGCATTCCTGATGGTGAGGGCTGTGGCGCCGGCTATCAGTCCGAGAGCGGCCAGGAGGGCGGCGGTGCCTGGAACGCGGAACGGGAACGCGGTGGCCCGAACCGTCTCCGCGTGGAGCCGCAACACCTGCCCCGTTTGGCCATCAATGGTCATGCGGACCTGATCCCCTGGCCGCAGCGCATCAAGAGAAACGCTCTGCCCATCGCGGAGCAGGCTGGTCGACGCGACGACGGGGAAAGCCACGGGGGATTGCGAGCCCTTTTCAACGAGCGCAACCAGGCCATTGCCAGCGCCAACGACCGCGCCTTCAATGGAGACAGGGATGCCTGCCATCGTGATCCCGCTCATCGGGACGAACGTTGGGGCGCTCGTCGCGGCGGCGTCGCTCCAGCGAACGGTGAGCGCCGAGGCGAGCAGGGCCGTGATCACAATTGCCGCCAGGGTGCGGGCTGAACTGAAAAGCCGTGCGGACCAGGAAATTTGTGCGCGATGCACGTACATTGAAGAACCCCTTTCCACGGTTGCGCCGCCAGTGGTTGCTGCCGTTAACAGCAATGCATTGCGGTCGCACGTGACTCAAATCAACAGCCACGAGGAGGGCTACGCGCCGGCGACCGGTTTTCCGGGGCGGGGTGGAGGGATGAGACCCTGGCCACCGGACGCGTATCCTCTGCGCGGGAGAGACAGCCGCGGGGCCGCCTCAGCGGGTGTGATTGTGCGGGGTTGGTGTCCTCCGCGGGGAGAACCCGCGCGGGCGATTGGCGGTTCCGGAGGACGGTGGCTGGGCCGTTTCCCCGGTTCCGGCGGGGATCGCCGCGCCTAGAACGAATGTACTACTCGGGTGCCTCCCTGTCAAGAGTTTTCCGAACGCATTTTCTGATTGGCCCGTCTAGCGTGTCAGGCGGTAGCCGGCTGCCGGTAGCCATTCCGTTCGAGAAAGCGCATAGATCGTGCCACATGGCCCCACATCACACCGCTAATGGTGTAACGCCGCTACGCGGCGCGATGTGAGCCGATCTGAAGAGAGATACGCGCAAGAGGGTGATCTGGTTTGACATTGGTGTCAGAAAGGCACGAATGGACCTCTACGAGGGGCTATTCGATAGGGCGGACCTGGTGAAGCCTCGGGCATTGCCGCTGGCAGAGCAGGGCAACGCTGTGGCAGCGTTGATTCGAGATTGACGAAGCGCGATCGATCGATGCCAGCGAATGCGTTTCCGCATCGATACTTCATTGGTGCTTCGCCGTCTCGGCACGGTCGAGCAGGGTTGGTGCATGATCCTGGTTGCTTGGCCGTGAGATGGCTGCACGGATCGAGGGCGCGGCGGCATGATCAGCCACTGGCCGGGCCGGGCTCGGTGAGTGGGTCGTCTTGCCGCCCGAACTCGCCGGCAACGATCACCATCACGACGCTCAGGGCGATGGTCGCCGCCATCGTCATCACCAGCGTCTCGGTCCCCGCATCCCGTTCCGCCACCAGGAGCGCGGCCGAAAAATTGCGCATGCCCGTGCCGACGGTTGTCACGCGGCGATGTTCCGGCGCGGCGCCCCACCCGAATAGCCAGCCGATGCCAGCGGCTCCCAGCGCCAGCAGGGCCGCGCCGATAAGGATCCAGCTGCCGATCGTGGAGAGGAGATCGCGCCATTCGACCAACAGCCCTGCCGAGAGGCCAAGGACCATGGCGGCCCCAGAGATGCGGTGAAGCTCGGGCGACCAATTCGCGACGTTGGGGTAGCGCAGCCGGGAAAGCAGGCCGAGCATCAGCGGGAGGAGCATCAGCGCGATCAGCGAGCGGGCGATTTCCACCGCTGAAATGGCGATGCCGGGCAGAAGCAAGGGCACGACGATCGGGGCATAGAGGACGGTCGTGCCCATGAGCAGCAGCATCAGCCCGATCGAGTAGGGCATGGGCCCGCCAGCGAGCTCGGCGAGCTTCGGCAGCACCGGAGCGCCCCCCGCGGCGCCGAGCAGGAGCAATGCCGTCTTCCCGTCCGCCGGCAGCGGCAGGAGGCGAACAACGAGCAGCGCCAGGAGCGGCACGGCAACGAAGTTCGCCACGAGGGCCAAGCCGAGCGTGCGCCAGTCGCGCAGCGCCTTTCCGATATCGGCGAGCGGGACGCTTGTGCCCATCGCCAGCATGGCCATAAAGACGCCGGCCAGAATCCCAACCTGGGCAACGACGAGCAGCGTCCCGGACATGATGGTGTCACCCCTTCACTGGCATGGCGCGTTCTGGTGGGATCGTAGAGGAAATAGCGCCCTGCCGCGCACCCTCCTTGCGCTTCTCGCGCAGGACTGGTGTGATTGCCCTCTCAATAGGATGGCCCGAGCGGGCAATCGCCAAGGAGTGACCGGTCCATGACCCTGCGCCGCATCGACGCTTCGCACGTTATCGCCTATCAGGAGGGCGGGCATCGCTACCTGCGCGATGGCACGATTGTCATCGAGGGGAACGAGATCGTCCACGTCGGTCCAGCGGGAAGCTGGCACGGCGAGGCCGACGAGACGATCGACGCGGGCGGCATGGTGGTCACGCCCGGCTTCATCAATACGCACGCCCATCTCTACGAATCGCCGCTGGACAAGAGCTTCGTTGAAGATAAGGGGCGCCGCCAGTTCTATCTCTCCGGCCTCTTTGAATACCTCCCCGTGCGCTCGATGGCCATGGACGATGAGGCGGCGAATGCCTGCCTGGCCTATTCGATGGCCGAGCTGCTGCGCACCGGCGCCACCACCGTCATGGAGATCGGGTCGTACGGCGAGGAGGCGGTGCGCGAGGCCGGCCGCGTCGGCATGCGCCTCTACATGGGCCTCGGCTACCGCTCC
>JBBRVX010000238.1:0-7412 GCA_038246475.1 Thermomicrobiales bacterium | reverse complement strand
GACACCTATACTACCGCCATATCAGAATCGCCTTGCTTTCCCGGAGAATGTGTTTGCAATCGACGACACCATCGGTCTCCATGACCGAGGATATCGCCCCCGTGACGTCCAGTCGCCCCCACGCCACGCACGAAGAAACCGCATGCCTACCGGTCAAACTGCAATTGCGGTTCGCCGCCTGGCTGCGATTGAGCGGTCAGTTCGCGCGAGCCTCAGAGGTCCTGGAGATCGTTTCCCGCTCTGCCGGCGAATCGGCCGGGCTTCTTGATGAGCGCGCCGCGCACGCCCTTGCCCGGCGCGATGTGCCGGCTGTGCACGCCGCCTGGGACGCCCGGCTGGCCAGCTTTCCCGCCCCGAGCGCCCGCGCCAGCTTCGCCCGCGCGTTGCTTGAGCTCGGTGAGATGGACGATGTGTCGCAACTTGCCGAGGAGCTCCTTGCCGACCACGGCGATCTGACCACCGTGCAGTCGCTCTACGCCGAAATCGCCCTGCAAGGGGGTGATCTCGCGACCGCCCACGACTTCTGGTCCGCGCAGCTTGAGAAAGAAGGGTCGGGCGTCACCCCAACACTGGCCATGGCGCGCATCGCGTTGCTTAGCGGGGACCCGGAAGAAGCGAGAGCGGCACTGGACCGCGCGGTGACCGATCCTGGGGCGCTATCACCCGCCCAGCTCGGCACGGCATCCGCTCTGGCCGAACTGCTCGGCCAGCCGATGCGAGCGCAGATGCTGCGGCTTCGCTACGCCGAGCTTGAAGTGGCGCGCACGGTGGCGCTCGCTGCCGAGATCGACGAGGCGTTGGAGCGAACGCCGAAAATGACCCCGATCGCTTCAGAAATGCCGTCTCCGCAAGCCGATCGGCAGCTACCGCCTGCCCCAGTTGCCCCAATTCGCGAGCCAGAGTCGGACCTGATCGCCATGGAAACCAGTCAGGGCGATGCCACGCCAACTGATCCCCGGGTGATGGAAACGCTCCGTGAGGTCTTCGGCCACGAGGAGCTCTTGCCCGGTCAAGCCGCGGTGATCAATCAGGTCCTTGGCGGTAAAGACACGCTGGCCATCCTTCCCACCGGCGCTGGAAAGTCGCTGATCTTTCAACTCTCCGCGCTTCTCCTCCCTGGCACGACCCTCGTGCTCTCCCCCTTGATCGCCCTTATGAAGGATCAGCTCGATGGTCTCCCCCCTGCCTTGCGCCAGCAGTCGCTCCTCGTCAACAGCACGCTCTCCCCTGACGAGCAACGAAGCGCCCTGGACGACATCGCCTCGGGACGCATGAAGCTTGTGTACGCCGCTCCGGAACGCTTGCGGCAGCCCGCGTTCCTGCGCGCCCTGCGCCAGGGTGACGTTTCACTGGTCGTCGTCGATGAGGCGCACTGCATTTCGCTCTGGGGCCACGATTTCCGTCCTGACTACCTCTCGATTCCCGCGTCCCTGCCGGAGTTGAGCAATCCGCCGTTGCTGGCCATGACCGCCACCGCATCGCCGGCAACCGCGTCGTCGCTCTCCGCCGCGTTTCATCGCGAGCTCGACGTGGTGCGCACGAGCTCCTTTCGCCCGAACCTCTTCTACGCGGCGGAGCGGCTCAACAGCAAGGAAGAAAAGGCACGGCGCGTCATCGCCCTGTGCCGGGAGCTGCCGGGCCAGGGCATTGTCTACGTCTCCTCCCGGCGCGATGCCGAAAACCTGGCCGGCGTCCTAGGCGACAACGGCGTCAAGGCCGTGCCCTATCACGCCGGGCTCGATCGCGGACGTCGCTCCGAGAATCAGGACCGCTTCATGAGCGGGACGGCGCGCGTGGTCGTGGCCACAGTCGCCTTCGGCATGGGCATCGACAAATCCGACGTCCGCTTCATCATCCACTTCAGTCCGTCTACGTCGCTCGAAGCCTACGCCCAGGAATCGGGCCGCGCCGGCAGAGATGGCGACGATTCGCGCTGCGTCCTCCTCTTCACCTCCTCCGACCGCGCCACGCAAACGCGGCTCGCGAACCGCGATGCATTGAACCTGGACACCTTGCGCCAGGTGTTCACCGGAATCAAACGCCACGCCGTCGGGTCATGGGCGATCTTCGAGCCATCGCGCATTGTCCTCAGCACCGGCCCAGATGACGACCCTGACGATCGGCCCGATCCCCGCATCGGCATCGGCCTGCTCGAACAGGGAGGCCTGCTCGAACGCCACCCCAACGCTCCCGTAAGCTGGTCTTTGACTCGATTGGCAAGCTCCGCGGACGACGCCTACGCGTTCGTGAGCGCGGACGATGACACCCTCTGGAGCACGTTCGTCGCCTGGGCCAATCTGTCCGACACGCCCGGCCAACGAGCCACGATTCAGACAACGGCGGCCTGCAGCACGCTCGGCGTTTCGCCAGAGACCCTCGCCCGCATCCTCGACGAGCATCCCGCCTGGGAAGCTCGCGAGGGCGACCGCATGACCTGCCTCAAACTCTTTCCGGTGGAAGCGAACGCGGGCGCACGCCTCCAGCGAGTCCTCGATGAAGCAGCCCATCGGGCCAGGGACCGGGTCGATCGCACCATGACCTACGCCGAAGGTCGCCGCTGCCGCCACGCCGAGCTTGCCGCCCACCTCGGCGAGCGCCTCACGCCCTGCGGCATCGCCTGCGACGTCTGCACCGGCGAGAGCGCGTCGGCATCCGGCGCCCCCGCGCGGCGCCAGGCTGGTCCGCGCAAGCGCTCCCAAGCCACCGCCGCCGATGCCGAAACGGCGCTCAAGGCCCTCGCCACGGCGCCGTTCCCGGTCGCCAAGACTGGGCTCACCCGGCTCCTGGAGGGATCGATCCAAAGCCGGATTCAGGCGGACCGATCCGCCTTCTTTGGGGCGTTGGCCGACCTCCAGAAATCGAAAATTGAAGCGATCATCGACGCCCTCGTCGAGGAAAACGTCCTCGTTTACGATCGCAGCCGGGAGTTCCCGGTGCTGCGCGTCACCGAGGAGGGCGCGGCGCGCGTCCGCCGCGCATTTGAAGCAGATTGAGGGTTCGGGCATGCCCCGCGGCGAAAAGTCCCGGTGCTACACTCGCCCCGCCTTCAGTCTTGGGGGCGGATGGGGCCCGGTGGCCCTCCCGGTCTTCAAAACCGTGTGAGTGGGGGTGATCCCCTCACTGGTGGGTTCGACTCCCATGCGCCCTCGCCCCAATAATGTGCTGGATTCTCCTGGGGCCGCGATAAACTCTTTTCTTAGAACGACAGGCAATCTTGCCCGAATATTTTCAATCTATTCGTACGCATGATCTCATGCAAGTAGACTTGAACCGCACAAGAACTGCACGAAGTCACCATGGAGATTCCAATGAGCGCCGACGACCTCCGCAGGGCAACCCTCGATCAAATCACGCTGCTCGGACACGATCGAGAAAGCGTCATGCGGCTGGCCACCGAAAAGGCTAGAGAGTACGAAGCAGGCAGCACCGGCCCAATGTTTCTGCGCATGCACCCCGACGCCCATGACAGGTTCATCCCCAGAAGCCGCGAAGAGGCATCACCTTCGTCCAGCGAGGCTCCCGTAATCCTGAACTATCGCTGCAACTTCGACCAGGATTTAGGTGCGTTATCGATTTCCTATGCCGAGGTTGAGGGCGACTTCCTCTGCGAATAGAGCGTTTCCAATAGTCCGCGGCCGCCTCTGGGTTCGTTGTAGGCTTCCGTCGAGCGTTTCGAGAAGCCTGCCGCACAGGGAGAATCGGAGCATGCCAGAAAAACCGGCGACACGTCGCTTTCTGAATCCCCCGGCCAGGCCCCAACCCTACGGATATTCCCAGGTCGTGGAGGTCCGCGGCGGACGAACGGTCTATATTTCGGGCCAGGTTCCGCTCAACGCCGAAAACCAGCTTGTTGGTGACAGCGACTTCACTGCCCAGGTTCGCCAGGCCTTCGAAAACGTCCGGCTCGCCCTCGCGGCCGTTGACATGACGTTTGACCATGTCGTAAAGATGCAGTTTTTCCTGACGGATATCGTGAACTTGCCCAAAGTGCGGGAAGTCCGGGACAGCTTTGTAGATACCAGCCAACCCCCCGCCAGCACCTCGGTTCAGGTCGTCGCCCTCTTTCGCCCCGACGTCCTGTTTGAAATGGACGTCATAGCGGTCGGCGACTGACAGATCGGGACCTGCTCTCGCCGGTTTCGCCGGTCCGAGCGCCGCTCACTGCTTATCCGTAGCTACGTCCCCCCTCTCCTCAGCGCATTGGGCCGGGCGCCCGCGTGCGGGTGGCGGGGCAGGGGGGTGAGGGCTCGTCGCGGCGACCGAAACTCTTCAACCGGATTTCGTATCAAAATCTGGCGCCCCCTCATGAGGGAGCAGTCCCGCGCCGTACCTGATGGCCGTATCAGCGAAGATCCGCTGCGCCTGTTGCAACGCGAGAAGGCTCACCCATTCATTGGGACCATGGGCCAATGGCAGCATGCCAGGACCGAACGCGGCCAGCGTGGGAATGCCCCCAATTCCATGGAACGGCCAGGCGTCCGACGCGCCCGGAAACGCCGCAAGCGGGGGGCCTCGCCCAACACATCGATTGCCGCGTTCTGGACGGCGATCACCATCGGGTCGTCGGGGAATACTTCCGTCGGAGCAATCCAGTCCAGTGTCGGGGCGAATTCCCAGGTGACTTCCCCCGGGACGAGCGGTCGAATTGATGCCAGCGCCGCATCGACATCCTCCGCCAGCGCCTCACGTGTCATGCCGGGGGTGGTGCGGATGTCGCTCCAGAATTCGGCGTGTCCGGGCAGCACCCCATACCCGACGCCACCGATCGCCTTTACCCCCAGATTGACGGTCGGCCCCGTGGGGCAAAGCGAATGCTCCGGAAACCGAAGAGACAACCGCTTTCTGAGCTCGACCAGCACGTTGGCCATCGCCTCGACCGCGTTGACGGTCGGCATCTGATCGGAGATCGATGAGTGGGTCTGCGTCCCTTTCACCACCACCCGGAAGCAACTGATTCCCCGCGAAACAACGCGAATCGCATCCCAATCTGCATGCACTCCCGCCGGCTCGCCCAGCAAGATGGCGTCGGCGTCAATAGCCTTCGCACGCACCAGAAACGACGCTCCAAAGTGACTTCCGTACTCTTCGTCTGCGGTGAAAATGAGGCTGAGTGAGCCCGCCGCCCGCTCCGCGACCTGGGCAAAGGCGGCCCCCGCCAGGACCATTGCCGCGCAGGCTCCTTTCATATCCGTGGAGCCAAGTCCGAACAGCCGGTCACCCTCGATCGTGGGCACGAAAGGGTCCGTTCGCCACTCGGGCGCCGCGTCGCCCACCGGCTTGGTGTCCAGGTGTCCGCAGATCGCCAGGTGCGGCCCCGGCCGCGCGCCGTCGATGCGCACAATGAGATTGGGCCGGTGTGGTTCTTCCGCCAGCACCGTGGGCTTCGGCAGTCCATAGTGCGCCAGCGCCCGCTCGATGACTTCGGCCGCCGCTGTTTCGTCGCCAGGCAAGTTCGGCGTCGGCGCGGCGACCAGCGCTGATGTCAAGGCGATCACCTCGCCCTGCCGCTCGGCCAGGAATCGGTCCGCCTCGATCAGAGATGCCCGCATCATCGCCGCGTCCCCACGTGCTCCATCCATCTGATCCCTCTCCCCCGTCACGCGCTGTTGGACCCTGTGCCGACATTGTCCGCGATTCTTGCGCGGGGGGAGAGAGGTGGATTTAACCTCTACTTGGCAAAGCTCTCGCGATACTCCTCGGCGGGGGGAATCGGCGTAATCACATCGATCAGCACCCCATTGGGGTCGGCCACGATGAAGTGGCGTTGGCCGAAGGCCTCGTCTCGCAAAGGAACAATCTCCGCCAACCCTTCTTGCCTGACAAGTCGCTCGTGTTCAGCGTCCACGTCGTCCACCTCAAAGTTCAGCAGCAGGCCTTTGACAGAAGCGCGGAAATCGGGGGGCATGGTCGCGTGATTGGGGTCGAGAATGGCGAGCTCATACGCCTTGCCACCCGGCTGCCGCAGGCTCACATACCAGTCGGACTCGAACGTGGTCACAAAGCCGAAGTGCTCCTGATAGAAGCGCGCGGAAATGGCGACATCGTCCACGCAAAGCACTGGATAAAAGCTTGAAAGTTGCACCTGGACCGCTCCTTCACTACGATCGACCGCACAAATACATACTCTCCGTATGTATAATAGATACCGACAGTATGTTTGTCAACGATTCGAGGTGACTGATGGCCCAGTCTCGTCGCTCGCAAGTGGAGCGGAGCACGGCGACGACGCGCCACCTCGTCGAGGTGGCCCGCGAGTTGTTTGCCTCGGAAGGGTATGCCCAAACCTCGACCGAGGAGGTGGTCCGCCGCGCCGGCGTTACTCGCGGCGCTCTGTATCACCATTTTGGGAGCAAGGAGGGGCTCTTCGTCGCGGTGCTGGACGCGGTTCAAGCTGACGTGGCACGGCAGGTCACGGCAGCCGCCGCGGTCGCATCAGATCCGTTCGAACAACTCCGAGCCGGGTGTCATGCGTTTCTGACCGCCGCCCTCGATCCGCGGGTGCAGCGAATTGCCCTGATCGACGCGCCTTCCGTGCTCGGTTGGGACACCTGGCGGGAGCAGGATGCCGCGCACTCGCAACGGCTGTTGCAGCTCGCGCTCGAAGACCTGACCGCGCGCGGCATCATCAGCGTGACATCACCGACCGCGGCAACATACCTGCTGTCCGGAGCCATGAACGAGGCAGCGCTCTGGATCGCTCGCGCACATCCCATTGAGCCGGCCCTGGATGCCGCGCTCGACGCCCTCAATCGTCTGCTCGACGGCCTTCGTGTGAAAACTCTCTGACTCCGGTGAAGGTCAGTCGGCCAGTAGAGCTGCTGATTGCGGGTTGAACATCACCGTCACCGTTTCCCCCATGGTGTGCTCCTCACCGCCAACAGCGCGATTCTGGCGATGAATGGTCAAGATTTGCCCGCCCGGCAGCGCGATGAGGTATTGGGTGAACGTGCCGGCATAGATGATCTCCATGAGCCGCCCGCTCAGGCGATCCCATCCCGGCGCCTCGCCCCCTGGCAGATCTCCTGGCAGCGAAACCTTCTCCGGCCGCACCGCCAGGGTCATGCGCGCCGTGGTGCTGATGCCTTCCGGAGGCCTGGTCCGCAGTCTCCCTGAACCAGGGAGTTCCACGACCATCGTCCCTCCTTCAGGTCCGATGACCTCCACCTCCAGGAAGTTCGTCTGGCCGATGAAGTCGGCCACGAAGCGGCTGCGCGGCCGTTCATAAATTTCCCCGGGGCTACCGAGCTGCAAGATCCGCCCTTCGTTCATGACCGCGATGCGGTCCGACATGGTCAGGGCTTCTTCCTGGTCGTGGGTGACGTAGACAAACGTGGCCCCAACCTCCCGGTTCAATTGTTTCAGCTCGAGCTGCATTGCTTTGCGCAGCTTCAGGTCGAGCGCGCCGAGCGGCT
>JBBRVX010000237.1:0-7453 GCA_038246475.1 Thermomicrobiales bacterium | reverse complement strand
GTCATCGTCGAAAAAGATCGCGTCGATGACCGCGCGGTGGACGACCCGGGAGGGGATGGGAACGAGGCAGAAAAGCGGGAACGCCGAGCCAACCGGGCGCGAGAGCGGGAGCAGACCGAGCGTTCGCAGGTGGCCACACCTCGGCCCTGACCGGGAAGGGGAGGCATGGCGAAAAAGCTGCTCCCTTCGCGGAAAACCCTCACCCCAAACCGCCACCCGCAAGCGGGCGCCCGGCCCTGTGCGCAGAGCGAGGGGCTTATCGTGCTGCTGGATATGGTCATTTTCGCATACCTACCAGGTCAAGGCCCTGACCGGGTAGGTATGCGATCCGGGGGCGATATCATCGCGTTTCCAGGCTCCGACTTACGTCGCGGCCGATGCTCCCGTCTTTTGAACCAGGAAGATGCCCGTCCGGCGCATCCCCGCCAGTTCCTCCATGGCGCCGACCCCGCTCTGTTGCAGGGTGTGGGAAAGGGGTTCGTGGAAGGCGACATTGGGACTGAGTCTCCCCGAGCGAGGAAGGGTCTCGAAGCCATTGACGACGAGAACTGAGCGACTGGCGGCCAGGAGCGCTCGCACAAACGCGCGATAGGTCTCCTTGTCATGTTGATGAATGAGCACGTCGAGGCAGAGCACCAAATCTGCCTGCAGTTCCCCTGGTCGATCCAGCGCGAGAAAATCACCCTGGATGAACTGCCAATCGGGACGAATGGTGCGATTCCGTTCAATGACAACCGTGGAGAGGTCGATGCCCGTATACGATCCGTCGAAGGGAAGCGATTGTGCGACTTCGATGTCGCCGCAGCCGACGTCCAGAATCGACGCAGGTTGAAACCGGCGGAGCAGCCGTGTCAACAGGCGACGTTTCAGAAGGAGGAATTCCCCACGCGATCCCGCGCCTGAACCCAGGGCAATGTTCGTCTGGTAGCGCTCGTCCCAGAAGCTCGCATTGTCGAAGCCCTGCATCATTGGCCCCTCGTTCGTCACCGGGCGGTTGCCCCCTTCACATCTGTCCACCCAGCAACAGACGAGCAATGACCAGGCCACCTGGGTGACTCGTCAGCGCGGCAGCGAACAGCATTGTACCGAAGCCGTCGTGCCCGAGCGCACGATCGCGGCCTCGGAGCTCCCGGCATCATCCCCGCAGGTCGGCGAGTCTGGCGGAGAGCTCCGCCGCCGTTTCGGACGCGCTTTGCGTGGGCGTCCCCGCGAGCAGATTGTCGGTCTCATAGGGGTCGGCGGCGTAGTCGTAGAGCTCGCGTTCGCCACCCTGATACTCGACGTAGAGGTTGCTCGCCGTACGCAGCGCGCTATAGCGGGGTATGGCCGTGCGCGGGCCGGGCCAGTCCATCGACTGCACGCTGGAACTGAGTGATTCGAGCAACATGGCATCACGATCGTGGTTGGAAAGGAGGGACACCCCGTCCATTGCGGGTGCGGCAGCGCCGGCAACATCCACCAGCGTCGGCGCGATGTCGATATTGCCGGTCAAGCGCTCGTCCACGGCGCCCGGGCTGAATCCGGGGCCAAAGGCGTAAAGGGGGAACCTGACTGATCCGTCGTATGGAGCGATTTTGCCATAGAAGCGATGCTGGCCCATCAGATAGCCATTGTCCGTGATCAGAAAGACGTAACTGTTCTGCAGCCGGCCGCGCGCCTCCAACGCGTCCCAGATCGTGGCGATGTGATCGTCGAGCTCCAGGAGGCACTCCAACCGCCCCTGGTGAAGACGGTCGAGCCACGCTTGATCCCCACTGCTGAGGCCGCCGAGTTTTCGCACGTACCCCGGTTTGTCGGCGATGTCCGGCTCGTTGAACGAGGGATCACGATCGACGCGCGCGCCAGCAAACTGGCCGGCGTAGGGCGGCACGGGCGAAACCGGGACGTGCGGCGTGCTGAACCCGATATGCAGGTACAGGGGCTGGGTGAGGGAAGCGGTTGCCAGTTCGGCTGCCGCCGCCGCGGCGAGCTGGCCATCGCTCAATGCCCCGCCCGGGCCCTTGTTTCGCTTCTTGTTTCGTTTTTTGTGGCGCTTGCGGCCGTGGCCCTGCTTCGGCTTTCCGGCGGCCCGTGGTCCAACATCCCACCCTGGCTCGATGCCGCGCCCCGGCGGCCTGCCGTTGAGATACGTGCCGAGGGCGACCGTGCGGTACCCGGCCGCTTGCAGGAGAACTCCGCTCGTGCGGCCGCGATTGCCATGCGCGGCGAACCCCTCCCAGCCACCGGAATTGCCATCGCTGTTGTCAAAGACCCTGTGGTGGTGGGAATAGAGACCGGTCAGGATCGAAGAGCGCGATGGGCAACAGAGGGGCGTCGTCAGAAAGAAATTCGGGAACGTCGTCCCCCCGCCGGCCAGCCGTGCCATCGTTCCGGGCAAGGCGATCTGATCGCCGTCACGGGCGTCATTCATCACGAGCACGATGATATCGGGGGCGTCGGCGGCCCGCGCGGCCTGCTGGCGCAGGATGGACGGGGCAACACTCGTAGCCAGCCCTGCCAGGAGGCGCGGCCGGGCCCGAGTCGAGATCCTGTGAATGCTCGTCATCAGCCCTGGCCTCCGGCACAACGCCCGCGCGAAGCACTCATCCGCGGCGTCATCGGCAGGTGCTTCCCGCGCAGGCCCTGAGCGCATCGAGCCGGGCCTTGAGCGTCGCCGCAAGCGACTCCGCGCCTGGCGCCGGCGCATGACCCTCCCAATCGGCGAGAAGGTTCTCCAGCTCATAGGGATCGACATCATAGTCGTAAAGCTCGCGCTCGCCCGACTCGTTTTCAATGTAGAGATGCCGTTCGGTGCGCAGGGCCATGTAGCCGACCGACCACGACTCCAACACCACGGCATCGCGCGTGCTGGAATCGAGCAATGACATCCCGTCGCCCCGGTCGAACTGAAATCCCACGGCATCCGCGATGGTGGCGGCGATGTCGATGTTCGCCGCGAGACGGGAATCGGTCTGGCCCCGCGCGAAACGGGGACCCGAGGCGGCCATGGCAACCCGCGCGGTTGCGTTGTAGGCAAGGCTCTTGGAATCCCAGCGGTGACTTCCCGCCGCCCAGCCGTTATCGGACATGACGAACATGTAGGCATGCTCACGTCGGCCAGCCGCCTGCATGGCGCCGAGGATCGCGGCGACGGCGTCGTCCGTGGCCACCAGGCTGGCCAGCCGCGAGGACTCGGCGCGATCGATGGCCTCCGCGCTCATCTTCGCTCGCTGACGAAGGTAGGCGGGCTTATCGCTCATATCCTCCTCGTTGAAATCGGGCGATCGTTCACGATGCCGCCTCGCAAAGGCTCCCCGGTCCCGCCTGGCCGGGGTGGACGGGCCATGCGGCGCTTTGGACGAAAACATCAGGAAAAGGGGTTGCGTCGCTTCAGTGGCGTTGATGATCTCGATCGCGCGATCGCGCAGCACGTCGGTCGAGTACTTCTTGCCAAAGCGGTGGGCCTGGCCATTGTCATTCATGACCGGGCTGTAATAGGGCAGTTCCGTGGAAACCAACCAATCGTCCCAGGTTCCCGGAATGTGACCGGCCTCTGGCATGCCGTTGAGGTACTTACCGACCAGGGCCGTTCGGTAGCCAATCGACTTCAGGTGGGTTGGCAGCGAGACTGCTTCGAGGTTTCGGTTCTGAAACTGGGCAAGCCCGCCATTGTCCCCGGTATTGTGCAGGACCTGATGATTGTGCGCGTACATCCCGGTCAGCATCGAGGTGCGCGAGGGCGAGCAGAGCGGGGTGGTCAGAAAGAAGTTGGGAAAGATCGTTCCCCGGTCCGCGACCAATTGGCGAATCCTGGGCAGGGCTTGCCAATCGGCATCGCGCATGTCGTCGGTGACGATCAGGAGAATGTCCGGCTGGCTCGGACTCATCGGGGGGCTGGTCCATGCTGGCAGCACTTGCGCGGGTTGGTATTCCAGCGCATCCGAGCCAGCAGGCTGGCAGGAATGTTAGTTGCCTCCATCGCCAGCCTGGCATGTTGCCGGCCCAGCGACGCCACACGAGGCCAGGGCGTCGAGCCGCGCTTGCAAGCTGGCAAGGAGGGTTGCCGACGCCGTGCCGGCGATGTTATCGAGTTGGTAGGGGTCTTCGCTCAAATCGTAGAGCTCGCGATCGCCATCGCCATACGCGGTGTAGACGTACGATCCCGAACGGAGCACGACGAAGCCGCCCTTAGGGCCAAGCAGGAGCTCGGAAACGATCGCGTCGCGCCAACTGCCCGGGACGCCGCCGCCGAGCAGAGGAACGAGCGAGCGGCCGTCGACGAAACCGGGCGGCGCCACACCCGCCAGATCGGCCAGCGTCGGGCCGATATCGATGACCGATGCCAGCCCGTCCGTGGTCGCGCCGGCGGGAACGTCTGGACCCATGACCATCAATGAAACCCGCGTCGATTCCTCGAACGGGGTGTTCTTCTCCGATCCGATCCGATGCTCGCCGTGATGATAGCCATTGTCCGAGGTGAAGATAATGTAGGTATTGTTGAGCCTGCCTGTTGCCGCCAGCGTATCCAGAACTCGCTGGATCATGTCCTCGACCGAGAACATCGTCTTGAGCTGCTTTACGTAGACCGTATCGATGGCGCTGATGTTCTTCCCATCGAGCACATTCTGGTTGCGCCAGATATCGGGTTTGTCGGTGATATCCGCTTCATTGAACGACGGCACGCGCGGCGCACCGGGCCTCGTGGTGGCCGCTTTTTTGTAGCGACCTGCCGGAGTGGCGGGCTCATGCGGGGCCGAGGGAGCCAGATAGAGAAAGAAGGGTTGAGCAGCCGGCGTCCCGGAGATGAACTGCAGGGCTTTGCTGGTCAGGACATCGGTTTGGTACTGCTTGCCCTTCTTCTTGCCGTCGCCATACGTGCGGACTTTGCCCTCATCGCTGACGCGAAATGTGTAGTACTTCCCCTTCCCTCCGTACACGAACCAGCGATGCCATCCCGGCGCCACATGTTTCAACGATTTCTCATAGTCATTGAGGTACTTGCCGATCAGACCGGTGCGATATCCGGCATCCTGCAGCCAGGTGGCCACGGTCGACGCTTCCAGACCGCCGTTGCGGAACGCCCCGAATCCGCCCTGGGGCGGCCCATTGGCGAGGACTCCCGTGTTGTGCGGATATTGCCCGCGCAGGAACGACGCGCGAGCCGGACAACAGACGGGAGCGGCCGTGTAGGCGGAGGTGAAGCTGAGACCACGATCAGCGGTGAGCGACTTGAGGCGCGGCAGATCTTCGATCATGCGCGCGTCCATGTCGTCGACCATGATGACGACGAAACTTGGCGGGGTCGCCGCGGCGGCGTGGCGCGCGGGCGCAACAGCAGTCGCGGCCCCGGGCGACGCCGCCACCGTTGAGAGGGATTTACGCCACGTGAGATCGACTCGCACTGAACCCCTACCCCATCACGAAGGTCTCACTCTAACAGGAAGCGTTGGACGCGGCAATAGTTATGTGAACATCCCGGTTTCTGGAGGGAAGGGGGAGGTATGGCGAAATGCCGCTCCCGTCGCGGGAAACCCTCACCCCAAACCGCCACCCGCAAGCGGGCGCCCGGCCCTGTGCGCAGGGAGAGGGGCTTTTTGTCGCGTTGCGGAAGCACCAGAGGCCACGTCTGACACGGAATTCGGATAATCAGTTCCGGCGCCGCGGCGAGCCCTCACCCCCTAACCGCCACCCAGAGGGTACCCGGCCCGTCGGGCCGGGAGAGGGGGAACCACGCTCTAGCAAACCGGGATTCCGGCAGTGATCAACCGGAATCCGTATGACACGGTTTTTTTCGGATACCTCCCCTGTCCCGCCGGGCCGGGAGAGGGGCTTTTCGTCGTGTTGTAGGCGGCATTTCTTGCTCACTTCCCCTGTCAGGGTTTTTGGGGTGAAGGGGTCGTGGGCTTGACCCGATCAGCGCGACCTGTCACGCTCTTATCCCCGACCCTGACAAGAGCGCGCGTTCGCTCACAGGAGCACGTCAGCCGCGGCATGAGAACACTTCGATCGGCCCTTCGTTCGCGGCCCAGCACCGAGAGTGGCGATGAACGCGCCTGGCTCGGCACGCCCTACCCGTTGGGGGCGCACTGGGATGGCCGCGGCGTCAACTTTGCAATCTATTCCGAGCATGCCACGGCGGTCGAGCTCTGTCTCTTCGCTCGTCCCACCGATCTCTTCCCCTCCCGCGCCGTCATGCTTCCCGAACGCACGAACAGTGTTTGGCATGGCTACCTGCCAGGGATTCTGCCCGGGCAAACTTACGGATACCGGGCCTACGGCCCTTATCGGCCCGATGAAGGATTGCGATTCAATCCCGCCAAACTCCTGATCGACCCCTACGCGCGCGCCATCCACGGCGGCATCGACTTTTCCGGCGCGGTCTATGGGTTCGAGCGTGGGGAACGCGGCGAAGCCGAAAGCAACCGCCGCAATACACGCGACGACGCGCCCTTCGTCCCGCGATCGGTGGTCATCGATCCGGCCTTTGATTGGGGCGACGATGCGCCGCCGCGCATTCCCTGGACCGAAACGATCATTTACGAAACCCACGTCAAAGGCTTCAGCCGTCTTTTGCCGGAAGTCCCCGCCGAATTGCGCGGTTCGTATCTCGGCCTGGCGCACCCCGCGGCCATCGCCCATCTGCTGAACCTGGGCATCACGGCGGTCGAGCTCCTGCCGGTTCACGCCTGGCTCGACGAGACCAAGGTCGCGGCGCGCGGGCTGACGAACTATTGGGGCTACAACTCGATCGCCTACTTTGCCCCCGAGGCTCACTTCGCCGTTGGCGGCTCGCTCAGTGAGCAGGTCAACGAGTTCAAAGCCATGGTGAAGGCGCTGCACGCGGCGGGCATCGAAGTGATCCTCGACGTGGTCTATAACCACACCGCGGAGGGCAATCACCTCGGTCCCACGGTCTCATTTCGCGGCATCGACAACCCCGTCTATTACCGGCTGGTCCCCGATCTGCCTCGCCTTTATGTCGATGTCACCGGCACCGGGAATACGCTGAATACGCGCAATGTCGCCACCTTGCGACTGGTTCTCGATTCGCTTCGTTACTGGGTGCAGGAGATGCACGTCGACGGCTTTCGCTTCGATCTCGCCCCCGCGCTTGCCCGCGAGCAGATCGCCGTCGATCGCGACGGATCGTTTCTGGATGCCATTCACCAGGACCCCGTGCTGGCCGGGGTCAAGCTCATCGCCGAGCCGTGGGACGTCGGCGACGGCGGCTACCAGGTTGGTCTTTTTCCAAACGGCTGGTCAGAATGGAACGACAAGTTCCGCGATGGGCTCCGGCACTTCTGGCGCGGCGACGACGGGTGCGTCGCCGAAATGGGGTACCGCCTCACCGGTTCGTCCGACCTCTTCAACGACGGCCGCCAACCCTCCGCCAGCATCAATTTCGTGACCGCCCACGACGGCTTCACCCTTTCCGATCTCGTTTCCTACGATCGCAAACTTAACTGGAACAATG
>JBBRVX010000236.1:0-7561 GCA_038246475.1 Thermomicrobiales bacterium | reverse complement strand
GGCCGGTGAAGCGCTCGCCATCCGGCGGAGGGGAAGTGTTCTCGAAGATGACGTCGTCCGTCATCAGCGCCATCACGGCATCGACATCGTGCCGGTTGAACGCCTCGTTGAAGCGCTCGATGGTCGAAAGGGTCGCGGTGGTTGCGGCGTCAGTCATGCCGGGCTCCTCGGCGGGCGTCATCTCGCTCCTCAGGGTTGGGCGCCATCGACGGCGCGGGCGATCAGGCGGTCGCGAACCCGCTCCGCGTTCGCCAGGGCCATCGCCAGCGGATCGGTCTCCGCCGGCGAGTGCAGAGCGGCCCGACGATGCTCGATCATCGGGATCGTCAGCAGATTGCCGCGCGGGGTGTACTCCATGAGGATGAAGACATAGGCCAGGTCGAGCGTCTTGGCGAGCGTATCGACGATCTCGGCGGCGGCCAGCTCGTGCGAGATCGATCGCTCGCGAAAGCTGTTGAGCCAGAGCTTGAAGTGCTTCAGCTCAAGCACCTTCCGGTCCGGAATCGTCACCAGATGCACCGTGGCGAAATCGGGATAGGCCGAACGCGGGCAAAGGCAGGTGAACTCCGGAAAGCGCTGGTAGAGGACCTCGCGGTGACCCTCGGGCGCCGGCCAGAGCTCCCAGGCGGCAGGATTGCCCGCGGCGGCAATAGCCTCACCCCCGTAGCCGCCGGGCGCAGGTGGACCACTGGTCGAGGGATCAGGCTTCAAAACGCTTCATCACCGGCAGTCCCGTCGAATCACGCGTATTCGGAAGGCTCCTCACCAGGATCGGCGCCGGCGATCCTGGCGGAATCCAGGCGGAGAAGATTCGAGCCCCCATTGTACGGTCTCCCCCGACGCGGGATCTGCCATGGGGTGTGCGACACATGGTAGCGCGAGGTGGAGCCGTCCCGACCTCGAGGTGAGGAGCGGGGCAGAAGCGGCTACGGGCCACCGAGGAAGGATGGTGTGATGGAGGAGAGCCCGGCCCCGGCCGTGCGAGGAGTCATTGTGGTGGAGGTTGCCGCGGCGGATAGCGAACGGCTGATGGCAGACGTGGCCTGGACCTGTGGCCGGGGTGGAGACGGCGATGGTCAGCGGGCGGCCCGTGGTGTTGGAGGGGGGGCGGGAGTGCGCCGGAACATGTTGCATTCGATTTCGTCCAGCTAGGTATGACGAAAGGACACATCTTGTGTCTTGCACGTATTGCGGTACCATATGTTGTAGTGAGCTTGGGGGGACGTTCCTTGGGCGCCTGCGCTCATGCGGTCTCGTTAGGCAGGGTTCCAGAGCAGTGCAGGGGAACGACGATCTGGTGGAGTTCGGCTCGACGCTTCCGGCTGGCCAACGTCACTGAGTGTGAATGACGGCGCCATGCGAGCGAGGAGAATCGGCGAATCGACCAAAGAGGGAATATCGATGAACGCGGCAATGCGGGAGAAATCTCACGGTCTGACAATCGAACGGCGATTCACCGCCGGTTCCGAGGACCCGTATTCCGGCATCGAATGGACGCGACGGACCGCGCGCATCAGCAATTTGGACGGGTCGATCGTGTTCGAGATGGCCGATGCCGAGGTTCCCGCGTCGTGGTCGCAGGTCGCCTCCGACATCATGGTCTCAAAGTATTTTCGCAAAGCCGGCGTTCCTCAGTGTGACGACGATGGCGTCCCCGTCGTGAACGCGGATGGCTCTCCTGTGACGGGTCCGGAGCGCTCAGTGCGGCAGGTCATCCAACGGCTTACCGGCTGCTGGCGATATTGGGGCGAGACGCACGGTTACTTCGCGACGACTTCTGATGCCGCCGCGTTCGAAGACGAACTCTCCTTCATGCTCGTCCGCCAGATGGGAGCTCCGAACTCTCCGCAATGGTTCAATACCGGTTTGGCTTGGGCCTATGGCATCACTGGCCCAGCGCAGGGTCACTTCTTCGTCGACCCAGCCGATGGGAACGTCAAAGCGAGCAGGGACGCCTACACGCGACCGCAGCCTCATGCCTGTTTCATTCAAAGCGTCGATGATTCGCTGGTCGAAGAAGGCGGCTTGATGGATCTCTGGGTTCGTGAGGCCCGCATCTTCAAATACGGATCTGGCACAGGTACGAACTTCTCTTCCATCCGCGGCGAGGGAGAGCCACTTTCCGGTGGAGGCACGTCCTCGGGGCTGATCAGCTTCCTGCGTATCGGCGATCGCGCGGCCGGCGCGATCAAAAGCGGCGGGACCACCCGCCGCGCGGCGAAAATGGTCATCGTGGATATCGACCATCCCGACATCGAAAAGTTCATCTCCTGGAAGGTCGAGGAAGAGAAGAAGGCCGCGGCGCTGATTGCGGCAGGATTTTCCTCTGATTTCAATGGGGAAGCGTACGCCACGGTTTCTGGCCAGAACTCGAACAACTCGGTGCGCGTCAGCAACGCGTTTCTCCAGGCTGTCGAGCAAGACGAAGATTGGCAGTTGCGGTACCGCACAGACCCAACCCGCGTCAGCAAGACGTTGCCAGCTCGTGAGCTTTGGCGCTCGATGGCTGAAGCCGCCTGGAACTGCGCTGATCCTGGCCTGCAGTTTGACACCACGATCAACGACTGGCACACCTGTCCCGCCGCGGGCCGCATCAACGCGAGCAATCCCTGTTCCGAGTACATGTTCCTCGATAACACGGCCTGCAACCTGGCGTCGCTGAATCTTCTCAAATTCCTCGATGTGGAATCTGGCGAGTTCGATGTCGAGGCATACCGGCATGCAGTGCGCCTCTGGACGATCGTGCTGGAGATCAGCGTCCTGATGGCGCAGTTCCCAAGCGCCGAAATCGCCCGGCTCTCGTACGACTTCCGCACGCTGGGACTTGGCTATGCAAATCTCGGCACGCTCTTGATGGTGCTCGGGATGCCATACGATTCTGACCAGGCGCGCGCATATGCTGGCGCGCTCACGGCCCTGATGACCGGCGAGAGCTATGCCGCGTCCGCGGAGCTCGCCAGTCACCTCGGACCCTTTTCGGGTTACCTCGCAAACCGCGATGACATGCTGCGCGTGATTCGCAACCATCGGCGGGCAGTTCATGATGCCACGCCGGAAGAGTTCGAGCTGCTTTCGGTGCTCCCCATGCCGGTGGCCTCGGATCTGACGCCCTCCTATTTGTTGAGAGCCGCCCGTGACGCCTGGGATCGTGCACTGGAGCAAGGCGAGCGTCATGGCTATCGCAATGCTCAGACAACGCTGCTGGCGCCCACCGGCACCATCGGGCTCCTGATGGATTGCGACACGACAGGTATCGAGCCAGACTTCGCGCTGCTAAAACTCAAGAAACTCGCTGGCGGTGGATACTTCAAGATCGCGAACCAGAGTATTGATCCGGCGCTGCGCAACCTCGGCTATTCCATCACTGAGCGTCAGGCGATCCTTCGTCATGTCTTCGGCACGATGACACTCGACGCAGCGCCACATATCAATCGCGCTTCGCTCCTGGCGCGCGGACTCGCGGCCAGCGACATCGACAAGATCGAGGCGGTCTTACCCACTGTCTTCGCATTGGGTTCCGCCTTCAATGTTTCGGTGCTTGGAGAGGATGCCCTTGCGCGCGTCGGCATCGACCCCATTGCGGCGATTGAGCCAGAATTTGATCTTCTCAGAGCGCTCGGATTCAGCCAACCCGAGATCGATGCCGCGAATCTGGTGATCTGCGGCGTCATGACCGTTGAGGGCGCGCCATTCCTGCGGACTGAGCACCTCCCGGTCTTCGACTGCGCGAACACGTCCGGCGCCTCAGGTACGCGGTTCATTCATCACATGGGCCATATCCGGATGATGGGGGCGGTCCAGAGCTTCCTATCAGGAGCTATTTCCAAGACCATAAACATGCCCAACCACGCGACCGTCGCGGATGTTCTGGATGCCTTTGAAGAAGCTTGGCGTCAGGGTGTCAAATCCATTGCGATGTACCGCGATGGTTCAAAGCTGAGCCAGCCGCTTTCGACCAGGAGCGGATTCGCCGCGGAACACGGCGACACGGCAACACTGCTTGCGGCAGAGGACGTGCCTCCCGTCGAGCAGGCCATCAAGGTAGCGGTTGCTGAAGCGCTTGTGAGCGCGCGCGCCGAGTGGGAGCTTGAGCTCGACCAGATGCGCGCCAAGGCAGCGACGCCAGCGGCGGCAATTCCAGTGCGCCGCCGTCTCCCCGCGCGAAGGGGCGGATTCACGCAGGAAGCGCGTGTAGCAGGGAACAAGGTCTTTCTACGCACCGGCGAGTATGACGATGGTCAGCTTGGCGAGATATTCATCGACATGCATAAGGAAGGCGCCGCCTTTCGTTCGATGATCAACTGCTTCGCCATTGCCATTTCCAAAGGCCTGCAATACGGCGTTCCGCTGGAAGAGTTCGTCGAGACATTCACGTTTACCCGCTTTGAGCCCCAAGGAATTGTTTCCGGTCATCCGAACATCAAAATGGCCACGTCAATCATCGACTATGTCTTTCGCGTGCTCGGACTCGAGTATCTTGGTCGCGTTGACCTCGCACAGGTTCAGGCAAACCGGGACACGGCAGCGCCCGAGAACGTCCAGTCCTTGGATATCAACCAGGGTCTGGCGCCATCCGCGAAGTCGGCCATCCCAGCGTTGGAGTTGGCTGGCGATGAGGAACCCACGGCGCGACGAGACAACGGAACCGGCGATCTTCGCCAGGTCAATACGCCTCTCGCCTCGAAGGTGGAGACAGCCCCTGCCGCCAACATCATGAGCGGCTACCTTTCTCAAATGATGGGAGACGCGCCATTTTGCGATGTGTGCGGGCACATCACCATACGTAGTGGCGCATGTTATCGATGCCTCAACTGCGGAAGCAGCCTCGGCTGTTCGTAACACCTCGTTCCCAAGCCGGATGAGAACCGGCACTGTGCCGGTTCTCGTCCAGAACCGCGGATAGCCGATCAGAATCAGGTGGCCGCCGCCGCCCGCACGCGCAACTCAGCGACGTTTGCTGCGCGCATGCTGCCGAGTCAGCGCGTGGCCTATCGTAGCCAGGGATGTTACGGTGATGAGCGATCCACGGGCGATGCCCCTGTCGCTCATTCGCGCGACGCCGCTTCAGGAGACCGCATGACCGGCTTGCAGAACCAGCCTCTCGCCCGCACCGACGACTGGCCGGACGACGAGGCCGATCTGGCGCGGCGGCACCGGGAGAGCCTCTTTCCCAGCGTCGGCCTCTTCTACGACGAGCCGATCGAGTTGCGCCGGGGCGAGCGGCAATTCGTCTACGACGGCGCCGGCAACGCGTATCTCGATTTCTTCGGCGGCATCGCCACCGTCTCCTCGGGCCACGCCATCCCGGAGATCAACGACCCAATCAAGGCGCAGCTCGATCGCCTGACGCACAGCAGCACCCTTTTCCTGATCCGCTCCCAGATCGAGTTGGCCGAGCGGCTGCGGGCGATGACGCCACCGGCCCTGAACAAGGTCTTCTTCACCAACAGCGGCACCGAGGCGAACGAGGCCGCGTTTCTGATCACGACCCTGGCGCGCGATTCCAATGAGCTGATCGCCTTGCGCCACTCGTATCACGGCCGCTCGTTCGCCACCACCAACGCCTCCCAGACGCCCTGGCGCTCCAGCACCCTCTCCCCGCTGCACGTCCATTACGTCGGCAACCCCTACTGTTACCGCTGCCCCTGGGAGAAGACCTACCCATCGTGCGATCTGCTCTGTGCCCGCGACGTCGAGGCGGTCATCCGCACCACGACGAGCGGGCATCCGGCGGCGTTCATTGCCGAGCCGATTCAGGGGGTGGGCGGTTTCATCGTGCCGCCGCCGGAATACTTCGTGCGAGTGAAGGAGATCCTCGATCGCCACGGCATCCCCTTCATCAGCGATGAGGTGCAAACCGCCTGGGGCCGCATCGGCGTCGCCGACTGGGGCTTTCAGGCCTATGGCGTCGAGCCGGACGTCGTCGTCTTCGCCAAAGGGCTGGCGAACGGCATCCCCATCGGCGGTCTCATCGCCACCGACGATCTCGCCTCGGCCATCCGCTCCCTCTCCCTCTCCACTTTTGGCGGCAACCCGATCGCCACCACGGCGGCAATGGCGAACCTCAACTACATCGCTACCCATAACCTGCGCGAGAACGCGCGGCGGGTGGGCGGCTATCTGCTGGAGCGCTTGTGGGAGCTGGCCGAGCGCTTTCCGGTGATCGGCGATGTGCGCGGCCTGGGGCTGATGGTCGCCATCGAACTGGTGCGCGACCGCGCTACGAAAGAGCCGGCGCCGGACCTGCTCGGGCGCGTCCAGAACGAGGCCAAACGACGCGGCCTGATCGTTGGCCGTGGCGGGCTGCACGCCAACGTGATCCGCATCTGCCCGCCGCTCATCGTCACCGAGCGCGACGTCGATGACGCGATGCGCATCCTAAATGAGGCGTTCGCGGCCGCGGCCATCGCCGGTTAGGAACCGTGCCGGCGCCGGTCGTCTCCATGCCGGGTGGATCGCCGTTACACTGCTGGTAGAGAGACCGATCGTCAGACTACGAGGGTAATCCGACATTGATGAAGGCCGAGACCAACGAGACGTTCCTTGACCGCTTGGCCGGGGTGATCTCCCTGAAGCGGCCAACCTACGAAACGCTGCAGCGCGATCCCGCGGCGACGTCTCAGGCGTGGCTGATCGTGCTCTTCATCGGTCTGGCCAATGGCATCGCGCTGATCTCCACGCCGCTGATCTTTGCTACGCCAGGCGCCTCAGCGGAAATGGAGCGATTCGCCGCCAGCTTGGCGCAAGTGATGACGTTCGACAGTGCGGAACGGCAACTGATGGCCTTGTTGGCCGGGGTCCTCATCGCGATCGTGAGTTGGTATCTGACCGCGTGGCTGCTCTGTGTTATCGGCAACCGCATGGCGGCCCAGCCTGGGGGGAAGGTGGGCACGGAGGAGATGCGGCGGTTGGTGGCCTGGGGCTACGCGCCCGCGCTGGCATCGTTTCTCTCACCGATTCCATTCATCGGGCCGTTGCTGGCCCTGTTTGGCGCGCTCTGGGGGCTGGTGACGGGCGTGATGGCCGTGCGGGCCGCATTCGACGTCGGTGTTGGCAAGGCGATTGCCATCGATGTTGTCGCCTTTATCGTCTTCTTCCTCTTGGCCGTCTTTCTGGTTACTATCTTCGTGCTGATTGCCCTGCCGTCCCTCTAGGCGACGGCGCCACGTGCAAGGAGGTCGTTCAATGCAACCCACGCCGTATCGGGCCAATGCCTCGTACGCCGATCGCATCCGGGGCGCCCTGATGCTCGATGCCCGCACCTACCGTGACGTCGAGCAGGATACCGAGGCCAGCGGCCAGGCGGCGCTGACGGTGGTGCTGGCAGCGCTGGCTGCCGGTTTCGGCGCCCTGCTGGGTCTGGACATCCTGCGCAACGCCCTTGGCCTCGTCCTGTCGTCGGTGCTGCAGTGGATCGTCTTCTCGTACGTCGCCTATTTCGTCGGCTCCGCCCTCTTCTCGACGCCGCAGACATCGGTCACGCCGGGCCAGGTGCTGCGCTCGGTTGGCTTCGCCCAGGCGCCCAAGTTCTTCCTGGTGCTGGGCATCATCCCGTTGCTCG
>JBBRVX010000235.1:0-7568 GCA_038246475.1 Thermomicrobiales bacterium | reverse complement strand
TTTGGCGCCGGGCCGGAAGCAGGTCATACGACCAGGCGATGGCGTCCCGCATCGTTTGCGGGCGACGCGGGTGATCGCGCGGCCCACCAGTCAGCAGGGGCAGACGCTGGTCGAGGCGGGCCAGGAGCGACGCCGCGGGGAGGTGGGTAATGCGCGCGGCGGCCAGCTCGAGGGCCAGGGGCAAGCCGTCGAGCCGGGCGCAGACGCCCGCGATCGCCGCGGCGTTTTCCGCGGTCATGGCGAAGCCGGGGCGCAACGCCTGCGCCCGCGCGAGGAACAACCGCACCGCGTCGTAGCCGAGCAATGCCTGTTCCTCAGGGGGAGCGGCGAGGTCGGGCACGGGCAACGGGGCGACGGGGAACGCGTGCTCGGCACGGAGATCGAGCCGCGCCCGGCTGGTGACCAGAACGGAGAGGCGAGGGGCGGCGTCGAGCAGCGCTGCGACGACGAGCGCGGCATCGAGGACGTGCTCGAAGTTGTCGAGGATGAGCAAGAGCTCCCGGCCGTGCAGTACGGCCGCCAAGGTATCGGTGACGCTCTGATGGCCTTCCCGCACCTCCAGCGCCTGAGCGATCGCCGCGGGAACGAGCTCCGGCGCGGAGAGGGGAGCAAGGGGGACGAATACGACCCCGTCGGCAAACATACTGGCTATCTGAGCGGCCACATGGATCGCCAACCGCGTCTTGCCGACGACGCCGGGGCCGGTCAGGGTCACGAGGCGGACACCTTCGCTCGCCAGGAGCTCGCCCACCGCCCGCGTTTCCTGCTCGCGGCCGATAAGGGGGGTGGGGGGATGCGGCAGCCGCACCATCTCACGCCGGCCAGCAAGGGGCGTGAGCGGGGTCAGGTTGGGCTCGGCGTGGTTCAGGGGCGGCGATCTGGACATGCGCGAACCGTCATGAGGAGCGGCAAAGGTGAAGGCTGCATGATGCGGCCTCGCCGCTGACCCGTCAACCGCGCCGATGCGCGCCGGCCCGTCGGAATAGGTAGCCCGAATAGGCAAGGCAACGGATGCCGCGCGGCCAGTTGCGCTCCAGGATGGTAGGGTCGGCAACGCGCCGCGCGGCCGGCGCCCGTCCACTTGGTGCTCGTGCAAAGGGAAATCTCTATGGCAGAGGAACGATTCGATGATTGGGCTCGCGGCTTTGGCGCGCTGTCGGTTGGCGCGTCGCGGCGGCGGGGGCTGAGGCTCTTGCTCGGCGGGACGCTCATGTCCGTGCTTGGCATGCTCCCTCATCCGGGTGCCGAGGCAAAGAAGAAGCACAAGAAGCACAAGAAGAATCGGAAGGATGGCCCGGCGAGCTGTGAGGTATCGCTGGAAACCCCCTGTATCGGCCGCGATGACTGCTGCGGCCAGACCTGCTGCCGGTTCGCGGGCGAATTCGAGGGAACGTGCTGCACCTCCGATGCGCCCCTCTGTTTCGTCCTCACTGGAGGAACCCAGAGGGTCTGCATGGAAAATACGGCCTTCTAGCACTATCCCGATGGAGCTCGCACTTCCCTTCCCAGATGCGTCCGCGGGCTTTGGCTGGTCCGCGACGCCCGTTACAACGCTCGTGCAACGCAAGGAGGCAAACGCATGGACGCCAACCGATTCGATGCCTGGACCCGCCGCCGATTTGGCCGTGCCGCTGGGGGAATGGTTGCCCTGCTGCTCGGGCTGGGCGCGCTTGAGGGCGCAGTGGTTGCGAAGGGCAAGGGAAAGGGAAGGGGCAAGGGAGGCAAGGACAAGGACAAGGACAGGAACAAGCGTAAAGACAAGGACAAGGAACAGGAGTGCTCGACCAACCTCGAGTGTGACAGTGGCTGCATGGAATGTGCAGATGGTATCTGTGTCCCCAAGCTCCCCCTACTATGCGCGGTCTGTGAAGACTCCCTCTGCAACCCCACCACGCAAAAACTCCAGTGCTTCCCCAAGTGCCCGAATGGTCAGGTCTGTTGTGGGGGCGGGTGTGCGGAGCCCTGCACGAATGGGTGCATGCGCAACCCCACCACGTGCAGTTGCGACACGCCGGCGCCTGGCGCGAGCTGGTGCGCCCGCACAAACACGTGCGCCAGCCACATCTGCGCCGACAACCAGTACTTCGACCAGGGAACCTGCGAGTGTACGTGCCCCTCCGGCAAGGTCTTGTGCGGCGACAAGTGCGTCAGCGACGCCTGTGAAAGTCTGTACTACTTTGACGACAAAACCTGCTCGTGCGAATGCCTCAACGGGGGAGCGCGCTGCCCAACGAATGACCCACGGGGGGCGTGCTGCTATCCCGGGTATGTCTGCTCCGAAAGCACGTGCTATCCCCCCAAGTAAGTGGTCACGGATATTTTGAGGGGGGAGGTTCAGGGAACGTGCTGCACGGGTGTTGCCCCCTTCTGCTTCGTCTTCAGCGAGGAGACGAAGCGGGTGTGCATCGAGCTCCCGATGATCTAGTGCGACGTTGCGAGGAGGACCACTCATGACCGATCAACGAGGCGAACGTTTGGCCCGGGCACTGTCGGCCTCCGCTGCCCATCGGCGCACGATCCTGAGGCTTTTTGGCGGAGCACTGCCGGCAAGCGTGATGGCGGGCTGGGGCGCCCTGCTCGGGATCGAGGATGCGGAGACGAAGGGGAAGCACAAGCACAAGAAGGCGAAGCCGCGAACGAAGAAGCGAGACGCGCCCTGCCAGAAGGGCAAGGAGTGCGTTTCTGGCTACTGCAACCAGGAGGGCTCCGGCCGCGGGCGGTGCGATTGCGGCGAAAGGGACGATCCCTGCGCCGACGGCAGAGAGTGCTGCAGCGCCATCTGCGTCGACAACGCCTGTGGCTGCCAGCGCGCCGGCAGCCCGTGCGTTGACGGCAGAGACTGTTGTGATTCCTGCGTAGACGGGAAGTGCTGCGCGCTGAACGACAGCGTGTGCTTACGCGACGACGAGTGCTGCTCCGGCACCTGCGACATCGGTACGGGAAAATGCTGCGGCGCCAACGGTGACGTGTGCATTGCCAATGCGGAATGCTGCTCGAATGACGCGATCTGCCGCGATGGATCGTGTCAAACGAGTCCTTGCCGGACAAACGGCAACAATACCCTCACCTGCTACACGGCGGGCCCGAACATCCGCTACTCCCATTGCTGCCCACCGGATCACGACTGCTGTCCGCCGGGCGCCGGCCCAGGCGCAGGAGAAGGCGCGTGCTGCAAGCCGGGACTGGCGGTCTGCCTGAATGGCGGGTGCATCGGCGCCTGATGCGGCAGGCGGATGAAGGGGTAGCATTGCGGCGAGCCTCCGACGCCCTCCCGGCCGCCCGGTGCGCGGCTCCTTTATCCGAGCCACGACCGTGAAGGGCCAGACGAGATCAGCGAGAGAGATGCCGTCACAGCGCAGAGAATGCCTGATGGAACAATCGTTCAGTTGATGTCGGACGGCTCAATGAAAGATCGTACGGACTGGGCGCGGGTGCTGGCCATGACCGAAGAAGAGATCGAGGCCAATGCCCTGGCCGATCCGGACAATCCGCCCATCACGCCGGAGGAGCTGGCGCGAATGCGCGTGTTCCCCCATCCGAAACGGATCAGGGAACGGCTCAAACTGACCCAGGAGCAGTTCGCGGAGCGCTTCGAGATCCCCCTCGGCACGCTGCGCGATTGGGAGCAGAATGTCTGCTATCCGGATCAGGCGGCGCGTACGCTGCTGCGGGTGATCGAGCAGGACCCCGAGGGGGTGGCCAACGCCCTTGAGCGGAGCTACCTGCCGCCGAAGCCCAAACCCGCCAGATAAGCATTGACGAAGAGACCAGCCGGGTCGCATGCCGCGCGCAGGGCCAGGAAGCTTGGCAGCGCGGGGTAGAGGCGGGCGATCTCGTCGCGCGATAGCCAGTGCAGCTTGCCCCAGTGGGGGCGGCCGCCATGGGCCAGGAAGATCGCTTCGGCGTCGCGGAAGAGCGCCTCGAACGGCTGATCCGCCGCCTGGTGCAGGCTGATGGTGACGCTGTCCTCGCCCTGAGTCGGGCTGAGCAGGCTCGCCTCCCCGGGTTGGGTGCGGTACTCGACGGCCCAGGTGCAGCCGGGATGACTTGCTTGCATCATGGCGCGCACGTCGCGCATCGCCGCCGGGCCCACGAGCAATGGCAGGGTGTACTCCATCTCGACAAAAGGAACGTTCCGCGCCGACGGGTAGATGCGCCAACTCCAGTCGACGGCGTCGGGCTGCAAGTAGCGTTCGAGCGTGCCGGGCGGCGCCTCGGGGCGCTCGACGTAGAAGGGCTCCTCCTCGGTTTCGACGAAGCTCTTGATCACGCAGCGATCGAGCCCCGGCAACCACCAGAACTCGGCGTTGCGGCGTACTGCTTCGATGGCGAGAAACGTCTCGATGCACTCCTCGAAGGAGAGCGCCCGCGTCTGCTCGCGCAGCTTGTAGGCGGGCGCGGTGGCCAATGTTACGCGCGTCAGCACGCCCAGCAGGCCGAGGCTGAGCGACGCCGCGCGCCATCGCTCCGCATCACCCCCGTCGATGGCGACGAGCTCGCCGTCCGGGCGCATCAGCTCGATGGCGCGCACCGCCGCCGAAAAGCTGCCGTGCTTGCGCCCGGTCCCATGCGTGCCGGTGGAGACGGCGCCGGCCAATGCCTGGCGGTCGATGTCGCCCTGATTCAGCAACGCGCGGCCCTGCTCCAGGAGGGGCGCTCCCAGCGCATGCAGGCGGGTCCCGGCCCAGATCCTGGCATCGCCCGAGACGGGGTCGATCGTCTCGATGCCCGTAAGCAGCGAGAGGTCGATCAGCGTGCCGTCCGTGGCGCAGAGTGGCGCGAACGAATGCCCCGCCCCCGCGATGCGCACCGTCTCACCGCGTCGGGCCGCGTCCAGGATGGCCGCGCGCAGCGCCTCAAGGGTGCCTGGCCGCGCCACGGCGCGCGGCGTCGCCTGCACGTTTCCCGCCCAGTTCTCCCATCTCCCCGGCGCAGTCACGGAATTTCCACCTGCTCCTTGCCCAATACTTCACCCAGCGCAGCGCACGGCGCCATGACGGGTGATGGGTGATCAGCGGGCAGGCGGGAGGACGATGGCCTCGGCCGCCTGCCCGGCTCACGACTTCCGAATTACGACCTACGACCTACGACTCACGCCTCCTCGTCTGGCGTGAGTAAAGCGGAGCGTCCGGACTGCCTTCAGCCGTCGAGGAGGGCGCCGAAGTCGATGACGACGCCGGGGAGAGAAACGACCGGGACGTTTCCGTCGTGGTAGAGGGTTTCAGCATAGGACCCATCGGGCTGTTTGCGCCAAGCGGTGAGGGTCCGCTCGTAGGGGTGGATGTACCAGATTTCAAGGTCGCCCCGCTGACGATACCCGTCCAACTTCGTGGCCAGATCGTAGTGTTCGGTGGTGGGTGACCAGATCTCGGCGACGAACGGCAGCGGCTCGACGTATACGCCAAGCGCCCGCGGATCGTCCGCCAGCGGCTCCTGGTAGGCCGCGGGGATGACGATGACATCCGGGATGTAGGAGGCGCGCGGAGAGACGCGGGCGCGGTCTCCGTTGACGTTCACCTGACAGTCGCGCCAGTCGAGCTGGTTCTGCAGGAGATACCCAAGGCGGAACGCGATCGCGTTGTGCCTCATGCTCATCGGCGGCTTCTCCACGGGCACGCCATCCCACAGCTCCCAAAACCGGTCGTGGTCGTTCAGGGCCAGTTCCCGGAATTCCTGCTCGCTGAGAATCGTCACACTCGCCATAATGAGCAACTCCGTGAAGAAGCCAAGCGTGGCAATCATATGATAGCTGTCTCACTGATCGATTTCTGAGGCCATCTTGCCGCGACCCGCTACCAACGTTCAGCCATCAGCAATCAGCCTTCGGCATTTGGTCTATCCTCGCCCTTACCGTCTGGCCGTCTGGCCGTCTCTCGTTGGAGGTCGTATGCCCGGGGATCTGCTGCTCGTCAATGGCCAAGTGCACACGATGGACCCGGCCAATCCGATCGCGTCCGCCGTAGCGATGCGGCTGGGGCGCGTCGTCTATGCCGGGGATGATGCCGGGGCGCGGGAGGCAGCGGCGCCGGGGTCGCCGGCCATCGATCTGGCCGGACGCACGGCGACACCGGGCCTGAACGATGCCCACGCGCATCCGATGTCGGTCGGCTTCGCGCTGCGCGATCTCGATCTCTCTCCTGAGCGGCGGGGCTCGATCGTCGAGCTGCAAGGGCTGGTGAGGGAGGCCGTTGCTGACCGGGCAGAGGGAAGTTGGATCGTGGGCCGCGGCTATGACGACGCCCGTTTAGCCGAGGGGCGGCATCCCACCCGCGCCGATCTCGACCTCGTCGCGCCCGATCACCCGGTCGTGCTGATCCGCATGTGCCATCACATCGGCGCCGCGAACTCCGCGGCGCTCAGGCTGGCGGGGATCACGCGCGAAACGCCCGATCCGGAAGATGGCATCTTCGACCGGGACACGCATGGCGAGCCAACCGGGGTGCTGCGCGAGGGGGCGCTGGGACTCGTGCGGGCGGCGATGCCGGAGCCGGACGAAGCAGCGATGATGGCTGCCCTGGAGGCGGGGGGCCGCGAGTTCCTGCGCGCCGGGGTGACGAGCGGCGTCGAGGCTGGCATCGCCGATCCACGCGAGCTGCGCGCCTATCAGCGGCTGCGCGAGCAGGGCAAACTGCCGATCCGCTCCTATCTGATGATGATGATCGACGAGACGCTCGACAACCTGATCGCGCTCGGCATTCAGACTGGCTTGGGCGACGACTGGCTGCGCATCGGGCCGGCCAAGCTCTTCAGCGACGGCTCGATCGGCGGCCGCACGGCGATGATGCACGCGCCCTACGAGGGTCAGCCGGACAATTTCGGCCTCTGGATGATGCCGCCAGACGAGCTGAAGGCGAAGGTGCGCCGCGCCCACGACGCCGGATTTCAGGTCGGCATCCACGCCATCGGCGATGCCGCCATCGATCTGGTGCTCGATGCCTACGAGGAGGCGCAAACGGCGAACCCGCGCCCCGATCCCCGCCACCGCATCGAGCACTGCTCGATCGTCGACGACCGCATCCTGGGGCGCATTCGCGACCTCGGCGTGGTTCCGATTCCAGGCACGTCCTTCCTGCGCCATTTCCGCGACGCCTACATGAACAACCTAGGCGAGTGGCGGATCGGGCAGGCGTACGGCATGCGCTCCTTCGCCCGCTTCGGCATCATCGCCGCCGCGTCGTCTGACGCTCCAGTCGTCCCGGTGAACGCTCTGGCCGGGGTGCAGACGATGGTCACGCGGCACGACATCCTGGGCCGGCCCTGCAATCCGGCGGAAGCCATCTCGTTGGAAGATGCCCTGCGCGCCTACACCGTCAATGGCGCCTACGCCTCGTTCGAGGAGGGCATCAAGGGGTCGCTGAAGCCAGGGATGCTCGGCGATGTGACGATCTTCGAGACCGATCTGGCCACGGTCGATGCACACGACCTGGCGGACGTCGGGGTCGCGTATACGATTGCCGGGGGGAATGTCGTGTACGACGGGACGAGGGGGATAAGGGGATAGGGGGATAGGGGTATGACGAGAGATCCACCGGCGGCGTCCCGTCGTTCACCCTATGACCCTATGACCC
>JBBRVX010000234.1:0-7598 GCA_038246475.1 Thermomicrobiales bacterium | reverse complement strand
TGCCCAATCTTCATAGGGATCCTCCGGCAGCAGGTCGCCGCCGTAGCCATCGAGCGCGGCCTGAGAAGTTGCCGGATCGGGCGATCGCCAGGCGGCCTTCAGCGCCGCGTCGAACACGTCGACGTCGACCTGGATCAGCTCCGGCGGACCGAGCACGATCACGTCGCCGTCACGACCCAGAAAGACGTCCGGCCTGGCCCCGGCGGCTTCCAGTCCCCGCCGGGCGTGGTGCAACGCGACCCGCAGATTGTTCGCCGCGGCGCCAGGATCGAGCTCGGGCCAGAGCGTATCGATCAGGTGCTCCCGATGCAGGCGGTGGCCCGGCTCGAGCGCCAGCAACTTGACGATCGCGGCGGCGCGCCTTTGCCGCCAGACCGTCTCCTCCACCGCCTGATCGCCGACGACGACCCGAAAACCGCCCATGAGACGGATATCGAGCCTTGGCGGAGCCTCCACCGCTGCCTCCCGGCGATCTGGCCAAACCTCGGATGGTCAGATCGCGAATCGTGGCCGATCTTCCCAGCGTAGGACCGCCAGTTTCGCGCCGTCAAGCGCTCGCCTTGCCCACGCGCACGCCAGCCCCTGCCGGGCTAATGGCCGGCTAATGGCGGCTGCCTAGAGTCATTGCCGTAGTCGCTGCTGGTCGGCGACACATCATTCGACCGAGCAGAGAAGTTCCAGGGAGGCTGCCATGTTCAAAAAATCCGGAAGTCACATCTCCACCATTCTTCCCCAGGACCAGATGCGACGCTCCAGAGCGCCGCTCCTGCTCTCCCGGCTCCTTGGGGTGGCCCTTGCGGCGCTGCTGGTGCTGCCTCTCGCCGAGGCGACGCAACCCGCCGATGCCGGCAAGAAGTTCAAGACCATCACCAAGACCTTTTCCAGCAATGGCCAGATCAGTGTCCCGGGCATGGGACTAGATGGCCCCGCGAATCCCTATCCCACGACCATCAAGGTCGACGAGTTCAAGAAGTTCAAAAAGGCGAAGATCACCGATGTGAACCTGATCCTCCGCGACTTCAGCCACCAGCGTCCCGAAAACGTCGATGTGATGCTGGCGCTGGGTAACAAGCGCGCGATCGTGATGGGCGACGCTGGAGACGACACGGACGCCCTCAACATCGATCTAACCCTGGATGACCAGGCGGTCGCCGATTTGCCAGATGGCGCCGACCTCGTTGGCGGGACATTCCGCCCCGCCAACCTGACTGGCGCGGATCCATTCCCCGCCCCAGCCCCGGCGCCAGACGCCAACGTCGCGCTCTCGACGTTCAACGGCGCGGCGCCGGATGGGCAATGGCAACTCTTTGTCCATGATGACGCCAATGTCAACACGGGCAGCATCAACGGCGGCTGGCAACTGGAAATCACCGCCAAGGTCAAGAACGACAAGAACGACAAGAAAGGCAAGAACGACAAGAAGGGCAAGAAGAACGACTAGCCCGGCTCCGTCTCCCCTTGGGGAGTCGCGGAACCCTCATCCCCAACCCTCTCCCAACGCACACTGACAGGGGGAGGCATGCAAGAATTCCTGCCGCCAACGAGACAATAAGCCCCTCTCCCAGTGCACTGGGATTGTGTTTTGGGGTGTGGGCTCGCCGCGACGGGAGCGGCATTGTCCCGCATACCATCCCCTATCCCCCTATCCCCCTATCCCCCTTCGCCGCTCCGGCCTCGCGCAGCAGCACCGCGATGATCTCCGCCAGCCGTTGCGCCGCGCCGTCGAGAATCTGCTGCCCCAGCTCCAACGTCGCCGGGGTGGCGTCGGCCGTCACCCCGTTGCGCGTCAGCTCCTCGAAGCGACGCGCCAAGGTTCCGCCGTACGCGCCCAACAACGCCGCCGTCTCCGCCTGGGCGCCGGTGAAATCTGGCGCGGCGGCGTGGGGTTTCCCCAGGTGGGGCGCCGCGGCCATGACCACGGCTGCCTCGTCCGCCCCGCCGTGGCCAATCGCGCTGGCGGGGAAGTGCAATCTGGCCTGCTCGGCGATCAGGGCGTAACCGAAGATGGAGGCGATCAGGGGCACATCGCTCCTTTGCTTGATCTCCTCGATGGCGACCGCGATTGTCGCGGCGTTGCCGCCATGGCCGTTGACTACCAGAAAGCGCTGCAGGCCGTGGGCGTGGAGCGAGCCGACGATATCCTCCAGCAGGGTGATCAGCGTCGCCGGGCGCAGCGAGATCGTGCCGGCAAAGCGCAGGTGATGCCAGGAGATGCCCCACGGAATCGCCGGGGCCACGGCCACGCGGTGTCCAGCCAGGGCGGCGGCGGCGCGGCAGAGGGCGTCGGCGCTGACCGTATCGGTCGCGACGGCGCTGTTCGGGCCATGCTGCTCGTGGGCTCCCACCGGAATCAGCACCAGCTCGATCTCCGGCAGCAGCTCCCGCGTCTCTGGTGAGGTGAGGTCCGCCAGCAGGAGCGGCCCCCGGCTCTGGTCGATCATCGATGCCCTCCGCGATTCGTTCTCCCGCGACGACGCCTGCCCCGGCATCGTAGCGCGTTCCGCGGTCGGACCCATCTCGCTGTCTCACGCCGCGGGCGATCGCGCGTTTAATGAGGCATGCAACGGTGGCGGCAAACGCGGAAAGGGTGGAGATGAACGCGTCGGAACGAAACGCGCTGGTCGATCGGTACGAGGCTGGCTACGACGCGATCGTGGCGGCGTTGCAGGGGAGCAGTGGCGCGGAGATGGAGGCGCGGGAGGCCCCGGGCGAGTGGTGTCCACGCGAGATCGTCCACCACCTGGCCGACAGCGAAATGACCGCCGCCATTCGCTTGCGGCTCCTCATCGCCCAGGAGGCGCCGGTCATTGTCGGCTACGACCAGGAAGCCTTCGTCCGCGAGCTCTTTCCCGATCGTCCCATCGAGCCGTCGCTGGCCGCCTTCGCGGCGGCGCGGGCAGCGACCGCGCCCATCCTGCGCCGCCTGAGCGAGGAGCAGTGGCAGCGGGCCGGGACTCACAGCGAGGTTGGCCCCTACTCAGTCGAGGACTGGCTGCGCATCTACAGCGGCCACGCCCATGATCACGCCGCCCAGATCGGTCGGGCCCGCGCGACCGTGACCCGCTAGGCCGTACCGGGCACACACGTCCCTGGTTGTCGCGTTATCACTCGTCACCGCCACGAACGAGATCGAAGCTGGCGCCTATCATCGACACGCTTCGATGGATATATTGACATTAATCAATGAATCGGCGATACTGCGTGCAGGTACAGAGAGGAGCGCTTACGTGTCCACCATGCTCGAACGGCCCAGTGTCGCCATCACCTCGCTCACTCGCTGCTGCCCGCCGGCCGCCGCGCCCAGCGTCAATGAGGTCGATGCCGAAACCTACGCGAGCTGGTTCAAGGCGCTGGCCGATCCCACCCGCATTCGCATCCTCAATCTGCTGGCCCAGAGCCCGGAGCCGGTCTGCGTCTGTGATATCGTCGACCATTTTCCACTCGGCCAGCCGACCATCTCGCACCACCTCAAGGTGCTGCGCGACGTGCGCTTCGTCGTGGCCGAGCGGCGCGGCACCTTCATGCACTACGGGGTCAACCACGCCTGCCTCGCCGAGTTTCCCGAGGCGGCGCGCCACATTCTCAACACGTAGCCAGATCATCGAGGAGGAGCCCTGGTCACATTGTCGCCCGATACATCGAACATCGTCAATATTCGATAAAGCACTCGCCACGATTCGGCGAGAGAAAGGATCTCTGCATGCATTCCGAAACAGCGCCATTGCCAGTCGCCATCATCGGCGCGGGGCCCGTGGGCCTCGCCGCCGCCGCCCATCTGCTCGAAAAGGGCGAGCAGCCGATCGTCTTCGAGGCCGGCCCGGAAGTAGGGGCGAACATCCTGGCCTGGGGTCATGTGCGGCTCTTCTCGCCCTGGCGCTACGTCGTCGATGCCGCCGCTGGCCGCTTGCTGGCGGGCTCCGGCTGGTTGCCGCCGGATGGCGATGGCTTTCCCACCGGTCGCGAGCTGGTCGATCGCTACCTCGCTCCTCTCGCCGCGCTCCCGGCGATGTCGACCCGCATCCGGCTCAACAGTCGCGTCGTGCGCGTCACGCGGGACGGCTTCGACAAAATGAAAACGCCCGGCCGCGAGGATGCCCCGTTTCTGTTGACGATTCAGGGGCCTGACGGCAGCGAGGAGCCCTTCCTGGCCCGTGCCGTCATCGATGCCAGCGGGACGACGGCCACCCCGAACCCGCTTGGCGCGGCAGGGACGCCGGCGATCGGCGAGCGGCACCTGGCCGATCGCATCTTCGCCGGCATCCCCGATCCCCTCGGCCGCGACCGCGGGCGCTACGCCGGCAAGCGCGTGCTCGTCGCCGGCAGCGGTCACTCGGCGTTCAACGCCCTGCTCGATCTGGTCGACCTTGCCGCCGAAGCCCCGGGCACCACCATCACCTGGGCGGTGCGGCGTCCGGGCGACCGCCTGCAAACGCTCTTCGGCGGCGGCATCGCCGACGCGCTGCCCGCCCGGGGAGCGTTAGGCGAGCGGGTGCGCGGCCTGGTGGACGGCGGAAATCTCCGCCTCGTCACCGGGTTCAGGCTGGCGCGGCTGACCGGGACGCCAGAGGGCATCCTTGTCGCCGGGGACGATGAGGTGCTCGGTCCGTTCGATCAGATCGTCGCCGCCACCGGATTTCGCCCCGATCTGGCGCTCCTCTCCGAGCTGCGGCTCGATCTCGACCCGGCCGTGGAGAGCCCCCGCGTGCTGGCCCCAATGATCGATCCCAACCTCCATAGCTGCGGTTCTGTGCCGCCCCACGGCGAAGCGGAGCTGCGTCACCCGGAGGCCAATACCTACATCGCTGGCATGAAGAGCTACGGCCGGGCGCCGACCTTTCTGATGCTGACCGGCTACGAGCAGGTCCGCTCTATCGCCTGCGCGCTGACCGGCGACATCGACGGCGCGCGGGATGTCCAGCTCGTCCTCCCGGAGACAGGCGTCTGCGTTACGGATATTCTGGCGGAGCGCGGCGTGACCTGCTGTGCAGCGGGAGCGGCCATCGATGAGACGGCTGAAAAGGGCTGCTGCGGCGCGCCGCCAGCGTCAGCGGGCGCGGTCGGGTCGTGCTGCGGCGATGCCGCCCCGCGTCTCGTGGGATTGACCGCGGCGAGCCGCGGCGGCTGCTGCACCTAGCGCGCCGTTGGCAGGGGAGACGTCGCTGGGGGCTCCGCGGGAGACTGAAAGCCGTCCCGCTAGACCCACGAAAGCCCCATCAAATGGGGCTGAACACGACGTGGTCTGCTGGGAATCCGGTGCGGAGGCGAAGCGAGCGGTCGCTCGTCTGGGGTGTCGAAGGCGACCAGACCGGAGGCGGGATCAAGGGCATCAGGGCATCATTGCCTTGAGAGATCACTCAGGTCGCCCCCCATCGGTGTAGCGCCGGAGCGTGCGGAGAGTGGCCATTTCGGGGACCGCCGGGGCACAATCGCGGGCGCCAAAGGGCCTCTACTACGGCTGGGTGATGGTCGGCACGCTGGCTGCCACCGAGACCATCTCCTGGGGCATCCTCTATTACGCCTTCGCCGCCTTCCTCGCGCCGATGCAGCGGGAGCTGGGCTGGTCGACCGCCGAGCTGACCGGCGCCTACTCCGTCGCCCTCCTCATCTCCGGTCTGGCCGCCATGCCGGTTGGGCGCTGGGTCGATCGCCATGGCCCGCGCCTGCTGATGACCGTGGGGTCGCTGGGCGGCGCGCTGGGGTTGGCGGCCTGGGCCAGGGTTGACACCTTGCCTGCCTTCTATCTGCTCTGGGCCGGCATGGGGCTGGCCATGGCGGCCACCCTCTACGAACCGGCTTTCACCGTGGTCGCGGCCTGGTTCCGGCGCGGGCGCGGGCGCGCCTTGCTGCTCCTGACCTTCGTGGCCGGGTTCGCCAGCACCATCTTCCTCCCCCTGGCCACGGCCCTCATCGCCCGCTTCGGCTGGCGTGACGCCCTCCTCGCTTTGGCCGCGACACTGGCGCTCACCACCATCCCGGCCCACGCCCTGCTCCTGCGCCGTCGCCCTGAAGATCTCGGGTTGCTGCCCGATGGCGTGGCGCCCTCGGATGGCGAAGAGATGGTGGCGATCCCCGCCATCGAAGGCGCGACCCTGCGCCAGGCCCTGCGCGAGCGCGCCTTCTGGTGGCTGACGCTGGCCTTCTTCTGCGGCACGCTCTCATCGGTCGCGGTTGGGGTTCATCTGATCCCGTTTCTGATCGAGAATGGCTATTCGCCGGGGTTCGCGGCGATCGCCACCGGGGCGATCGGGGCCATGCAGGTCGCCTCGCGCGTGGTGGTCACCGCGGCCGGCAGCCGCTGGCCGCACGTGCCGCTCACCGCCGCTGTCTTCGCCCTGCAGGCCGCGGCGCTGCTGGTCCTTCTGGTCTGGCGGCAGCCTGCCGGGGTGATCGCCGCCGTGATCATGCTCGGCGCGGGGCGCGGCGCGGTCACCCTGATGCGCGCCTCCCTCGTCGCCGAGCGCTACGGCCGCGCCCACTACGGGGCCATTGGCGGCGCCCTGGCGCTCTTCGTCAGCGGCGCCGCCGCGCTGGCCCCCGTTGGCGCTGGCGTGGCCGTCGGCGTGGCCGGAGGCTATACGCCTGTCTTTCTGGGCCTGGCCGGGGCCAGCTTGTTCGCCGCGCTGGCCATGGTTGGAGTGGCCGGGAGATCCGGATAGGCGCGGAGATGCACCGTTCGCACCTCTGGAAACACTCTACAGATGGGACGCATGGAACTTCGGTTTCTGCCGGGGCGCCCCTGCATCGCCCCGGCGCTCGATCGGCCAGGAATGGAAAACACGTGCAGACGAGCGCCGGGGAATCGATCCTCTGCTAACTCGAGCTGCAACTATCCTGACAGACGCCATCGCTGGCATCCCCGCCCTGGATAGGGCAGCACGTCAGCCCCGGCGCGCAGGCCGTGGGATCGGCCAGCGAGCAGTCGCCCCCCGCCTGGCTGTAGTAGATCGTCGTGCAACCGCCGTAGGCCGCGCAGAATCCCCCGCAGCAATCGGCGCAGGGCTCCCCCTGTGAACAGGAGCTGGGGCAGGCATCGCCGGTCCCGGTGCAGTTCAGACCGCAGTTGCCGGACGTGTTGCAACTATTGTCGTAGCAGACCAGCCCCTCCACGCAGGTCGAGTCGTCACTACAGGGGCAGCCGAAGCCGGCGCAGCCCCCTGCCACTGCCGCGGGCGGAGCAATGAATCGTCCTCCGGAGAGCAAGGCGACGCCGGCCGCCGCCAAGGCCCGCACCACCGATCGCCGCGACTGGAGCCTTGCTACGCGACGTGCCATGCGATCGAAGCGTACCCCGTCCATGATCCCCCCTTTCCCTTACGATGACCCTTCTGGTGCGGCATTTCCGCCCCCGATGCGCCGGGCTGTCCGGCGCTCGTCTCGCCGCGCGAACATCGCTCATCGCGCGAATGCGTGCGAGGCGTCTATCGTTTGGGCGCTGGCTGGATCTCACCGCCGGGCGCGAACGATGCGGGCCTGAGCGGAGGAATCAGGTGGAGGAGGGGACGTTGGATCGGAGCGAAACGCGCCCTGGTTGCCGGGCCTCGATGCGCGCCGCATCGAGGCCCGGTCACGCGTCGTGTCAGTGGAGTATGGATCCCGGT
>JBBRVX010000233.1:0-7612 GCA_038246475.1 Thermomicrobiales bacterium | reverse complement strand
GCTCATCTCCCGCAGATCGCGCTCGGTCGCCGCCCCAAAATCGGCGTTCACGTCGGCTACCATCACCGTCGCCCCTTCCGAGGCCAGCCGCATGGCGCTGGCCCGGCCGATGCCGGTGGCCCCGCCGGTAACGATCGCCACTCGCTCGTTGAACCGTCCAGATACTGCCGCCATCGTCCCTCTCCATTTCGTCGAATTGCGCCGGGGAGATGAACCGCGCCTGAAACGAGATTGACAGGAGCGTTCGCCCACGGCACGATGCATCGCATTGTGCACGACAGTATCTCCGCAAAGAGGCGCGCATGAGCGAACCCCTCCCCGAGCCGCTGACCGCCGAGCTGCTGCGCGCCATGGCGGCTTCCGCCGGCGTCGAGCTGCCTCCCGATCGCGCGGCGGCGTTCGTCGCCCAGGCGGAGCCGCATTTCGCCCTGTTGCGTGCGCTCGCCCCCGCGGCCAACCCAACCACCGAGCCGGCTGCCACCTTTCGCCTCGATGACTGGCCGAGCGACAGCGATGTCTGAGCGACGGCGACACGATCTCTGCGATCTGCCCCTGCTCGAGGTCGCGCGGCGAATCCGCGCCCGCGAGATTTCGCCGGTCGAGGTCACTGAGCGCGTTCTGGAGCGGATCGCCGCGCTCGATGGCATGCTCAACGCCTTCATCACCATCCTGGCCGAGCAAGCCCGGCACGGCGCCCGGCAGGCGGAGCGCGACGTCCTGGCCGGCGACTATCGCGGGCCGCTGCACGGCATTCCACTCTCGGTGAAAGACCTCTTCGCCACGAAGGGGATTCTGACCACCGCGGGATCGCGCATCCTCGCCCGCAACGTCCCCGATTTCGACGCCACCGTCGTGGAGCGCCTGCGCGCCGCGGGGGCGATCATCGTCGGCAAGACGAACATGCTCGAGTTCGCCTACGCCGCCGTCCACCCCGACTATGGCCCGACGCCGAACCCCTGGGATCTGACCCGCTCGTCGTCCGGCTCCAGCAGTGGCTCGGCGGTCGCCGTCGCCGCCGGGATGGGCTACGGCTCGATCGGCTCCGACACCGGCGGCTCCATCCGCCTCCCCGCGGCCTACTGCGGCATCGCCGGCCTGAAGCCGACCTACGGCCGGGTCAGCCGCCACGGCGGCATTCCGGTTTCCTGGTCGGCCGATCACTTTGGCCCGATGACACGCACCGTGGCCGATTCCGCCGCGCTGCTCGGCGTGATTGCCGGGGAAGACCCCCGCGATCCGACCAGCGGGCGCGTGCCGGTCGCCGACTACCTGGCCGGCATCGACTCGGGCGTCGCGGGGTTGCGCATCGGCATCACGGACTCCTACCTGCGCCAGCACGTCGACCCGGCGGTGCAGGCGCCCATCGATGCCGCCATCGCTACCCTCGAACGCCTGGGAGCCACCTTCCACGAGGTGAATCTCCCTCCACCTGCCGAGGCGGTTCCGGCGCTGCTGGCGCTGCTGATGCCCGAGGCCACCGCCTACCACCTGACCTGGCTGCGCGAGCAACCAGAGAGCTACAGCCCGGCCGTGCGCGAGCGGCTGGAGCTGGGCGCCATCACTCCCGCGGTCTCTTATCTGCAAGCGCAGCAGGCCCGGCGCCAGATCGTCGATGGTTTTCTGGCCGGCATGGCGGACGTCGATCTGCTGCTCACGCCGACGGCGCCGACGGCCGCGACACCCCTGGAGGGCGATCTGGTCACCGGCGACGAGGCCGACCCCGAGCTGCTGGCGGCGCTGATCAATTTCACCGGGCCCTTCGATCTGACCGGCTTCCCGGCGATCTCCATCCCCTGCGGCTTCGCGAACGGCGGGCTGCCGGTGGGTCTGCAACTCGTGGCGCGGCCATGGCAGGAGGGGCCTCTCCTGGCCGCGGCGCACTCCTACGAGCAGGCCACCGCATGGCACAGGCGGCTGCCGGCGGCACTGGACATGTGACGCAGTTCGGCAGGCGAACACCATTCCGTTCACACTATTCGCGTGCCGCGGATCGCGCGGCGGTCGGGCAGGCCCTAGCAGGGAGCGCAATGTGGCGAACTCCGTCGTCGTCCTGGGCGGCACATCGCGGCTAAAAGGGGGAGATGCCGTACGCCTCTCCCGCAAGCAGCGCGCGGTCGTCTCGTACATCGAGCACAGTCCGAAATTCGCCGCCTTCGCCACGGCCGCCGAGTTGGGCGGACGCGTCGGGGTCCATCCTTCGACCGTGGTGCGCCTGGCGCAGATGCTCGGCTACGCCGGCTTCCCGGAGTTCCAGGCCGCCATCCGCCACCAATACCTTAACTCGCTCGATGCCATCGGTCTGATGCCCGCGCACTCGGGCGAGCAGCTCGGCGACATCGTCCTGGCCTCGCTCGATCAGGAGATCCGCAATCTCTCCACGATGCGCTCGACACTGGAGCGGGAGGAGGTGCGGCGGGTGGCGGGGATCATTGCCGGGGCGCCCTCCACCCTGATCCTCGGCGCCGGCAGCCATGGCGGTCTGGCCCTCATCTTCAGCCATCTCTGCCGCTTCATGGGCTTGCCGGTCGATGCCGAGATCCGTGGCAGCGTGGCGCTAGCCGCGCGCATCTCGGAGGTGGGCCCCGGTGATGTCGTCATTGGCACCGCCGCCTGGTGGGTGGTGCAGGACACCCGCGAGGCGCTGGCCTTCGCCCGGGAGCGCGGCGCAATCACGATCGCCATCGTCGATAGCCGCGCCTCCGGGCTGGCCGAGGTGGCCGACCATGTCCTGGTCACGCGCACCGAGAGCGTCTCCTTCTTTCAATCGATGGTCGGACCACTGGCCGTGCTCAATGCCATCATCGCCGAGATCGCCACCAGTGGCGGAGCCCAGATCCAGGAGCAGATGCAGATCAGCAGCGAGCTCTTCAGCCGCTTCGGCGTCACCTGGCAGCCTGGCCACACCGCGTTCGAGCAGGCGCCGGAGAATGGGAATGACATTGCTGCCGACAGGGGAGGGACATCAGCGCCCTCCCCAGCCCGCCGTCGCGCCCGCGGCGCCCCAAGCAACAATCGGGTGCAAAGGCATTGAGCCCGGAATGCGGGTGGCTCCTGATGGCGTCGCACGCCTCCTAGCCATATTGGTTCAGAGACGACGGACGCTCGACGACGCGACGGAAGACCTTGAGTCAATTCGGGTTTGAGAGGAAGGGGCGCATGCCGTCGTACAAGAGGCTTCCCATTGATTCATGGAATCCAATGCGCGAGACCGCCCCTATTGTGTCAGAGGCGAGATTTGCTCGGCAGCGATGAGAAAGGAGAGTTTCATGGCGCCATCACGTCGTCGTCCATCACTAGCTCCCTTGCCGGGTCTGAAAAGACTGCCGAACCTTCCCGGGCCGCAGTCCCCAAGCCGGTCTGATCTCTCGATTCTTCGAATCATCCAAGACTCGCTTGCCAAGCACCTGCCACTTTCCGTCATGTACGGTGGCAAGTCTCGACAACTGAGCCCACTAGTTCTCGGCACGCTGCGGGGCGAGCATCGACTCTGGGCTTATCAATTCGGCGGAGATTCCACCCACATCTGCAAGTGCTTTGTCGTCGCCAAGCTCAGCGCCGTGGAGCTTTACTCAGGAGAATGGACGATGCCGGAAGACGACCCCGGCTCGGAGTCCTGCATTGATACGGTTCTCAAGCGCGCCTAACCAACACGGCTGAACCATTGCCACACTGCACCACGCAGCTGGCTGCCATTTCCGGCGCCGGCGAGTGCATGACCCGCGAGTTTGAAGAGTGTCGCCCGTACACCAGCATCGAGCAGTTCCGGGGAGAGATCGGCAAGTACATCGCCCCGGAAGAGGTTGCCGCGCTCGAGAAGTACCTCTTCGTGCCGGTCGATCCGAATCAGGCCGACGCCACCACCATGCAGCAGCTACCGGGCGTGAACGCCGACCTGGCCCAGCAGTTGAGCGGCAACCGACCATACGCCTCCGCTGATGCGTTTCTCACCGCCCTTGGCAAGCTCGTTTCTCCGGAGCTGGTAGCCACGGTGCAGACGTACTTGGTGGGCGCATGAGCGACAACAGCCGCCTCGAACGCCTGGCCGGCCTCCTGTACGGGCTGGCCGCGGTCATGTTCGCCGGCACGTTCCTGGAGCTGCTGGCGGCGAAGCACTTCCAGGAGCCGCTCGAGCTCCTGCCGATCGCGCTCTGCGTCGCCGGGCTGATCGTCGTCCTCCTGGCGTGGCAGCGTCCCCGGCGCGAGACGATCGTGGCGCTACGCGTGCTCATGTTGCTGACGGCCGGAGCGAGCCTGATTGGGGTGTGGAAGCATATCGAGGGGAATATCGGCTTCATTCGCGAGGTGCACCCAGACACCACCGGCTGGCCGCTGGTGGTGGGGGCGCTCACGGGACGAGCGCCGCTGCTCGCCTCGGGCGCGCTGGCGGTGACCGGCGTCGTCGCCATCTTCGCCACCTTCGCGGCAGGGTGGGGGCCCCGCAGCCTGGCTCCCGTAGAGGAGCCTACCGCCGTTTGTTAGCGGACGCCGTCGCTTTCCGCCCGGTAAGCCCTCACCCCGCGCCCTGCCCCCAGGGCTGGGAACCCGACCGCGGGTGGAAGGTGGGGTGTGGGTAGCGGGCGCCGAAGGCCACGGAGCGGGTGGTGGGGAGGTGGAATCGGGTTTTCATCTGCCCATAACGTGCTCAACTTGCTCAACTTGTGAGGGAGGGGGTGAGGTGAGCATCTTGGCCGGCGAAGGGGTCGAAGAAGTCGAAGGGGACGGGGTAAGGGGATCAAGAAGATCACGAGGGGGAGGGTGATCTTCCTGGCCGGTGCTGAGGCAGGGCTTTCCCGCCTCGTCAGGCCGGTTCCCCGCGTTCCGTTCTGTTATACCGCGCGACCGCCCGCTCGTACGCCTCGGCCAGCAAGGGCCGCACGCTCTGGAACGTTTCCTCGCTGGGATTGAGCACGCAGAGCCAGAATTGCGGCGCATAGACGGGGTGCGGCATCACCTGATCCAACGCGGTGAAGTCGTGCCCGCTCTCCTTGTCACCTTCCGGGTCGGAGCGGGGCGGCTTGGCGCCGAACAGGGAGCGGTAGGTCTCCGGGCTCACGCCGATGTTGAGGCGGTAGACGGACGGACGGCTCAGATCGGAGGCGCGGTCGTAGGCATCGCTGGTCATGAGCGTGGCGAACGGCATCCGATAGTCGGTCGGCCCCTCACCTGGGTTTAGGTTGACGTAGAAGTAGCTATCCCCCGCGCCGACCAGCTCCTCGACGCCGTCAAAGGTCCCGGTAATGGCGCGGATGACGGCAGACTGATCCACAAATCCCCCTTCACAGATTTCGGTTGAACGGGGTCTATTCCGCGCCCACGGAGAAATCACGATGTGTAGGGGCGACACCCGCGTCGCCCGCGCTGATTCGCCGCGAACGTTCGCGGTCGAGAGGCGGGAGGCAACTTCCGACCGCGCGATTTGCGGCGCGAGCGACGCCTGCGTCGCCCCTACAGATCGAATGTTGCGGTCGGGTCAAACCCCCGGCAGGCTGTAGATCTCGCTGGCCAGATCCGGCACGGCGATGCCCTCTTCCTCCAGCCAGCGCTCGGCGTCCATCGCCGCCTTGCAGCCGTCTCCCGCCGAGGTGATCGCCTGCCGGTAGCGGCGGTCGCGCACGTCGCCCGCGGCAAAGACGCCGGCGATGTTCGTCGTCGTCGTCGTGTCGTCCTGCTTGGCGATGTAGCCCGCGGCATCAAGCTCGATCTGATCGGCCACCAGCGACGTGTTCGGCTGATGCCCGACGGCGACGAAGACTCCATCGACCGGCAGGGTGCTCTCTTCGTTTGTGACCGTGTCGCGCAGCCGCAGGCCCTGCACCCGGTCGCCACCGACGACCTCCTCGACGATGGCGTTCCAGCGGAAGTCGATCTTCGGGTTCTCCCGGGCTCGTTGTTGCAACACCTTGCTGGCGCGCAGCGTGTCGCGGCGGTGCACGACGGTAATGTGGTTGGCGAAGCGGGTCAGGAAGAGCGCTTCTTCCAGCGCCGAATCGCCGCCGCCGACCACGGCGATATCCTTGTCGCGATAGAACCAACCGTCGCAGGTGGCGCAGGTCGAGACGCCGCGGCCGAAGAGCTGCTCCTCGCCGATGGCGTCCATCCGCTTGGCCGTGGCCCCGGTGGCGATGATCACGCTGTTGGCGGTAATGATCGCGTCATCCGTTTCGATGACGAAGGGGCGTTGTGAAAAATCGACCCGGTTGACGTCGACGGTGTGCACTTCGGCGCCGAAGCGCTCGGCCTGGGTGCGCAGCTCGGCCATCATGTCCGGGCCCATGATCCCCTCGGGATAGCCGGGGAAATTCTCGACGTCGCTGGTCAGCACAAGCTGCCCGCCCCAGAAGAATCCCCCCAGCACGAGGGGATTGAGCGAGGCCCGCGCGGCATAGATGGCGGCGGTGAAACCAGCCGGTCCCGATCCGATAATGACCACTTGCCGTGGTCCTTCCTGCTGCTTCACGCTGTTCCTCCGCTAGGTGGTGTAAGAGTCATATCCTGTTTGCCACGACACCGATGCACTATCGTCGTTGCTCCTATCAGCATACTCCCACCTGTCACGGGCAAAGTCCGGCAGCGTCCCATGGTCTTTCCCCGCGGGCGCTTGGTGCAGCGCGATCCGGCGCCGATGACGCACACTTACCCAAGCGACAATGCGCCCAACAACAGAGAGGATGCCGCGGACGATGACCGAACCGAACACCAGTCCCGAGGAGAGACAGAGCCGGGCCGGCGCCGCCCGGCAGCGGCGCGGCGCGCGCCAGATCGCCGCCGAGCGGCAGCGGCGCAGCGCGCTCATCAAGGGACTCAGCGTCGCCGCGGGGGTCGTTGCCCTCCTGATGATCGTCGGCTTCGTCCTCTACCAACGCCAGCAGAACAGCTCGACCATCCCTGAGGGGACGCTCTCCTACACCTACGCCGGCGCGCAGCACTCCACCGACCCAGTCAAGTACACGGAGAACCCGCCGGTGGGCGGCGTGCACAACCCGACCTGGCAGAACTGCGGCTACTACGCCTCGCCCGTCGCCAACGAGAACGCCGTCCACTCCATGGAGCATGGCGCGGTCTGGATCACCTACCAGCCCGATCTGCCCCAGGCGCAGATCGACACATTGCGTAATCTGGCCGAAAGCCAGTCGTACATCCTCGTCAGTCCCCTGGCGGGCATTCCGACCCCGGTGGTGGCCTCGGCCTGGAACCGGCAGGTGCAGCTGGAATCGGCCGACGATCCGCGGCTCGATCAGTTCGTGCGCAGCTTCCGCCTCAGTCCCGAGGCGCCGGAGCCGGGCGCGGCCTGCGGCGGCGGGACGTCCGCAACCTTGTGATCGATCCCGCCGCCATCGAAACCGTTCCGGCCTGCGCGGAGCATCCGCGCTCCCAGCCGTCCGTGCGCTGGCTGCCGGCCCTCCTCGCCCTGATCCTGCTCGCCGCGGCCGCGGCGCTCTGGGCTACGGCCGACCACCCACCAGCTGACACTGCCCTCGAAGCAGGCTTCGCGCGGGACATGATGATCCATCACGACCAGGCGGTGACGATGGCGTTGCTGGCCCGCGATCGGACGGAAGACCCGCTGATCCGGACCCTGGCGACGGACATCGTGCTGACCCAGCAGAACCAG
>JBBRVX010000232.1:0-7612 GCA_038246475.1 Thermomicrobiales bacterium | reverse complement strand
TTCGTTGTACCATCGCTTATGGGAGTCGGCCACTTCGGAGAGCCATAGAGCGAGGTTGGTTTCCTCCAACTGCATCAGGTTGGCGCCGGATCGGAAACGCGCCATGTCGAGAAGGTTCTGGATCGTTGTCTGCAGGCGCTCCGGTCTCCGCGCGCTTCTTCTGGTCCGTCAAAGGTGGTAGGGATCTGCCACCCTTTTGTCGATGCGCAGCCGTGAGCAACGCGCGGCGCAACAACGCCACGCATCTGCGGGGGATCAACGGTTCGCTGGCGTCCCGGGGAAGTCGTCGAACATTTGCTGTCCCGTGATCTCGTTCAGGGTTGCGGTCATCTGGCGCAATCGCAGCTTTGCCTGCACGGCCTCACCTACGGAGGCAGGGTTGTTCATGCGATGCTGCACAAGCAATTCCAAGCGACGGAAGTAGAGGTCGGTGACCTGCGTGATGAGGGCATTGCGCTGCTCGTTGCGTTTGCGCGTTTCCTCGCTCACCATCAACTGTTCCTTGTCGAATAGCAGTCCGCTAAGGTTCCACTTCAGCTCGACGGCATATTCGCGCATGTAGGTGACGTCGTCGTCGGCGTAGAGGTGGTTTTGCGTCTCGGCGCCGAAGCGATCGACATTCGTGACGCGGTCATAGCGATCCAAGTCCCGTTCCCTTGCGCCACCGCTGACGGCCAGCGTTGGGATGAGGTTCTTGCGGCGGATGTCGCGCTTCCACTGCTCCGCTTCCTTCGGATGGTAACTGGCAAACTTGAGGGCTTGCGCGACGACCTCCTCCACGGGCGCCTGGGTGGCCATGATCTCGTCGAGGATTTGTCCCGCTTCCCGTTCCGCGTCGACGGAGCCGGCGGTCGGCGCTGACGCGACGGCTTCGGTGGGCTCGGAAGGGCGCTGAAAGTTATCGACCGAAAGCGGGGCCGCGGGAAAACTCGTGGCAGCCTCCACGACACGGAAAACTTGGCTTCCGGTGCTCCAATAGATGGCGTTGGCGACACGGGGATGGGCCTGGAGGTGAACCGCATCGCCCGGTGTTCCAGCGATCGTCGTGGGCGGAGCATCGCTTCCGAGTTGCAGGTAGCCGATGCCTTCTGCGCCGGCCAGAAAGACTCCGCCAAAGGCGGAGCTATCCAGGGCCAGACTCGCCCCGGGGATTGCGCCGACGGGCCTGGCAAGGCGGTAACCGGGCCGCGACAGGTCGTAGGCTTCAAGGATGCCGCCGCTGGTGAGGACAACGGTGAGGTTGCCCTGGGTGTCGGCCAGGGCCGGGCCGGAGGGCTGACGCGAGATGGTCATCCAAGTCTTCAGATCGGGGCCGGAAAGATAAACAGCCTTGTCCGAACAGTAGACCAGTACGGGCTTTTCCTGAAGTGTCGTGAAGTTGAGCGCCACGCCCTTCTCCTGGCTGCCGGGGAGTTCGTAACTCAACCAGTTGGCCCCCGCGTCGATGGTCTGCCACGCGGCGCCCTGCACCGCCACGATGGCTTGCTTGCGGTCCGTCGGATGCACCGTCAGCGCATAGAGCGAGGAGGCGGAGTAGCCCGAGGGGTGCCCCTCCGTCCACGTGCCGCCGCCGTTGCGAGTCGTGGCGACCCCGGTGGAATGGGCAATGTAGATCGCTTTCGAGCTTTTCGTGTAGGCGGCTATGGCAACCGCGGGCTGGTCCTTCGGCGCTACGGTATAGACGCGATCCCAATTCGGGGTTTTAGAATTGAGAAAGTACACCTCGGATTCCGTGGCGACCATGGGCTGAGAGGAGCGCGTGGGCGGGACGTAGAGCGCGGCGACCTTGCCGGGCAGCGCGGGGCCGACCTGCTCAACCACGCCGGTTGTGGCGGGCGGCATGGCACCCTCCTCCGCCGTGGCATCTTCCTCCGCGGCGATCAACGGGGTGGTGGCAAGCAGCATGGCGAGCAGAGCGAACGGGATGCGGCGATGAATCATGGGAGTTCTCCTCACGGCTTGGCTGTGCGGGCGGCTTCCAAGTCCTTTTGTCCATCAAGGGCGTTGGCGTAGCCGGGCTTTGCGGCGAGTGCCTTCTGGAAGGCCTCCGCGGCGGCATCGTATTGCTTCAGGGCAATTCGGGCGTATCCCAGATTCACCCATGCCCTTTCGTGCTTCGGTTCCACGGCAAGCAGCTTCTCGTAAGTCGAGGCGGCTTCGGTGTATCTCTCCAGCCGTCTATACGCCAGGGCAAGATTGAAGAGGCGCTTGGGATCGGGGTCCAGTTCGATGGCTTTCTCCAGCGCTGCCGAGCCCTCCTCCGGCTGGTCGAGGTCCAAGGCAACCCGGCCCAGTTCAGCCCAGGCGCGGTCGTTGCGCGGATTGAGCTTCACGGCCTGCTCGAAGGCGACCTTCGCCTCCATTGGCTTCTTCTTCCGCCTCAAAGCCAGTCCCAGCGACATCGCCTCGAAATCGTCGGGCTCCAGCGAGAGCGACTGGCGGAAGTACTCCACGGCCTTTGCGTCGTCCCCGGCCATCACCGCCTGCGCCGCAAGGAACGAGAAGAGGGTGGCGCTTTTCCCTCCGCGGGCTACGGTGTCGGCAACGATCTGGGCGGCCTCGGCCTCGCGCTTGTCGCGCTTGAGGTAGCGAACGATCCAGCGGGCTGCCTTCTCGCTGCTGGCGTCGGCGACAAGGGCGGATTTCATCGCTTCGAGGGCCTCGGCGGGACGCTTCTGGTCCTCCAGGGCGAGTGCGAGGTTTACCCATGCGGCGGCGCCCTTCGGCTCGGCGACGGTCACTGCACGGAATTCCCTTTCGGCTTCGGCCGGCTTCCTGTCGCGGGCCCAGGAAAGGCCGAGATTGTAACGCGCCTTCGTATAGTCCGGCTTGGCGGCGAGAGCCTTGGAGAAGCTCTCGCGCGCGGCGGTCGTCTGGTTTTTCCGCAGTTGGTAAAGGCCCAAGTTGTTGAGCGCCTCGGGATGCGGCGGCGTGCCGGCGGCAAGCTTTTCGTAGAGCGCTCCCGCCTCCTCCTCCTGCCCCACCTTGTCCAGCGCGAGCGCAAGGTTGAAGGCCGCCTCCGGGTAGTCCGGCTGTGCGGCGATGGCCTGTTGATAGAGCTCGATGGCTCTGCCGGTCTCGCGGGCGTCGATCGCCAGCTTGCCCAGCATGTACCAGGATTCGGCGTGCTTGGGGTCGGCGCTGGAGGAGCGCTCGAAGAAGGCCTTCGCCTCGTCGAAGCGCTCTGCGCGATAGGCGTCCAGGCCCAGGTTGTAAGCGGCCGGCGCGAAGTCCGCCTTGTGCTTCAGGGTCTCGGTGAATCGCGCGCGGGCAGCGTCGGCATTGCCCTGCTTCAGTTCCAGCAGACCCAAGTTCCAGTAGGCCTGATGGTCCTCGGGGTCGAGCTTGAGCGCCCGCTCGTAGGATCTGCGGGCCTCCGCCAAGTCACCGGCTTCGAGTAGCGCGACGCCAAGGTTGAGGTGTCCCTTCTCGAACGCGGGATTCTTCAGGATCGCCTCGCGATAGGATTTTGCGGCGGCGGGCCAGTCCTTCGCCCGGGCGCGCAGCAGGCCGATGTTGAAGTCGGCCTTGTGGAACTTGGCGGAGCGACTGATCTCGAGCGTGCGACGGTAGGCAGCCTCGGCTTCGTCGAAGCGGCCATCGCGCTGGAGCAACACGGCCAGATTGAATGATGCTTCTGCGAAGTTTGCGTTGAGCGCCAGCGCGTTGCGGTAGGCCGCCTCGGCACCCGCGGCATCCCCCGTGCCGGCCAGCAGGAAACCAAGATTGAAGGGGGCGCGGAAGTAGGCGGCATCCAGCGCGAGGGCCTTGGCGAAGGCCTCTTTGGCGCCTGCGGTGTCCCTGGTTCTGCCCAGCGCAATACCGAGGTCATTCCAGTCGCCGGCGGCTGCGCCTGGCTTCGCCGTAAGCGCGCGCAGGAGTTCAACCGCCTTGGGCCAATCGGCGGCGTCCATCGCGGCACGGGCGGCGTCGCCCGGGGCGGCTGCCGCGCGGCTTTCGGATTCTTCCTCGGGCACGGCTGGCACCTGAGCCCCCATCCATGCGGGCTGCAGGGCAACGACCATCAGCAGCGCGATCAGACGCCTCCTCATTCGTGCCTCCCCTTGCGATTGCGGGCGCGGTTCATGGCCTCGCCCAATCCGGTACGGTTGGCTAGTTGAATCGCCAGGCCGGGGCGCGCGTTGACCTCGATCACCACCGGTCCCCGGTCGCGATCGCGGATGATGTCCACGCCCATGTAGCCGAGCGGAATCACCGTGGCGCAAAGGGCTGCGATGCGCATGCAATCGGCCAAGCCTTCGACCTCCACACCGATGAGCGGTTCGCCGGAATCGGGGTGGTGGGCGATGCGCTTTTCCTTCATGATGGCATTGGTGCTGCGCCCCGTTTGCAGATCGATGCCGAGGCCCACGCCACCCTTGTGCAGATTCGCGCGGCCCTCCGAGGCGACCGTGGGCAGCCGTGCCATGCAGAGCAGCGGTTCGCCCTGCATCACAATGATTCGCAGGTCCGGAGGACCCGGCAGCCCCGGCACGATCCAGTGCCGGTCCGGATTGATCTTCTCCTCCACGATCACCTGGTCAACGGGGTGGCACACGGTGTACTCGCCGGAGAGAATCCGCGCCACGTAGTAGACGAATTCCTCCAAGGTCCAGGGCGCGCCGTGAAGCGGCAACACGCTGTTGGGAAGGGCGCGATTGAAGAGCGTCACGCCGCGCCCCTGAGAGCCGCGGGCGGGCTTTACGACGAAGCCATGCTGGAGCCCCAGCAGCTTGCTGTAGATACGCCGAACGTCGCGGTGCGCGGAGATTTCCGCGATGCTGGCGGGCACGGGAACGCCCGCGCGGCTAAGCGCGTTCTTCGTGCCGATCTTGTCGTTCGCCAGATCGATTGCGGTGAGGTGATTGTGAGTCATCACCAGTTCGCGGTTGCGGCGATTCATGCCGAACACGGCCGGATGAATCCGGGAAAACAGGCGTTGGATCATGGCGTGGCCGTTTCCGGCGGAAGGTCGCGGAAGCGTCTAAGCTCCAACAACCGCAGCCCCGTCCAGGAGCCTATCACCAGGTTGATCGCCACGTTGATCAGCAGAATTTCGGGGAAGGCCACCACCACCATTTGCAGCGCCGTCCAGTCGATCGCCACAAAGCATGCCCCCGCCACCATGAAGGTGATCATCAGCCGATTCACGGCTTCCTTCGCGCCGTCCATGATCATCGTCTGGGTGAAGCGCTCGCTGGTGAGCGAGAGGATCGCCATGGGGAACAGGCTGACCGCGGCGCCGCTTGTGAGCCCAGCCTTGATGCACACCACCGACACCCCCAGAATCGACAGCACCACCACCGTGATGATGATCGTGAGGCGCGGAATGTGGAGCAGGCGAAGCTTCATGAGGAGGTAGTTGACCGACACCGCCACCACCATCACCGTGGTGAACATGATCGCGCCGAAGAGGAATCCCGTATCGCGGAACGACACCGCGACCAACGTCGGCATGAAGGTGCCGTAGGGCACCACCCCGACGACGTTGCGCGCGAAGGACACCACCGTGGCGCCAATGGGAATCATCAGGATGACCATGATCAAATCAAGCGACACATGGTAGTCCTTCAATGTCGTCCAAACGCGCAGAATGTTAAGCGGGTGATCGACATTGGCCACAACCGCCTTCTCGCGGGTGGTCAGTTGGTGGGCAACAGTCCACTTCCAGTCGAATCCGATATTGCGCGAACGCGTTATGACCGCCACGTCGCCCTTCGCGAGTTCGAGGTATGTTTCCGGGATGCGGGCGAAATAATCGTTCGTCGGGCAGAAGGGGACCCAGGAATCGCCGACCCAGGCCTCGACCCATGCGTGCGTCGTGCGCTTGCGTGATCGCTCCAGAATAAGGCCGTTCGCCATGCGCGCGGGGATGCCCTTGGCCCGCAGCATCGCAACCATCAGGCGCACCTTGCCGTTGCAGGAAGCCTCGCCCAGCTTGAGCGCCGTTACCGCGTCCGTCGGACCCTTGATTTCCAGATAGCGCAGATCCCTCTGACAGAAGTTGAAGATCCTCTCCAGAGTCGCTTTCAGCTGCGTCCCCGGCGGCGCCAATTCCATCGCCTTCGCCACGATGGCTGGGTCAGTGGACTGGGTTCGCTCCTCGGCCCCGAGGTCGCTTTGCAGGCGCAGCGAGTAGGTGGTCGGGATGTCCGCCCCCTCGGGGAGCGGGTAGCGTTTCGCCTCCGTCTGCGCAAGGCAGCTATAGGTCAGCGTGGCCTTGCCGGAGAAAGCCTGATTGTACCACCGGCCAATGCGACCGGGGGAAATCGTGTAGCGGAAGGACTCGGCCACCTGCTTCTCGTGCTTGATCACCTGGCGGTCCGAGCTGACCGGGAGCGTCACCTTCAACTCGCAGCTGCGGCCATTTCCCACCACGTCCATCTGCAGGGCGACGAAGTAGCCGTCTTCCTGCTGCACCGAAGCCATGCTGTAGCCGAGAGCGAATACCTTGTAGCCGATCAGAAGCGCCGTCAGGGCGCAGATGGCCAACGCAATGCCGATCTCTTTCCTGCCGAACAGCGCCACGCGGATGGGCGGCGAATCGCTCACTGCCATGCTCCCTCTTTCCGGTGCATGGGGCTCACTGGATGATCCAGAGAGTACCCACCACGTTGCGGACGCCCAGGCTCATGTCGAGTCCCGTGACCAACCCGCCCGCGGTCACAGTGATGACTCCGGCTCCCTGAAGGTCGGCTGAAGTCGGGTAGTACAAATCGATAAAGATGGTGTCGGAAGGCGCGTCGGCGCGAAGGCGATATTGCCCAGGTGGCACAGGCCCAAGGGTGAACGTGCCGTCCGCTGCCGTCTTAGCCGACTGATCCAGTTTCGTCAGGGTGGAGTTCTCGAAAAAGTCGATATCGATCCCGGCGATGGGGAGATTGCTGGTTGAGGACCTGATGGTGCCGCTCACGGAGCCCCCAAGTTCCAGCGTGAAATCACGCCCGAGCGTGCCAACGCCCTGCGCCACCGCGAAGACGTCCGCCCCGGCCAGACGCGGCTTGGCATCCCAGTATTCGACCGCGTAGCCCTGAGCCACTGTCGGGTCGCAGCGCATCTTGTAGTTGCCGATGGGGATCGGGCCGATCAGATATGTGCCGTCGGCCTTCGAGGCTGTGCCGAAGGGAATGCGCCTGCCATCGGCGGCAATATAGACGTCCAGATCGATGCCCTCCAGCGGTGCGCCACCCGCGGCGACCACCCTGCCTTCAATCCATCCGGCCTTGCCGAGAGTGAAATCGACGCCCGAGGCAGTCGCGCCGCCGGTCACCGGGATGGAGTCCGCCACCGAAAGCGTCGGCTTCAGGTTGTAGTACTGGAGCAGATAGCCCTGGGGCAGCGTCGCGTCGGCGCGAAGGTGATATGTCCCCGGCGCCAATGGCCCGATGGTGTAGGTTCCATCCGCCGCCGAAACCGTCGTGATATCCACCCGCTGGTCCAGCGCATCGTAACAGTCCAAGTCGATCGCCGCGAGCGGCGTCAATGTGCCTTCCTCGCGGATTGTTCCCGTGATGGCCCCGCCCTGCGGCACCGAAAAGTCGATCCCCGAAGTGGCGGCATTCCGGGTGATCGCGATGGTTGCGGCCGAGGAAAGCGCGTAGGTTGACGGGTA
>JBBRVX010000231.1:0-7679 GCA_038246475.1 Thermomicrobiales bacterium | reverse complement strand
TGCCCGCATGTTGACCGCGTAATGGGCATCGATGGTGGCCGCATCGAGCCGCTCGTAGCCATCTTGCGTGGAATGCGCCGCATTGTTGACCAGGATGCTGATCGGTCCCAGCCGGGCTTCGGTTTCGTCCAGCAATCGCGCGGGCGCCTCCGGTATCGAGAGATCCTGCTCGCAGGCGATGGCGCGAATGCCGATCCCGCGCAGCTCACCGGCGAGGGTGTCCGGATCGGTGGGATGGCCACCCCAAGGAAAGGCCTCGTCGTAGGCAAACCAATGACTGAAGGCGATGTCGGCTCCACGCGCTGCCAGGGCGCGGCAAACGGCGGCCCCGATCCCCCGCAACCGGGTCGCGCCAGTGACCAACGCTACCCGGCCCGTCAGATCGGCGCTCGTTTCGCTTATCATGACTATCTTCCCGCCACACTTCTTGCCATCTGATTCGCGTCACAGCATGGTACGTCGTATGGGGATGCCTTGACCGTGGGGGTACGGCCATGCGACGGTTCCCACACTCCCGCCCGGGAGACGAGTGAACAGGAGTAATCGATGCGACGATTCGGATTCTCGGCGCCAGGCTTCCTCATCGTTACCATCCTGCTGCTCGCGGGCACGATGGCGTCTCCCGTGGCCGCGTTTCAGGATGCCACGCCCCCGGCAGGTACGCCAGCGGTAACCTCGCCAATCCAGACCGACGTGCAAGCGGCGGCCACCCCGGCAGCAGCCCCAACGGCCGCCCCGGTTGCGCAGGCGGCAGTCACCGACGTCGTGACCCTGGTCCTCTGGTACACGAACCCCGTCGACGCGGAGATCATCGAACTCTTTCCCATCGCGATCGACGCCGGCTTTGTCGCGGGTCCCGCGGCGGGAGCGGCGCCATCCGGCACCGTCGATTTTCCCGAGGACGGGGTCACGCCGCCCACCGTCGTGATCGCCGACACGACCTTCGAAGCCTATCCTCGCGCTGATGGGGTCATTCAACGATGGACCTGGTTGGATGATTTCGAAGGTGCTCGCCCAGGCACGCTGGTGATGCAGATCTCGGGCCAGGGCGGACAGTATCAGGACTTCTATGGCACGGCCACGATGGTTTCGCGCGATGAAGGCGGCGCCGGTGGGGTGGTAGTCGTGGCGTTGCGGCCACCATCGCTCGACGCCGCGGCGGATGCCGATGCCGCCGCCGCGGACGTTCCCGCTGAAGACGTGCCAGTTGAGGAAGTCCCCGCCGAGCCCGCTCCTGAAGGGGAGGCCGTGGCCGAAGTCGCCCCGGAAGAGCTGGCGCCAGTTGATGAAACGGCCCTGGAGCCGGCGGCGTAGGCGCCTCATTGATTGCATGAGCTGATGCGGCCAGCCCGATCGGGCTGGCCGCAGGACGTATAGCCGGGTTTACGTCGTCCGCGAAAGCTTCCAGAAGTCGTAGGTGCCCTGGTTGATGGGGTTGAAGGCAAATCCTTCGATGTTCGCTTGCAGGATCGTCGGCCACGCCGGCTGGGCGTAGTAGATGGCAGGCGGGTCGTCTTTGGTGATGATGGTCTGGGCCCTATCCAGGATCTCCGTGTATGTCTCCAGGGTCGAGGCGTCCTGCGACTCATCGAGCAGCGCCTCGTACTCCTCGTTGCAATAGAACCCGCTGTTGGCTCCCTTCGAGCCCCAGGAATCGCAGGAGGTCGTCGGATAGAGGGCGTTCCAGGGATCGTTGTAGTCGGGCCACCAGCTCTGCGTCATGAAGCTTGGCCGCTCCTCCACCGGAGTGTCTCCGTAAAGGAGTCCGACCTGGGTCGCCTGATCGACTTGCTCGATGGTCAGCGTGATCCCGATCTCGGCCAGACTCGCCTGAAACAGCTCCAGCGGGGTCAATTCGGCGTTGATGGTCGTGGAGAGGACCAGCTCCGTTCCCTCCAGCACACCTGCCGTCGTGAGCAGCTCCCGCGCCTTGGCGAGGTCGGTCTCGAAGAAGAACCCGTTCTCCTGGTAACCAAGGACCGTCGGGGCGATCGGGCTGTTCGCCTGGGTGGCATAGCCCTTGTAAAAGCCCTCAAGCACGTCCTGGTAAGGGAAGGCGTAGCACATCGCCTGCCGTGCCTCGGGCGCGGCCAGCGGTCCGCCCTCGGTCATGATCAGGTAGATGACCTCTGTGCTTTCGCCGAGATCGACGGTGAGCGTCGGCGCCTGCTTGAGCTGATCGATCCACTCGAAGTCAACGCTGAAGCGGTCCATGATGTCGACGTCGCCGGCTTCCACCAACTGGCGCATCGTCGAGGGCTCTTCGACGACCCGGATGATGATCCGCTCGAAGTGATTTCCTTCCCAGCCCCGCCAGTAGTCCTCGTTCCGCTCCAGGATGGTCTCCTGTCCCGGCTCGAACGAAACGAGCTTCCAGGCGCCGGAACCGGTTCCCTCGGCATTGAGCTGCAACCAGGCGTTGCCGAAGTCGCCCTCTTCCTCGTGCTCCATGACGACCTTGGCGTTGACGATCTGCGGGCCATAGGTCGCGGCCAGTGCGCTCAGGAAGAGTGGCTGCGGCGCCCCCAGGTTGAAGACAATGGTCTCTGGATCGGGCGTCTCCATCTGTTTCGGATCGGAGACGAAGCGCGAGACGACATTGACTGCCCCACGACCCATCGCGAGGAGTCGCTCGTACGAAGCTTTGACGGCAGTGCTGTCGCAGGGCGATCCATCGTGGAAGGTGAGCCCTGAGCGAATCTTGAAGGTCCAGACGCTTTGGTCGTCGTTCGCTTCCCAGCTCTCGGCAACGAGGCCCTCGAACTCGTCCGTGGCGCTGCCCACGAGACCGACCAGACCCTCGTAGATGCTGCGCACGGCCATGGTCGAGCGATAGTCATATTGCGAGTGAGGATCAAGGTCGCTCGGCGACGCATCGGCGCCGACGATCAGCGTGGCGCCGTTCCCGTCTTGCCGCGCCACCGCGGCGCGAACCCGGGACGGATCGATCAGTTCGGAAAGCGGCATGACGAGGCCCGCCGTCGCGGCGCCTTTCAGGATGGAACGACGAGACAACCCGCCGTGGGGCACATTCGCACGGGACTTCCCAGATTGAACCATCGGAGCTTCCTTACCGTTCGTATCGAGCGCAGGCGTGAGAATACGCCTACCGGGGAGAGCAGCATTCTACTGGTGATTCGAGCCGGGTGTTTGCGCTGCCCACGTTGTCCACCTACCCGTCCGAGCAGGACCCTGCCTGCCCGTTGAGGGAGCGGTCTGCATGACAATAATCATCGAAAATCTCTGCATATCTTGTGGAGTCCCAGGAGAAATTGCGCATGGTCGCGGCCCAAGAACTGAATCATTTGCAACATGCATCCGAAACCCTTGAAGACGTTGACATCATCGTGCGCCGCCCGTCTCATGTGACTGATGACGCCGCCGAAGCCGTCCTGGACGCCTACTCGGCGGCGGTGGTTACCGTTGCCGAACGGGTCGGGCCTTCCGTGGTCAACATCGCTATTGAAAAGGATGTCACCGCCCAGGGCCCAAGCGGCCAGCGGGTCTATACCGTGCCTGGCGGCGGGTCTGGCGTCGTGATTGCCCCGGACGGATACATTCTCACGAATAGCCATGTTGTCCACGACGCCAGAAGTCTGGAGGTCACCTTCGCGGATGGCCTGACCGTGCCCGCGCGTCTCATCGGCGACGATCCGGCGACCGATCTGGCGGTGATCCAGACCACGATCGGCGGATTGACCGCCGCGCGCCTCGGCGACTCCGATGAGCTGAAGCCGGGCCAGATGGTGATCGCCATCGGCAATCCATTTGGCTTCCAGGCCACGGTCACCGCGGGCGTCGTTTCCGCGCTCGGGCGCTTACTGCGATCGAGCAACGGCCGCCTGATCGAGAACGTCATCCAGACCGACGCCGCCCTCAACCCCGGCAACTCGGGTGGGCCATTGGTCGATTCGCGCGGGCGGGTGGTCGGGATCAATACGGCCATCATTCAGGGCGCGCAAGGAATCTGCTTTGCGGTGCCGGTGAACACCGCCCGCTGGGTCGCGGGCCTGCTAATCAACGAAGGGCGTGTGTGGCGCGCCTACCTTGGCGTCACCGCTGAAAACCGTCCCATCCATGTCCGGGTAGCCAGGGAGCATGGTCTGCCGTCGGCGGTCGCGGTCGGCGTGGTTGGGGTGGCCGAAGGCAGTCCAGCTGCCGCCGCCGGGATCGAACCGCGAGACGTCATTACCCATCTGGGGGACACGCCGCTCAACGGCGTCGACGATTTGCAGCGTTTTTTGGGCCGTTCGGCAGTCGGGAGCACGGTGTCTGTGCGATTGCTTCGCCGTTACGTGCCGATCGAAGCAGAGGTTACGCTACTTGCCGGGGACGAGTAGCGGGCCGTTCGTGGAGAGCGTCTCTTGCGGCGGCTTCCCGCCGTACCGCGCCAGGCGAAACGCCAATGAAGCGCTTGAAGGCCCGGCTGAACGCCGCTTCTGACCGATACCCAAGGCGCATCGCCAGCTCGCCGACGGTGACATCGTCCTCCTTGAGCCAGCTCAGCGCAACATGCATTCGCCAACGAGCGACGTATTGCATCGGCGGCTCGCCCACCAGGGCGGCGAAGCGGGCGGAGAAGGCCGAACGCGACATGGCGACCTCGAAGGCCAGGGACGCCACGGTCCAGGGTTGGGCCGGGTTGCGGTGGATGAGCGCGATGGCGGGGCCAATCTGCTTGTCCTGCAGGGCGCCGAGCCAGCCGGTTTGCGCGGCGGGATCGTGCGCGATCCACGATCGAATGGCCTGGATGACTAGAATATCGGCGAGGCGGGTAATGACCGTCTCGCCGCCGGGCCGCAGCTCCTGGGCCTCAGCCGTAATGAACCGCAATGTGCTCGAGATCCAGTCCATCTCCGGCACGCTCCACCCCGCAACGCAGATGACGCCCGGTAAGAGCGTGATGAGATGTCGCGCGGCTGGGTGGTCGAAGCGAACGGTGCCGCAAAGAAGCCCGGTGGAAACTCCGCCGCCACCTTGACGCAGAATCTCGTAGCGCTGGCTGGAAAGCGCACGCGGGAGGGCAAAAAGTTTCGCGCCCGGCGCGCCGGGCTCGCTCGCCAGTTGGTGACCCTCCCCATGGGGCACGAGCGCGAGATCGCCTACCTGGAGCAAGCGAGGCTTGCTTCCCGCGACTTCGAGCCAGCAGCGGCCCGATGTCACGATGTGAAACATCAAGCAGTTCGGGATCGCAGGCAACACCAGCCCCCAAGGCGCCGAGAATTCGCATCGGCTGTAAAAGGTGCCGCTCATCCGCAAAACGTGCAGCGCTTCGCCAAGCGGGTCAACTGGGGTCCAGGTTGGGCTCATCTCCATGGCAGGCTCTTTTCCACGAATCACTACGGCGGGCGCCGCACCGTCCAACACATGTGGACGAACGAGCAGATAGCGGCGACTCCCGATCATTCTCAATCCAGCGCCTGGGCGGAAGAATAGACGCCGTGGTCTCCACGACGGGCGAGACCAGACGAAGGAGGAGCGGATGAGCATGCCGGAGACGACGGAACAGAGACCAATTCTGGTGCTAGGCGGCACGGGCAAGACCGGCCGGCGGGTGGCCGAGCGGCTCGCGGCGCGCGGCCTGCCCGTTCGCATCGCTTCCCGCTCGGGCGCGACGTCGTTCGATTGGGAGGACCAAGCCACTTGGTCCCCGGCGCTGGAGGGCACTGGCGCCATGTACCTGACCTATTACCCGGACCTGGCCATCCCGGGCGCGGTTGCCGCCCTCCACGCCTTCGTCGATCTGGCGATGGCGCGCGGTGTCCGGCGGCTCGTCCTGCTCTCCGGCCGCGGCGAGGAGGAAGCGCAAAAGGCGGAAGAGGTCGTGCAAGCATCGGGAGCGGAGTGGACAATCGTCCGCTCGAGCTGGTTCAACCAGAACTTCAGCGAAAACTACCTGCTGGAGCCGATCCTTGAAGGTGAGGTGTTCCTACCGGCGGACGTCGTGGCCGAACCGTTCGTCGACGCCGATGACATCGCTGATGTCGCCGTCGCCGCGCTGACGGACGACCGGCATGTGGGCCAGCTCTACGAGGTCACCGGACCCCGGTTGCTGACGTTCGCGGAAGCGGTCGCGGAAATCGCGGCGGCCACTGGCCGCCAGATTCGCTACGTTTCGGTCACTTCGGAGCAGTACGTGCAGGCGCTCGAGGAGGCGGGCGTCCCAGGCGATTTTGTCTGGCTAGTGAATTATCTGTTTACCACGGTGCTGGACGGCCGCAATGCTTCGTTGCGCGATGGCGTGCAGCGTGCGCTGGGCCGGGAGCCGCGAGATTTCGCCGACTATGCGCGCAAGACTGCCGCCACCGGCGTCTGGGACGGCGTCGCAACGCCGATCGCGCGATGAAAGAAACGATCACCTTCGCGCTGACGCTGCTCGCGGCGCTCGGCAGCGGTCTTATCGGCGGCGTCTTCTTCGCCTTTTCGGGCTTCATCATGAAGGCGTTGGCGCGCCTCACTCCGGCCCAGGGTGTCGCCGCGATGCAGTCGATCAACGTCGCGGCGGTCACGCTGCCATTGATGATCCCGCTCTTCGGCACGGCGCTCGTCTCAGGCGCGGTCGGGATCACCTCGATCATGGCCCGCGAGGAGCCGGGTGCGCCGTGGCGCATTGCCGGCAGCCTGCTTTACCTGTTGGGCGCGGTCGGCGTGACGATCGCTTGCAATGTGCCGCGGAACAACGCCCTGGCGGCCGTCGACCTCGAAAGCGTAGCCGCCGTCTCTCGATGGGCGGGATACGTCCCCAGTTGGACGGCCTGGAACAGCGTGCGCACGGCCGCGGCGATGGCGGCAGCGCTGGCATTCACGGTGGCTCTCATCGCCCGGCGCTAAGGGCAGCCTTCAAGGTGGCGCGCCCCGGCCCGGCCGGATAAGCGGGCCGAGTCGGGGCAGACGAGGAACAGATCTGAAAGCCTCACTGCGCTCAGCCGCTGCCGGCAGAGACAGCGCTCCACGTGTGATTTGAACGCCACCCAGGCGCCCGCTTGTGGGTAGGGGTTGAGGTGAGGGCAGCCGCCGCGCAATGTCGCGGCGGCTGCCCCTACCCTCCGGATGCTCCCGAACGGCCATACACGAACAGGTCGAGCGAGCGAGGATCGGTGGCCAGAAGCGCATCCGCGCCCCCTGTCGCGGAGGCCGAGTAGAGCGTCACCCAACCGTTCGTCGTCGTGCCAATCGCCGACCAGAGATTGACGAGCAGGTAACGGCGGCCACCGCCAAGCACCAGGTCGGGGTTGATCCCCATCTCTTCCGCCCGCGCCCGCAACTCGGCCGGGGCCTCGACCACGTCGCCACCCTCCGCGACGTATTCGGCAATCACGTCGCCATCGACCTGCACCGCCAAAACGCGGGCCGGATCGGCGCTGTCTGGCTCATTCGTGTAAACGATCACCGTCACGCTACTGTACAACGACCGCTGCCACGTTTCGTTGAGGAGATAGCGCCGATCGCCAGTGGTGATCACCCGCGCATCGCCGCTGACGGAAAAGTCGACCGCGAACGATGACTGGGCCTCGTAACGGTAGAGCAATTCCTCCCGGCGGTCGATCCGCAGATAGATCACCTGGGCCGCTCCGCTCCCCGTCGCCTGGACAGCCTCGAACGGCCCCACACACGACAGCCGGGTCAAGGTGATGTCGTTGTCGAGCTGCTCCTGATTGACGAAGCGGTAGCTGATGCCG
>JBBRVX010000230.1:0-7682 GCA_038246475.1 Thermomicrobiales bacterium | reverse complement strand
TCATCGCACTGCGTCTCAGACGTGCAGCAACCTGCCACTGGTGTGTGCACGCACTGGCCCGTTCCCTGGTTGCAGGTGTCAGCCATACAGGGCTGGTTGCTGTTACAGTCGATGTCGATTGTGCAGGCGGGCGCCCCGCAATACACGGTACCGCCCTGGTTGTAGGTGGCATTGTTCCCATTGCAACAGAACGCGGCTCCCGCGGCCACCTGTTGATCGGGCATGCAGCAACCTACACCACCGCTTCCCAAGGTTCCGCAGGCCCCGCTGCAGCATTCCACGCCGCCGGTGCAGCTATCGCCGAGCGCCTTGCAGATCCCACCAGTGCACGCCCCACCCTGGCATTCCTTGCCATCTGGGCAGTCAGCACACTGCATGGTGGCGCCACAGAGATCGCCGGCGGTCCCGCACGCGATCCCTTGCTCGGCGCACGTCGTGGGCATGCACGACGTTTGGCAGCGTTTCGCGTTGCAGCTCTTTCCGGCCGGGCAATCCCCGCAATTGACGGTCTTGTGACAATTATTCTTGACCGGCCCGCACTCCGCCGTTGCGCACGTCTTGCCGTGCTGCTTGGCATGACACGTCTTGTGGTGTCCGTGCTTGCCGCGGGCTCGTGCCGTCTCGTCGTTCGCCATCGCGGAGAGGCCGGCGATCGCGCTAATGACGCTCAGGATCAGGCGACGCCGCGATCGCGGCTCGCCAAACGCGCGGGTAAGGAGATCGAAGCGCCGATGGTCCATGGCGAGCCTCCGTTTGAATTTTGCGCGAATTCAGTGCACTATAGCGTTCCCGCGCCTGCATCACCATAAAATGACCTGTCGCCTTAGCGTGCTTCTCTGTGATCGCTAAGCCAATCGCCTTGGTGCTGCACTATGCGGTGTTCATCGCCATTCAGTATCAGTAGTTCAAACTCTGGTCAAAACGTTACATTGCGCGGCGCTGCCCCCACCGTAGCGATGCGCCCGGGCACGCCAAGTTCGCCCTGGTGTGCCGACAGGCCACAGAATCAGGGTGAATGATCACTCGCTTTCGGGGAAATCCTGAGTGCTGGGATGGAGATCGGCGCCTATGAATCGGCCGCGGAGGGCCCTTCCGTCCAAGCCGCCAGCTCGCCTGCCAGGCGGCGCAACTCAAGCTCCGGCAGCTTCCCCACTAATGCCGCTCGCCCGCCGGCCGCCGGCCAGGTTACCAAGGCGGTATCCCCCTCACGCCCGGCCACCATTTCGGTTGACCCCAACGCGTCCTGCGCCCAGGACGACTTGTCGCTGAAGCGCATCAACGACAGATAGGCGTCACCTGGCCGCGATTCGTAGATGAGCTGGGCGACGGGTTCTCCACGCAGGGCGATGAGCCGGCCGCCGGTGATCTCGAAGCCCGCGATTGCCGGAGGCGTGACCTCCACACCAGCTTTGTCGAGGAACCACGACGACACCACGCCGGCATCGCCGGTCACATCGAAGAGGGATTCGTCCCGGGCAAAGAGCTCGTGAGCGACGGCAAGGTCGGGCTGCATGTCTGAAGCGAAGCTGGCCATCGGGCCCGTGACCTGGACCACCAACCAGAGCGCCACGAGGGCCGGGCCCAGCAGCGCCACGATGCGGAGCAGCGGTGGGAACTGCCACGAGACTGGCTCGACTCGCGTCGCCGGACCCGCTTCGGATGCCAGCGCGACGTGGAGCCGGCTCGTCAATCCTGGAGGCGTATCGATCGCGAGCAGGCGATCACGGACGGCGCCGCGCAGCCGCGCTTCGTTGGCGAGATGACGGCGACAGATCGGGCAATCGTCGAGGTGGGCGGACACCGCCCAGCGCTCGCTCGCGCCAAGCGCGCCGTCGAGATACCCTTCCAGAGACGCCCAGGCTTCTCGATGATTCATGCGCTCTTCTCGCTCCCTGTCCAAGTGGCCGGGGGCATGCTCACCAGCGATTCCTGCATTCGCCTACGCGCGCGGTGGAGACGGGACATCACCGTTCCCTGTGGTACGCCCATGACATTGGCAATTTCGCGATACGACAGCTCCTCGACATCAGCCAAGAGCACGATCATCCGCCAATCGGGCGCCAGCGTCGAAAATGCGCGCTCGATGGCCTCGCTGGGCAGGCGGCGCATCGCTTCGCTTTCGGCGCTCGGCGCCCAGGAGGCGTGCATTTCGGGACTGGTTTCTTCAATGTCGGACTCGATGAACGGACTTCGCCCTTTCCGGCGACACTCGTCCAGAAACGCATGCCGCAGAATCGTGAAGAGCCAGGCCCGGATATCCCCACCCCGGAAACGGTCGAAGGCACGGTAGGCGCGAAGGTACGTCTCCTGGGTCAAGTCCTCGGCTTCGGCCTCGTTGCGGGTGAGGTGGTAGGCGGTGCGATAGAGCGCCCCAGCATGGGGCAACGTCAGCGGCTCGAAGTCGCCAGGAATCAACGGGTCCGTTGGATCGTACGGGTGATGGGCATCTGGGGCGGAGGGATGCACGAGTCTGGCAGCATCCCCCCGCCCTTTGCCTACCGGCAACAACGCATGCTGGTCGAGCCAATTCACCAGGTGGGTCTCATGATCAGCCTGTCCCGAGGAATCTCGCGGGCTACGAGCCGGTCACCATCACATTGCCCATCATATTCGGATGGATGCTGCAGTGGTACATATACATTCCTGGATTCGAGAATGTGGTGCTGAAGCTCCCACCCGAGCCGATCGTGCCGGAATCAAATGCACCGTTGTTCGAGGTGACGGTGTGCGGCGCCGCCCCGCTGTTCTGCCAGGTCACGGTGCTTCCCACCGGAACGGAAAGAACACGCGGCTGGAACGCAAAATCGACAATGGTCACGCTATCGCTTTGCTCGCCCATCATCGACGGCATTCCACCCATGGCGGGGACGCCGCCGCCCATCGGAGGCATGTCTCCCATCGCTGGGGGCTGAGATCCCATGGTAGGGCCGCTCGGGGGATAGTCGTACTGGGCTATGGCTCCCATGGGCAGTGCAAACAGCACAAGCAAGCCGAGAACGGCAACAATTCGCTTCATTTCGAACTCCTCCACGCGAATTCCGCGGCCGATCGGCATTGGGATGCCGCGGCGATCTGAATAGAACGCCAATTGCGTCAAGGTTCCAGACGTCCGGAGATGGTGGTTTATTCCCGCAGCAGGTTCCGTCGGTGTGGGCATTGGCCTGGCGATGGTCGCGACGCTCCTCGCCTGGATGGTGGGCGGTTGCTGTCGCGCCCAATGTGGAGTGGAAGGTCAAGGGTTCGATGCATGATGGAACGTTGGCAGGAGGGAACGCCGTTGGCTTGGTACGGAAAGAAACATCCTCCCGCTGGGCAGACGAGAGTCCCCTTGACGGGGCTGGGTGGGCTGTCAGAGCAGCATTGTTTGGTACGCCACCGGTAGGGGGAATGACACTGACCTTGTCGCAGGAGGATAAATCCTCCCGACCAGGGCGGACGGACAGCGCTCCTCATGGCGTGTGGGCCATCGGCGAGTCCCCGTGGTTTCCACGATCGCTTCAGCGGGCGGCGCGGCCCGCCTTTTGCACCGCGCGCACGAGCGAATCGAGGGCATAATCACCATCGTAGCGACCGCCACTGATGAAGAAGGTCGGCGTGCCGCTGACGCTGCTCCGGACACCGCTCATGAAGTCGTCGCGCACGTTCGGTTCGTAGACGTGGGCAGTAAGGTCGTCGGCCACCTGGCGGGCATTGAGCCCGAGCGCGGCGGCGCGATCGACCAGATCGGGCAGCGCGAGCGCGTCCTGGTTCGCCAGAAGCGCATCGTGCATTGGCCAGAATGCGCCTTGCGCGCCAGCCGCCTCGGCGGCGACCTCGGCGAAAGGATGGCTGCTGGTCAGCGGAAAGTGGCGAAAGACGAAGCGCATGCCGGGACCGGCCAGCCGCCGCAATTCCTTCAGGACCGGCTCCATGGCGCCGCAATGCGGGCACTCGAAATCGCCGTATTCGACGAAGGTGACCGGGGCGTCGGGGGGACCCTCGGTCCAGTCGTCGGGGCCGACGGGCACGGTCAGGGTGGGGGGATTGTAGGATCGGCTCATCCGGCCTTCTCCGCCGCGCGGGCTCCGGCGAGCGCTTCAAGCGCTTGCAGCACACCGCCAGCGCCGGGGTTGATGCCGACCGGGGAGAGCTCGTTCCAGGCAATGACGCCATCGGTGTCGATCACGAACGAGGCGCGCGCGCTGGTGCCCTCCTGGTCCCGGTAGACCCCGAAGGCGCGGGCGACCGCCCCTTTCGGCTCGAAGTCGGCCAGGAGGGGAAAGTTGACGCCGCGGGCGTCGGCGAAGGCGGTATGGCACCAGACTCCATCGACCGAGATGCCCAGGACCTGAGCATTCATGCGCTCGAACTCCGGCTGCAACTGGCTGAAGATGGCTAGCTCATCGGTGCAGACCGGGCTCCAGTCGGCCGGGTAGAAAATCAGGGCCACGGGCTGGCCTCGCAGTTCGCTGAGGGTAATGGTCTGGTCGGGGGTGGTGCGCAAGGTGAAATCGGGCGCGGGTGTGCCGACCGGCAACAGGGTATTCGGGTGGCTCATGGAACAGGGCTCCTCCCAAGCAGATGAATAGTCCAAGAGATGGTACGCGGTTTCACGTCCGATGGTGCTGGAGAGCGCCGTCTGCCGTGCGCGAAGACCGGCCTGGTTTCAGAAGAGAGAGGAATTCGCACGCAGAGAGCGGGGCGATCCAGGATCGCCCCGCTCTCTGCATCCGCGGGAGTGTGACCTCGTTTGAGCCTACGTAGGTGTTCACTGGACTCTGGAATATCGGCGCCGTTGCCCGTGCCGCGGGCTGCAAGGCCGCAGGCGTCGCCCCTACAATCGCCGGTTGTCGGTTGATGCTCCAGGAATCTCTGTCCGGCTCCTTAATCTGCTTCGCTGAAGTCGGTTGGATCCTCAAATGGCGTGGTCTCGACGGGTTCGCCAGCGCTCCGGTTGTTACTGTCAAACTCACAGGCGATGTCACCGCAGGACCAGCCACTGAGATCCGGGCAGCACCGGCCATTCGAACAACATTGCTGATCCGGCCCACAGCACTGGAACGCTCCGCCGCAGCGCACCCAGCCAGCCGGACAGGTGTTGTTGAAGCAGAACGGATGGTTGTCATAGACGCAGACATCGAAGCCGTTCAGGCGGCAACAGCGCTGACCGCTGGGGCAGATGCGGCCGTTGCACCGACGTCCGCCGTTGCCGCCACCACCGCCGCCATTCGGAAAGCAGAATCCATTGCGGCACTGGCCATTGCAGCAGTCACGGTTGGAGCTACAGCGGCCGCCAAAGCCCCGACACTTCTTGTTCTTGTTCTTGTTTTTCCTGGCCTCCGCGCTCTCGACGAGAAGGCCACCGGCAGCGACGGCCGATCCGCCAAGCAAGAGGCGAAGCGCGTCGCGCCGGGATGCCTTTTCGCGCAGCCGGTGCACGACCACCGACAGTCGATCGAACGATTCCCCGTCCATGCTTCGTTACCTCCAGAGTCTCCTGGCGTTCCCGCTGCAAGCCCAAGCCGCCGCCTGGGAAGCCAGTTTTCGCTTTACGCACGAGCCGCAAACTTCTCAGACATGACTATAACGCGCAGAGGCACGCATTCGTGTCTGGCGGATCGTTGGCGCGTCCTCCTGTACCCGATCACGGACATCCCCGGGTCTGGCGCGGCGATCACGTTTAACCGCAATCAGCGGCGATGCGGGCCAGCTCGGTCTCGATGCTGTCCAGACGTTCGCCCGCTCGCGCCAGCGTCGCGTCGGTGTCCGCGGCGATTGCCTCCGTCGACCCGGTGATGGCGCTGGAGTACGCGCGCAAGGTGGCGACCAACGCCTTGTTCGCCGCCTCGGCATCGGGAGGGATTGCTTCTATGGACTGTGCATCGGCCAGGTCGCTGTATTCGAGGGCGAGGGCTGCCAGGCCATCGGGATCCAACGTGGCCAGGTCCGTGGCGCTGAGCTCGCGGGCGCGATCGATCCGCTCCTGGGCGAGACCCGACCAGTCTGCCAGAGCGGTACAAGGGTCACTCGCTACTGCATCGCCCGTCGCCGTTGCCGCGGCGTCGGGCGACACGACCGGCAGAATCGGTCCCGTTTCCATCCCCGCTCCCAGCGCGGCAAGTTGGATGAGCTGGTTACTGGTGGGAGCCACATAGAGGCCAGCGAGGGGAACGTCCACCGGCGCCCCGAAGACGACGGCGCCGGTGATGCGGTCGCCAGGGGCGAGCTGCAGGCGACTGAGGTCGGGCACGATTTCCGTCTCATCGCGCCGATCGACGTAGATGGGGCTCCAGAGATCGCCGTTGGCATCCTGCAAGAGCAAACCATAGGGTTCGCTGAAGAAGCGGCCGTCGCCAGGATTCTCGTAGGCGAGCGTGACGAGGACCAGGCGCTGTCCATCGGGAATAACCGCGCCGGGGGCCAGATCGAGAAACGGATCGATGCCATCGACGACGGTGACCAGCCCGAGGCCACCTTCAGAATCGGTAATCGAGACCGGCTGGCCAATCTCCGCCGGCGTGATGGCGATCAGATCCGCCAGGGGCACGATACGGCTGGTCACTGGCTGGTAGTAGAACCGTGCTGGAACCGCGTCTTCGGGCAGAGCAAATCCCACGAGCCCCGTAATCCTGCTGCCGGGCGCGAGCGTCTGGCTCGAGAGTTCAGGGATGAGCGCATCGTCGGGCAGAATCATGCTCGTCGGATCCCACAGGAAGCCCGCATCGTCCTGCAGCAGGAGGGCATAGGGGGCAATGTCGAAGCGTTGCCCGGCGTCGGCATCGAAGACGACCTGGGCCACCACGAAACGGGTTCCCGGTTCCGCCGGATAGTCGGGGTTGAAGCCGGTGAAGGGGTCCATGACCTCAGTGACGGCGATACTGCCGACCGGCACGCCCTCTTCGTTCGCGACCTGAATGGCGGTTTCCTGCGCCAAAGCCGACACGCTCACGACGAACGATGCAGGAAGCACCAGCGCAACGGCCATCAGAAACGTCAGCCAGAATTGTGAATACCGCATGGTCAATCTCCTTCCCGGTCGGCAACGCGTGTGAATCAACCGCACGTCCGCTCTTCCAGACGCTGGCTGGTTGCGCTCGACTCCTCGACTTCTCGACTCACCCGCGGTCCAGGAGTTCGAGGCTTCGCGCCGCCCAGTCGATCCCTTCGGTTGTGTTCGGATCAAGCATAAGCTGCACGTGGCTGATTCCGACCTCGGCGTAACTGAGCAGGTGCTCGGCCAGCTCTTCCGGTTCGCGCGGCTTGAAGCCTGGCTTCTCTTCACTCGGGCGGCCGGTGGCATTCGGCAGATCGACGAGGAGGCTGACCGTGCGCTCGACGGTGGCCGGATCGCGGCCAGCCAGCTCCATGGCGGCATCGACCTTCTCCCGATCTTCGGCCAGCTCGGCCAGACTCTGGCGGGCCCAGGCGTTCCAGATGTCGCCGTACTTCGCCAGCAGACCGAGCATCCGCGGCGCGGTGGAGCCGATAATGATGGGAGGGCCCTGCGGACGCGGTCCGCGGGGGCGCAACTCACAGTCGCGGGCGGTGTAGTACGTCCCCTCGAAGTCGATCTGCCCGGTCCGGAGCAAGCCGTGGATGATGGTGATCGCCTCTTCGAAGCGGCTGACGCGATGGTCGAAGGGGTAGCCGAACGCCTGGTACTCCGGCTCGTGCCAGCCCGCGCCGAGGCCGAGGAGAAGCCG
>JBBRVX010000229.1:0-7711 GCA_038246475.1 Thermomicrobiales bacterium | reverse complement strand
CTGATCGAGGCCCACGGCCAGCATGATCAGCACCCCCTGCACGATCTGCTGATAGATGGTGTCGATGCCCAGGAGATTGAAGCCGTTGCCGATCATGGCCAGGATCAGGACGCCCAGCACCGCTCGCCAGATGGCGCCCTGACCACCCATGATGCTGGTGCCGCCGACAACCGCCGCCGCGATCGCTTGCAGGGCGAGGTCCATCCCCAGGTCGGGCTGCGCCGAGCTGGTTCTCGACGCCGCGAGGACCCCGGCAATCCCGGCGCAGAGGCCGGAGATGACGAAGGCGATGGTGCGGATTTGCTCTACGCGGATGCCCGATAGCCGCGCCGCCTCGGCGTTGCCGCCGACGGCGTAGAAGTAGCGGCCTAGCGTCGTGCGGCCCAGCAGGAACGACGTGGTCAGGATCACGACGGCGAAGACCCAAACCGTGTACTTGGCTCCCAGGAGGGTATTCGTGCCCAGAATCGAGAAGGTCTCGTCAGTGACGGTGACGATCAGACCACCGGTGACCAGGATGGCGATGCCGCGAAAGACGATGCTCGAGGCCAGGGTGGCGATGAAGGAGTTGATCTGAATAGCGTTGACCAGGATGCCATTGAAGACGCCCAGCATCGCGCCGAACGCGACTCCCAACAGGATCGCTAACCAGGGCGATGTCACCAGCGCGAGCTTGCAGGCGGCCACCGCGGCCACGGCGAAGATGGCGCCGACGGAAAGGTCGAAGACCCCGCAGATAATGCCGATGGTGATGCCACAGGCGACGATGCCGACCGGCGCCGATTGGTCGAGAATGTTGAGCAGATTGCGCTGGGTCAGAAACTTGTCGCTGGCCAGGCTGAGCGCGACGAAGAGGCCCAAAAAACTGAGCACAATGCCATAAGAGCGCACGTCGATCCGGTCGCGCAAGCTAGCCGCCCTGCCCGGTGTGATCTCACCAATGCCCGCCTCGCTGCTCACGCCAGTCTCCCTGCCACGGACGGCGTCGCTTGAAACGCCGCGCTCATGACCGCATCGCGGGTGGCCGCTTCCCCCGCGAACTCGGCCACGATGCGGCCGGCCCGCAACACCAGCACCCGATGCGACAGCCCCAGCACCTCTTCGATCTCGGAGGAGATCAGGAGCACGCCCATCCCTTCTCTTGCCAGGGTGGTCAGCAGTTCGTAGATTTGCCGCTTGGCGCCGACATCGACGCCGCGCGTCGGCTCATCCGCCAGCAGCACCTTCGGCCGGAGCAGCAACCACTTGGCGAAGAGCACCTTCTGCTGGTTTCCGCCGGAAAGGGTCACCACGGGCGCCTCGATCGAGCGGGTGCGCACGTCAAACGTGGCGATCGCGTCCTGGGCCACCCGCCGCTCTCGTCCGGTATCGACGACGCCGCCCGATGCCAATTGCGGGAGCATGGCGATGGTGGCATTGTCGCGCACGGTGCGCTCCATGAAGAGGCCCTGCTCCTTGCGGCTCTCCGGCAACATGGCGATGCCCGCGGCGGCGGCGTCCCGCGGCGTGCGGATCGACACCGGCTCGCCATCAATGGAAATGCGGCCGGCGTCGAGGCGGTCGGCGCCGAAGAGCGCGCGCGCGATCTCCGATCTGCCGCTGCCGACCAACCCCGCCAGCCCCAGAATCTCGCCTGCCCTGACTTCGAGCGAAATATCCTCAATCGCCCCGCGCCGGGTGAGCCCTTCCGCCTTCAGGACCACGGGCGCGCCGGGCGCGATCGGCGGCAGCGCGGGGAAGGCCAGCTCGATGCGGCGGCCGATCATGGCGGCGACCAGGCTCTCCGCGGTTTCCTCGGCGGCGGGCGCGGTGCGCACAATGCGACCATCGCGCATGACCGTGACCTGGTCCGCCACCGCGAGGACCTCGTCCAGGAAATGGGAGACGAGGACGATCGCCGTGCCCTCGGCGGCGAGGCGCCGGACGATGACCAGCAAGCGCTCCGTTTCGTCGGCGGTGAGGCTGGCGGTCGGCTCATCCATCAGGATCAGGCGCGCATCACGGGCCATGGCCCGCAGAATCTCGACCTTCTGCCGCTCGGCGATGCGCAAACTGCCCACGAGGGCGTCCGCGCGCAACCCGAACCCGGTCCGCGCCGCCAGCGCGTCGTAGCGGCGGCGCAGCTCCCGCGTCTCAACGACGCCGAAGCGGCGGGGCTCAACACCCAGAAAGACGTTCTCCATCACGCTGCGCTCTGGCACCAGCGCCAACTCCTGGGCGATGGTGGCGATGCCAATCGCCAGCGCATCACGCGGAGCGGCGAAGCGGACCGGCTGCCCGTCGACGAGCACGTCACCGCTGTCGGGCTGATAGACGCCGCCAATGATCTTGGCCAGCGTCGATTTACCCGCGCCGTTCTCCCCGACCAGGCCATGCACTTCACCGGCGTGCAGCGTCAGCGATACCCGATCGAGCGCCTGAATGCCGCCGAAGCGCTTCGAGATGTCGCGGACGTGGACGAGGGTCATGGGTGATGGGTGATGGGTGATAGGGTCATGGGGTGATAGGAAGGTCCGCTGCCGGGCTCAGGGGTAGGCCCGGCGACCCCGCATGCCCGCCACGATCCGACTCCCCTATCACCCCATCACCCTCACCCCAACACCCGAACAGTCACGCGTCCCACTGCCCCTCGAAGTCCGCCGGCAGGTTGTCTTTCGTGCCCAGCGGCGTCGGCAGCAGCTTGGTGGTGTCGACCGATGCGGGGACCTCTTCGCCACGCGCGGCCCGGATCGCCACCGAGGCGGCTTCCTTGCCGGCGCTCATCTCGGCATCGGCCCAGACCGCGAACCAACGCCCTTCCTTGACCGCGGCCACGGCCTGGCGCGGGGCGCCATTGCCGATCAGCGCCACCCCCGTCAGCCCGGCGTCCTTGACCGCCTGCTCGGCGCCAAGGATGGCCTGCGAAGACCCGATGATGACATTCACGTCAGGATTCGCCTGCAACACGTCCTGGGCGGCAGCCAGGCCGCTGGCCTGGGTGTAGCCGCCCTCCGGCGAGGCGACGACTTCGACGCCCTCCGCCGCTTTGAGGCCAGCCAGCACCGCCTCGGTGCGGGCATTGTCAAGCGGCAACGAGCGGAACCCTTGCAGGTAGGCGACCTTGCAGGGATCGACGGCGAGCTCTTTGCAGGCCATCACACCCAACTCGGCCAACCCTTCCCCGTTATCGACGATCGAGGTGCCAACGTACGAGGTCAGCCCCTCGACCTGTGGCTCGATGCTGTCATAGTCGGTGCCGATCGGGGTGAACTCGCCGACGACGACGATCCCCGCGGCGACGGCTTCCTTCACCACCGGCACGACCGAATTGCCATCGTTCGACTGGATGACGAACGCCTGATACTCGCCGGAGGTGATCGCGTCCTGAATCTGGGCTACCTGTGTCGCGGAATCGAAGTTCGGGTCGAAGAAGCGGGCCGTGGCGCACATTTCCGCCGCTGCTTCCTGCACGCCAGCCCACGTGGCCTGGGCAAAGCCGTTCGCCGCCGCGAAGCCGAAGAAGGCGACGTTGATGGGGTCGACCGTGGCGCAGTCCATCACCGGCGTCGCCGCGGGCGTCGCGTCCTGAGCGGCCGTGCCCGGCGCCCCAAACGTCGTCAACCCGAATGCCAGCGGCGCGATGGCGAGAACCGCCAGCGATCGCTTCCAACGCAAGAGCCTGTTCATCGCTTGCCTCCCATGCCTGTTCGACTCGAACTCCGCTCGATCGATGAAGGAATCCCGGGCACTCTCCACACCGATGCTGTAGGGGCGACGCCCGCGTCCTTGCAGCCCGCCGCCCACCAGACGACAGAGAGACCCATGACACGGCTCCCAACCGCTAGCGTGTGCGGCGGATGGAACCGGGCGACGCGGGCGTCGCCCCTACAAACGTCCACCCGGTGCAACCGCCCTATGCCTCAACTCCCCTCCTCCGTCCCCCGTCCTCCGACTTCCGACTCACGACTCACGACTTCCGACTCCATACACCTCCCGCGCCGCCTCCGGTGAGACGTGCCGATTCCGGACATCGTCCCGCACCGCGTCTGGATCACGATCCGCGGGGTCGCCGAATCCTCCCCCGCCGCCAGTCATGGTGCGGAGGACATCGCCCCGCTTCAGGGTGACGTTGCTGCATTTGAGCATCCGCTGCTCATCCTCGCGCCCGGGGTTGATAACCACGATCGGCGGCGTGGCCTCGCTCCCCCCGAAGAGCCCCCACGCTGGGGTCTTTGAGCGCTCGAACCAGAGGAAGAGCGTGGCCGATTCGCTATCGATGGTGTACTCGCGGATGACGCCATTGCCGCCCCGCCACTTTCCGGGACCGCCGGAGTCGGTGCGATAGCCGTAATGCGTCATGCGCATCGGGTACTTCGTTTCCAGGATCTCGATGGTGAGGTCTTTCAGGGAGCCGTTGACGTTGTTGATCAATCCGCTCTCGCCATCGCAGCCATCCCAGCCGCCCCAGCCGCCGACCGTCGGTTCCAGGTCGAGCCAGGGGCGCCCGTTGCGATGGTCGATGCCGGAGAGGCTGACGATCATCGAGTCGCCGTAGCTGGCGGCGGCTGCCTGTTGCGGCAGCACGTCGGCCAGCGCCTTGACCACGAGGTCGATCAGCAGACCGAGCTGCGAGAAGTACCACTGGCAAGGGGCGGGCTCCTGCGCGCCCAGCATCGAACCTTGCCGGACTTTCACCGAGAGGGGGCGAAATCCACCGCCGTTCGGGGGATTGTGGGGATTGATCAGGAGCTTGTAGGCCACCCGGCAGGCGGAGATGGCCTGGGCTTCGCCACAGTTCACAGGACCGCCCTTGGAGTCATCCGTCCCCGAAAGGTCGATGGTCATCTCGTCGCCGCGAATTTCGACGGTCAGGCGCACCCAGCAGGGATCGGGCGAGTTTCCGTCGTTGTCGAGGCACCCCTCGGCGGAGTAAATCCCGTCTGGAATCGCCGCCACCGCCGCGCGCTCGTAGCGCTCGGTCTGGGCGAAGATTTCTTCCCGGGCGGCCGCGATCAGCTCGGGGCCGTAGCGGTCGATGATCGCCGAGAGGCGGGCCTGTCCGGTGCGGGCGCAGGCGATCTGGGCTCCCAGGTCGCCGATCGCTGGGTAGGAGAAGCGGCTGTTGCGGCCGAGCAGGTCGGTCATGTCGACGCGCTGCTCGCCCCCCTCCACGACCCGAGTCGGGCCGAGCCGGATCCCTTCCTGATAGATCGAAGTCGAATCCATCGGCCCGCCGGGATCCTTGGCCCCCACATCGAGCCAGTGGGCGCGGGAGGCGGCGAATCCAGACAGCTCCCCCTCGTGAAAGATCGGCCCGAAGACGGTCATGTCGTTGAGGTGGGTGCCGGTCAGGTAAGAATCGTTCATGATCCAGACATCGCCCGGCTTCCAGACATCCCGGCCATACATCTGCTCGGTCAGCTTCGTGCAGATTTCGAGGTTGCCCAGGAAGATCGGCAATCCCGCCGACTGGCCCAGCACCTGATGCTCGGCGTCCAGAAGCGCCACCGAGCAATCCTTCATCTCGTAAATCACCGGCGTGTAGGCCGAGCGAATCAGCGTGGCGTTCATCTCGTCGGCGGCGGCGGTGAAGGCGCTGCGGATGATCTCGGTCGTGATGGGGTCGATCTGCACGGTGGTTGCCATCTACTGCTCCTCTCCAACCGCGATCACCAGCGAGCCGAAGGAATCGACGCGGAGGATCGCGCCCGGCGGGACGACGGTGGTCGCCGTCGGTTCCGAGACGATGGCCGGGCCCTCCACGACGCTGCCCACGGGCAGGTCGTCGCGCTGGATCATTCTGGTCGGAATCGTCCTGCGCCCGAACGTCACCTCGGCGCTGCTCGATGGGTACGATGGGTCATCTGTGGCCTCCTGCAGCGCGGGCTGGACGCGGCCCAGATCGCCAAGCGCCATCGATCGCACCACGACGAACTCGACGGGAGCGCCGGTGTTGGCATGCCCGAAGCGGGTCTGATGGGCGGCATGGAAGCGGCCGGAAACCGCCCGGTCGAACCCCGCATCCAGAGGCTCCTCCGCGCGCAACAGGGGAATCGTCAGAGTGTACTCCTGCCCGACATAACGAATGTCCACCGCGTGCTGGACCCGTCCAGTCTCGCGAGTGATCCCTTCGTCCTCCAGGGAGGTGAACCCCTCGGCCTCCAGCTCCGCCAGCGTACGCGCGAGATCGCCATGATCGAGGAGCGAAAGCGCGGTGTAGTAGGTGCGGCTGAAATCCTTGCGAATCTCCGTTTCCAGCATCCCCCAGGCGGAGAAGGCGCCGGGGAAGGGGGGTACGATCACTTCTTCGATGCCCAGCTCGCGGGCCAGGAAGACGGCGTGCATCGGCCCGGCCCCGCCAAAGGCGACGAGGGCGAAGTCGCGCGGTTCGATTCCCTTTTCCACGGTCAGGGTGCGGATCGCCTGCCCCATCTTGGCGTTGATCACATCGCAGATGCCCTCGGCGAGATCGACCACGCTCAGTCCCAACTCGCTCGCGAGGGAGGCAATGGCGCGTTCGGCCGCCTCCCGGTCGAGGGTCATGCGTCCGCCGGCGAAGGCGTCGGGATCGACGCGTCCCAGCACGAGGTTGGCATCGGTCACCGTCGGCTTGTCGCCGCCGCGGCCGTAGCTGGCCGGACCGGGGTCCGCCCCCGCGCTCTGCGGGCCGACGCGCAGGCCCCCCGCTTCGCTATAGGCCAGCGAGCCTCCACCCGCCCCGATGGTGTGGATGTTCACCACCGACATCAGCAGAGGAAACCCCTCGAACGTCGTTTCCGAGGCCACATCGGGTTTACCATCGACCACCAGACTGACGTCGAAGCTGGTGCCGCCCATGTCGATGCAGATCAGATTGGGCCGGTCGAGGATGCGGGCCAGGGCCACGCCGCCAACCGTTCCCCCGACCGGGCCAGAAAGCAACGTTTGTAGGGAGAGATCGCGCGCGGACTGGGAGGTGACGATGCCACCGCTCGACTGCATCACGTGCAGCGGCACGCCCAGCCCACGGCGCTGCATCTCCGCTTCCAGCCGCTCCAGATAGCGGCGCACCACCGGCGCGATGTAGGCATCGACCACGGTCGACGAGGTCCGCTCGTACTCGCGCCATTCGCGGGCGACGCGGTGGGAGAGGGAGATGGCGACGCCCGGCGCCTCTTGGGTCATGATCTCGCCCGCGCGCAGCTCGTGCGCGGGATTGAGAAAGCTGAAGAGAAAGGCGATGGCCACCGCGCCGAAGCCTTCGTCGCGTACCCGGCGCGCGGCGGCGCGGATCGCTTCTTCATCGAGCGGCTCCAGCTCTTCGCCGGCATAGTTGAGCCGCCCGCCAATCTCGACAATGTCGCCGCGCGGCACCAGCGGCGTCGGCTTGCGGTAATGGATGTCGTAGAGACGGAGCCGGTTGCCGCGGGCGATGTGATAGACGTCACCCGCGCCCTCGGTCGCCAGGAGGAGGATCTTCTCGCCCCGGCGTTGCAGGAAGGCGTTGAGCCCTTGCGTCGTGCCGTGCACCGTGAAGCCGATCTCGGCCGGAGAGGTGACGACCTGGTCAAGCGCGGCGAAAACGCCCTCGGTCAAATCCCGCGGGGTGGTCGACGCCTTGCCGGCAACATAGGCGCCCGACGACTCGTCATAGGCGACGACATCGGTGAATGTCCCGCCGATGTCCATGGACACCCGGTACCGGCTCACGCTGCTCCCCTCACGGCGCAAACACAGACGTATCCGCGCGGCT
>JBBRVX010000228.1:0-7715 GCA_038246475.1 Thermomicrobiales bacterium | reverse complement strand
GCCACGACCGGCACGCCGCACCGCGAATCGACTTCGACGCCGATCCCGACGTACTCCTTCTCGCTTTCGCTGGCGATCTCGGCGGCCGTCGTCGGATCGAGGAACGCGCTGTGGCCCTCGTCGCCCAGGGCATCGACCATCCCCTTGGCGGCGCCGTAGATCAGCGCCGCGTCATCGAGCTCATCGGGACGTGGCCACTGCGCGTGGATCAGCTCCCAGGTGTCCTCCAACGTAGAAAACTCCGGCCGGCCTGTCAGCGACGAGTCGGCGTCGGCGACTCCGGGTCCCCCAGGCAACCCATGTCCCACCAGGACACCGGTCGCGAAGGTGAATGCCACCAGGGTCGCGCTCCTGGCGAGCCGCGCTCGATGCGGATGGCGTGCGCCGGCGCCTTCTTTATCCCCTGCATCCCCCGCCTCGGTGTCGATCGCGAGACGGTCACGTTTCGTCAATTTCCATCTGTCCAACATTGCGATATCGTCCTTGTCTAGCTCGGATGTAACGCAGAGCGCGCATTCGCGACGGGTTCCGGCGGCATCTCCCGATGAAATCCCGATCGTTCCTGAAACGCGATTCCGACGGCAAGAATGGTTGCGTCCGATCCGGCACGCCCGGTCAGGCCGACGGCAGCCGGCAATCCGTGCCGTCCCAAACCCATGGGCATCATGAGACCCGGCAGTCCACACAGATTTGCCGCTCCATCGATGGTACGTGCGCCGGGGTCTTTTGGTTCCTCCGGAAATTGCTGATCAATAGGCGGCGCTACCGTTGCACGTCCGGGCGTGAGCACGGCGTCGAATGGAGCGAGCAGATCGTCCATGGCCGCCATCGCCTTGCGACGGACGCGCAATGCACGCAGGTAGTCAACGGCGGGAAGACTCAGCGCGGCCAGGAGTGCGACCCGATCCTCTGGAGCCGTCAATTCGGCCGCGGCGCCCTCCTCCAGAAAAATCTCGAACGCCGACGCCGCCTCAGCCGAAATGATGGTTGCAGCCGCCGCATCGAACGGAAGCTCCGGCAAGTTGACTTCATCTACCGAACCCATCGCGTGAAAGACCTCAAGCGCCGCATGGTAGCGGTCGGCGATCTCCGCCTCGACGCCAATCGTCGCGCCCGTCAGCGTGGCAAAGCGAAAGCCTTCTCGCCGCCTATCTGATTGATATGCGGACCGACGCAGCGTGCTGGGGTCACGCGGATCGTGACCGGCCAATGTCAGCATCGTGAGTTCGCAATCCTCGGCGCTATGCGCCATCGGTCCAATCTTGTCCATGGTCCAGGAAAGGGCCATGGCTCCATGGCGGCTGACCAGGCCGTAGGTTGGACGGAATCCCGTTATGCCATTGTAGGCTGCCGGTCCATGGATCGAGCCCCATGTTTCCGTGCCGATAGCGAGCGGCACGCAACCCGCCGCGACGGCGGCCCCGGACCCGCTGGACGAGCCGCCCGCCCATCGATCGGGGTTCCACGCGTTGCGGCCAGGCCCCGTGAATGCGGCGTCGGGCTGGTCGTACCCGAAGCCTCCCGCGAACTCGACCATGGCGAGCTTCGCCACCAGCACCGCTCCGGCGGCCTCCAGACGTTCGACAACCGCGGCGTTGCCGTCGATATGCCGAGTCCGGAACGGAGCGGCGCCCCACGTGGTGGGATAGTCCGCCACGGCGAGCAGATCCTTTGCACCGTAAGGAATCCCATGAAGTGCGCCTCTATCGTGCCCATTGGCCAATTCGTCGTCAGCACGGGCAGCCAGAGCAAGAGCCGTTTCGGGCGTCGTGGTCACGACCGCGTTCAACGCCCGTCCCGTGCTTTCGAGCCGTCTCAACGCCTCATTGGCCAGGGCGACCGCGGTCGTCTGGCCGCTCCGCAGCGCGAGGCCGAGCTCCAAAATGGTCGCGAAGGCGGGTGCGGCATCATTGCCGTTCACGGCGCGTCCTTCCATGGCCCAGGATGCGAGAATGATTCGGGGTCGAAACCGGGCGCCGGTTCGTCCTGGTTCTCCAGCGAGAGGGTCCGCAGCTGTTTTCGATGTTCAATCGAACGCGAGACCCGCTCGCGGACGATGCCGGCTTCGCTCCCGGTCAGCTCTCGGTTGGCCCGCGCGAGGGCCAAGGCCACGCGCGCCTCAATTTCGACATGTTCCGATTTTCCCTGACGATTGCCCATCACGCCTCCGGCCACCTGCTATCGGAATGAATCACGATAGACGTATGGTATAGTGCCCTGTCGCGGGTGCGTCGAACACCCGGTTTTGCGTTGTGCGGCTTCCGGGCCTCCGTCCGGCTGGTATGAGTTAAGAGAGCGAGCTGAGATCGTCATGGTCGATACCGCATCGAGCAATGGAACCTACGCCATTATCGAAACCGGCGGAAAGCAATACCGGGTTGCCGTTGGCGAAAGCCTTGCAGTCGAAAAGCTCCCAGTCGAGTCCGGCACGGATGTCACGTTTGATCGGGTGCTGATGATCGGCGGCGATGGCTCCGCGCGAGTCGGTACACCGCTGGTGAGCGGCGCTTCCGTCAACGCCCGCGTTGAAGCCCAGTTTCGCGGCGAAAAGATCGTCGTGTTCAAGTACAAGCCAAAGAAGCGCTACCGACGTCGCACGGGCCATCGTCAGTCGCTCACCCGAGTGACGATCAGCGCCATCAACGCCTAACCTCGAAAGGCAGGAGGGAGACGAAATCATGGCTCACAAGAAAGGCGTCGGGAGTTCGCGCAACGGCCGCGACAGCGAATCAAAGCGCCTCGGCGTCAAACGTTCTGACGGCCAGTATGTCCGCTCGGGCACCATTGTGGTGCGCCAGCGCGGGACCCAGTTCTGGGTTGGGCAGAATGTGGGGATCGGCAAGGATCACACCATCTACGCGAAAATCGATGGGGTGGTCTGCTTCGAGCCCGTGACGCGAGCCAAGCGCCGTATCAGCGTCTATCCGGCGGATGTCTATCCGGTCGGTGGCGGCAAGGGCTTGCTCAAGCCGGCATACGAATCCGTGGCGCACGTCGAGGCCGCTGCCGCGGCCGACTAGCGCCTATTCCCGTAATGAAGACATGTCTCAGTGCCCTGGCATAGGGACGTTCCAGAGAAAGAGTTGTCATGAAGGTTGGAATTCATCCCAAGTACGAGACGGCCACTGTCACCTGTGCCTGCGGCAACACGTTTGAAACGCGTTCGACGAAGACTTCGCTCCGAACGGACCTTTGCAATGTTTGCCACCCGTTCTATACGGGCGAGCAGCGCATCGTCGATACTGCCGGACAGGTGGAACGCTTTATGCGCCGTGTCGAAACTGCAGCGGTGGCAAATCGGCCCTCGAAACGTCAATCGCGGTTGGCGGCCCGAGCGGAGCGCGACGCGCAATCCCGCCGGGGCGATCTGCCGGAGGGCGAGGCCGAGGCGTCTGCCGAGACGGCGGTCGAGGGCGAATTGGTAAGCGCTGGCGGTCAAGGCAGCAGTCCCGAGTAATCCGGGTTCGCTGCCGGTTCGTTTCACAGAGGCCCGCACCGCGCGGGCCTCAAGCATTGCAAGGCCAGTGTCGCGGGTGCGGCGTGGTACGGTCCCCTGTTAATGATCGGCAACGGTCTCCGTGGCCAACCACCGGATTTCGATACAGGGGAAGATGACACATGCCCGAGGAAAGCGCTGTCGCGGCCGCGTGGAAGAACCCGCGCGCAGATGGTGATCGCGATCACGCGGACGAGCGCGCAATCATCAGCGCGTTCATCGAGATCCCGCGAGGAAGCCGCAACAAATATGAATATGACGAGGCCACCGGGCGGTTCAAGCTCGATCGCGTGCTTTATTCTTCCGTCCATTATCCGACGGACTACGGGTTTATCTTCGAGACGCTCGCCGGGGATGGGGATCCGTTGGATGTGCTTGTGCTTGTTCAGGAGCCGACGTTTCCCGGCTGCATGATCGAGGCGCGAGTGCTCGGAGGGCTCGATATGCACGACGAAAAAGGATCCGACTTCAAGGTCCTCGCGGTACCGGTCGGCGATCCTCGTTACGCCCATGTGCTCACCCTCCCCGACCTTGGGGATCACTGGCTGCGGGAAATCGAAACCTTTTTCGACACCTACAAGATTCTCGAACCCAAGCAGACCGAGGTCCTCGGCTGGCACGATCTCGAGGAGACGGTGCAGGTGGTCGCCGAATGTCGTGAGCGCTATCGCGCGGCGGGTGGAGCGAGGTAGCCAATCCTTTAGAGGCTCCATGTCGCTGCTGGCCCTGAACGTGCACTTGCTGATTCGACTTTGGGAGCGACGATGCATCGAATCCGCCGCGGCGGCGTAATCTGCCATCCAACCTCATTTCCCGGTCCCGATGGCATCGGCGACCTCGGCGAGGCGGCGTTTCGCTTCGTCGATTGGTTGGCGCGCGGTTCGCAATCCGATTGGCAGATCCTGCCGCTTGGCCCGGTGGGACCAGGGAATTCACCCTACTCGTCGCCCTCGGCATTCGCGGGAAACCCACTCCTCATCTCGCTGCCGTGGCTGATCGGCGACGGACTTCTCGAGGACGATCGACGAGACGACACGCCCTGGTTTTCCGAGGCGCATGTTGACTACGATGCCGCGCGCGCCTACAAGCTGCCCCGCTTGCGCGAAGCCTTTCAGCGCTTTCGTCGCGGCGGAGCCTCCGATCTCCGGCCCCCATTCGAAGCGTATCTCGACGCGCACCGGACCTGGCTGGACGACTTTTCCCTCTTCATGGCGCTCAAGGATGCTCATGAGGGACTGGCCTGGTGCGACTGGCCAGCCGAAATCGCGCTCCGCCAGCCGGAGGCGTTGGCGGCGGCGCGCGAACGGCTCGATGAGGATATTCGCTTTCACGCCTTTTCGCAGTTTCTGTTCGACCACCAGTGGAGCGAGCTGCGTCGCTATGCGAGCGATCGCGGCATCGTGGTTCTAGGCGATCTCCCTATCTTCGTGACCTACGATAGCCCGGATGTGTGGGCCAATCGCGCCCTGTTTCGGCTCGATCAGACGGGCCGGCCCACCGAGGTCGCCGGCGTTCCTCCTGATGCGTTCACCACCGAGGGTCAATTCTGGGGCAACCCGGTTTACGACTGGGACCAAAACGCGGAAACGAACTTCGCATGGTGGATCGCCAGAGTGCGGGCGACACTGGACCGCGTCGATGCCTTGCGGATCGATCATTTCCGGGCCTTTGCCGCATCCTGGATCGTGCCCATCGGTTCGCCGACCGCCGCTGATGGTCATTGGGAACCTGGGCCGGGGAGGGCGATCTTCGACGCCATGGCGCATGCGATCGGGCCGCTCCCCTTTATCGTCGAGGATCTTGGACTGATTACCCCCGACGTCACGGCGCTTCGCGCGGAGTTGGGATTCCCCGGGATGAAGGTGCTGCAATTCGCCTTCGATACAGGTCCCGACAATGCCTATCTGCCGCACAATTACGATCCGCAATCGGTGGCATACACTGGCACCCACGACAACCAGACGACGATTGGCTGGTTTCGCACGTTGCCAGACGGAACCCGCGCCAGCACCCAGCGCTACCTGGGGCGCGATGGGAGCGACATTGCCTGGGATTTGATTCGTAGCGCGTGGTCCTCGGTCGCCGATCGAGCGATCGCTCCCTTACAGGACATCATGCGGCTGGACGACGATGCCCGGATGAATACACCGGGACGCGCCGCGGGCAACTGGATCTGGCGCTACGCGCCGTATCAGTTGCATGAAGGGCTGGCGGATGGCTTGCGCGAGATGACGGAGACGTATGGCCGATCACCGGCATTTCCCGGGCAACGTGGCTACGATCCGTACGACTACACGGTGCCCTCGACCGCGCATCGACTGCGAGAACGATCCTTACTCCCACGACCAGGCGGGATGAAATAGCCTGAAAAGGAAGTTCATAGGGTTGGGAGATACGGCATGACTGAACCAGTGGGAGCCTTTACCTTCATGTTGCACAGCCACCTCCCCTACGCCAGACAGGCGGGGATGTGGCCCCACGGGGAAGAGTGGGTACATGAGGCCATCGCCGAGACATACGTGCCACTCCTCGATGCCCTGTTCGATCTTCGCGAAGAAGGCATCCCGTTTCGGCTCACTATCGGCATTACGCCAGTTCTCGCGGAGCAGCTTGCCGATCCGCTTATCGTCGACCATTTCATTGGCTATGCCGCCGAGCGCGCCGCTCGCGCCGCCAAAGACATCGAGCGCTTCGAGCATGCCGGCGATGTGCAGATGCGCGACCTCGCCCGCTTCTACCATCACTGGTATGCCCGCGTGCTGGGATCGTTCAAGGATCGCTTCCGGAGCGATCTTCTGGGCGCTTTCCGCCAATTGCAGGACGCAGGGCTTATCGAAATCGCGACGAGCGCGGCCACCCATGGCTACCTTCCCCTGCTTTCGCGGGATTCCTCCATTTATGCCCAGATTCATACCGGCGTGCAGGCGTATCATCGGCATTTCGGCCGTCAACCGCAAGCGATCTGGCTGCCAGAGTGCGCCTACCGCCCTGCCATCATCGAAGACGTCGATGGTCAATCGGTGCGGCGCCCAGGGCTCGAATCCTTCCTGGCCGAAGAAGGGCTGCAGGTCTTCTTCGCCGAGACGCACACGGTTGAAGGCGGCCGTCCTGTTGGTATGGCCGTCCCCGGCACCGTCGGGCCTTACGGCGCGGTCGCGCGCCGTTACGCCTCGGCGGTGACGAAGCCAACGGCCGACGAGCAGCAGGCGCCGGGAACTACGCTACTTCCCTACTGGGTTGGCGATGCACCTGGCCAGGTCGCCGTGCTTGCCAGACACGAACGGACTGGGCAACAGGTTTGGTCGGCGGACTCGGGTTATCCTGGTGACTTCGCCTACCGGGAGTTTCATCGCAAAGACGCCGAATCCGGAATGCAGTATTGGCGAATCTCTGGCGCGGAAGTCGACCTCGGCAGCAAGGAGCCCTATAACCCCTCGCGTGCGGCGGAACAGGTCGCGTCGCACGCCAGTCATTATGTCCACCTCATCGAGGAACAGCTTCAGGAGTACCGCGATCGGACCGGAGGATTCGGCAGCATCACCGCCTCTTACGACACGGAGCTTTTCGGCCACTGGTGGTTCGAAGGGGTCGACTGGTTAAAGGCCGTCCTGCGTGGGCTGGCCTTGCGTCCGGCGGTCGAGGTCAGCACGGCCAGCCGCATTGTTGAAGTCCACCCGCCGCGCGCGGTTCTTTCGCTCCCGGAATCGAGTTGGGGAGCAGGCGGTAGTCACTTCACCTGGCTGAACGAAGACACCGCGTGGATGTGGCCAAAAATCCACGCTGCCGAGGAACGCGTGGAAGCGTTGGTGGAACATCATCCTGACGCAACCGGGATCCACAAGGACGTGCTGAATCAAGCGGCTCGCGAGCTCCTCCTCCTCCAAAGCAGCGACTGGCCCTTCCTGGTCACGACCGGGCAAGCGAAGGAGTACGCGATCGAACGCTTCGAAGAACATCTCGCGCGTTTTGATCAGCTCGCGACGCTCGCTGAAAACTCCGAGCTTTCCGACGAAGATGTCGCATTTCTGGCAAGCCTGCAGGAACGAGACAACCCATTCCCCGACATTGACTACCGCGCCTGGGCGGCACGGCAGGGCTCCGCTGGAGCCGTGGCCGTTCGCGGCGCCTAGGGTGACGGGGGACGGAGGACGGAGGACGGAGGACGGGAAACGGGTGATAGGGTGATAGGGTCATAGGGTGAAGGGGGCGACGGGCACGG
>JBBRVX010000227.1:0-7837 GCA_038246475.1 Thermomicrobiales bacterium | reverse complement strand
TTGCCCGGCTTCACATCGCGGTGGACATAGCCCCGGGCATGGGCATGGTCGAGCGCAGCCCCGATCTGTTCAATAAGCTGGGCGACATCGTCGGGGTGAAATGGCGCCTCGGTGGCGATGATCGCCTTCAGGGTCTGACCCCGAACCACCTCCATCACCAGATAGGGGACGCCGTTGTCCTCGCCGACGTCATAGATGTCGATAATGTTGGGGTGCGAAAGCGAAGCGGCCGCGCGTGCCTCCCGTTCGAAGCGGGCGCGAAAGGTGGGATCAACCGCGAACTGGGAGCGAAGCATCTTGATGGCGACATCGCGGCCGAGGTGTAGATCGTGGGCGAGATAGACGACGGCCATGCCGCCCTCCCCCAGGCGACTGGTGATCCGGTAGCGGCCGTTGATCAGAGCGCGTGGCTGAATCATTGCGTTCGGGTCAGTTGCTAAGTCGCGCGTACGTCGCCGACGGGAATCGCTGATCCCCATCATAGCCACCCAGGCTCACAGGGGGAGGTAAGCAAGAGATGTCATTTTCAACGCGACAATAATCCCATCTCCCTGCGCACAGTGACAGGGGGAGGTACACCCGAAATGTCCTCTGCACACGACCAGAAGCCCCTCTCCCGGCCCGACGGGCCGGTCGCCCGCGTGCGGGTGGCGGTTTGGGGTGAGGGCTCGTCGCGACGGGAGCGGTCCTTCGCGTCTCCCTCCCCTGACAGCCGGCCCCACGGGTGAGGGGGCGAGAGCCCGTCGCGGCGCCGGAACGGCTTAACCGGATTCCGCATAACTGGCCTACCTTCGTGGCGGGACCGGCCTGGCGACAAAGACCCGCGCCATGGCGCCCAACCGCCCACGAAGATTGCTTGCGATCGCCTCGGCGCGCTCGGGATCGGATTCGATGGCGTAGTGGGCTGGCCCAGCCCCTGAGAGGGCAACCGAGGTTGCTCCGGCGGCGCGCATGATGGCGGGAAGGTCCTTCAGTTCCGTAAAGAGGGCATAGAGGGGGCGAGAAAAGGCGTTCGCCAGCAATTCAGCGTCGATGCTGGCTCTAGTGCGCAGGCGTTCCGCCTGTTGGGCGATCCGGGATCCATTGCTGAAATCATCGTCGTGAAGATTGGCGAAAAGCGTAGCGGTCTTGGCGGGAATGGTGATCGCTGGCACGACGACCACGAACCAGACGCCTTGCGGGATGGGGAGCGGTGCAAGCAGATCGCCACGCTCGCGGCCAAGGGCACAGCCCCCGCGAATGAAGAACGGAACATCGCTGCCCACCTGCCGGCCAATGGTTTCCAACTCCGCTTCGGACAGCGAGAGCCGCCACAGGTCGCGGGCGGCCACTAGAATCGCGGCGGCGTCGCTGGACGCTCCGCCCAGGCCCGACGCGGGAGGAATGCCCTTCCGCAGATCGACAGCAGCGCCACGATCCTCTCCGTAATGAGTACACAGCGCCCGTAACGCGCGCAGGACCAGATTGTCGTCCGAAGCGAGGTCGGGATCATCGCAGCAAAGATACACCCGGTCAGCGGACGCGATCGAGAGCCGATCGAAGATGCTGATAGAGATGAAAATGGTGGCCAGATCGTGAAACCCATCCGGACGACGGCTGACAACGTCAAGACCGAGGTTCAGCTTTGCGGGCGCCTCGACCGTAACGCTCGGAATCGGTGATGCGGTCACGCCGCGGCAACGTCTGGCGGCGCGGACGTGGTCAGTGTGACCCACTCGGCAACGGTGAGGGTTTCGGCGCGGCGCATCGGATCGATGTTCGCGGCGATCAACCAGGCCGCGATGCTCGGCTTGGGGAGTTGCAGGACATCGGCAATGGCGTTGGCGACCTGTTTCCGCTTCTGGCGGAACCCGGCGTTGACGATCTTGAAGAAGAGGGGCTGCAGTTCGGGCGGCAAGAGCGGATCGTCTCGCACGTCGAGGATGACGACCGCGGACTCGACGTTCGGCGGTGGGATGAAGACGGCGGGCTCGACCTCGAATGCGAGGTGCGGATCGGCGAAAAACTGCGTGGCCACGCCAAGGATGCTCATGTCGGGCGGCTGGGCCACGAGGCGTTCAGCGACTTCTTTCTGCAGCATGACCGTAATGCGCCGCGGCTTGCGGGGCTGTTCGAGGAGATGGCGCAGGATGGCGGTCCCGACCGAATAGGGGAGATTGGCCACGACATCGAACGGCTCGCCGGCGGGAATCAGATCGTCATTGGAAAGATGGAGCGAGTTCCCTTCGACGAGCTCGAACCGGGGGATGTCGCCGAAGGCGGTGCGCAGATGCGCAATAAGCGAATGATCGAGCTCAACGGCGACCACCGCGTGGGACTTGCGGATCAGCTCCGAGGTGAGGATGCCGAGGCCCGGTCCAATCTCCAGCACATAGTCGTCGGAATCGACGCCGGCCTGGCGGACCATGCGCTCGACGATGCCGCGCTCGAAGAGAAAGTGCTGCCCAAGCCCCTTGTTGGGGCGGATGCCGAGCCCGGCCATGAGCCGGTTCCATTCGCGGCGAGAGGCCGGAATGCGGGTCACCGGGTTGATTCCAGGAGCTGCTTCCGGCAGAGCGAGCGATTCAGTCACGGAAGGACATCGATGCCGGCGCCAGCGAAGACTTCGCCGATCTGCCAGATGGGGAGCTCGGCGTCTTCGAAAGCGCCACGAAACTGAGCGGCCAGGCCGGGATCGACGGCAAAAAGCAGGCCGCCAGATGACTGGGGATCGAAGAGAATCGTTTGCAGGACGAGTTCGACGCTGGAATCGAAGCGAATGCCGCCAGCATGGTCCGTGAAATGGTCGCGATTGCGGCCAAGGCCGCCGGCGATCATCCCCTCTTCGGCGTAGGCGCGGACGCCGGGGAGGAGGGGAACCGCGGCGGAGGCAAGGCGCAGGCCGACGCCGCTCTTGGCCGCCATTTCGCTGGCATGGCCGAGCAGACCGAAGCCAGTGATATCGGTCGCGGCGTGGACGCCGCCGGCCGCGCGGGCAACCGTCGCGGAAGCTTGATTCAGAGTGAGCATCGAATCGGTAGCGGCGGCGAGATCGGCGCTGCTGACGCGTTCGCGCTTCAAAGCAGTGGTGACGATGCCCGTGCCGATGGCCTTGGTCAGGAAGAGGATATCGCCGGGCAACGCGCCTGCCTTGGTCCAGACCTGGTCGGGATGGACCGTGCCAGTCACAACAAGCCCGAACTTCGGCTCGGCGTCAGTGACGGTGTGGCCGCCAGCAATGATGGCCCCGGCCTCGGCAACCTTGGCGGCGGCGCCCTCGAAGATCGCCGTGATGGTGTGCGGGGGGAGATCAGCGGGGAAACCGGCCACATTAAGCGCAAACAGGACGGTCCCGCCCATGGCGTAGACATCGCTCATGCTGTTGGCGGCGGCGATGGCGCCATACGTCCAGGGATCATCGACGATGGGAGGGAAGAAATCGAGCGTTTGCACGATCGCCAGATCGGGAGCGACCCGGTAAACCGCTGCGTCATCGCTGGTCTGCAAACCCACGATGAGGTCGGGGTGCGAGCCAAGCGTAAGCGGCCGCAGCACCCGGGCCAAGGTCGCCGGGCCCATCTTGGCGGCACACCCCGCGCTGGCGGCCAAAGTAGTGAGGCGGATATCGTCTTTGGCGATCATGGGAGGTTCCTGTAGGGCGATCATGAGATTGTCCAAATGGCCGGGGACAATGATTCGATGATAGGAAGATCGGGGGAGGGCGTCAAACGCGGTATGACATGAACTTGGCTTTGAATCTCGCGGGATAGCGAAGAAGAGGGTTCCGAAATGACAGATGCTGAACGAGGGATCAAGTGGGAGAGGACGGCAACCGGAATCTCGTATCACCTGACGCCGGCGGAGCATTGGGACGCGCAGAAGAAAGCGAGTCACTACGCGCCGGAGACCTTTGCCGAAGAAGGCTTCGTACACTGCACGGATGGTGAGGCGGCGCTGATCGAGACCGCAAATCGCTACTATCGGGTGGATGGGCGGGAGTTTGTGGTGCTCGAAATAGATTTGGGGCGGGTTGGGGCGCGGGTGATCTATGAGGATGAGGCTAGGATCTATCCGCATGTGTATGGAGAGATCGACGTTACGGCCGTGGTAAGCGTCCGGCGGGTTGAGCGCGGTGATGATGGTTTGTTCGCGGAATCTAGCGAGGTTTTGCCGGGCGAAAGCGCGTAGCAACGGCCCGGCGCAAGAAGCACGATACAGGCGATGATTCCCTAGTTTGAGGGCCTGCCTTCGATTCGCGGGCCAGGTCTTGTGTGGCGCCATCTAGCGCCAGGAGTCCAGAAAACCTTCGTGTTTGCTTTGCTCGGACGATCGGCCTACCGCTGGCGGTGGGCGATCCTCGCTATCTGGTTCATCGCCATCGTGCTCGCCGTGCCCTTGTTGCCGCGGGTGGCGGGCGCTCTCAAGGTGGGGGGCTTCTCGTCGCCGCGCACCGAGGCCGCGCAAGCGCGCGAGGTGCTGCAGCGGGAACTGGGCTTCTCGCCGTCGACGATGCTCGTGATCTACCAGTCTCAGACGTTGGCGGCGACTGATCCGCAATTTCAAGAAGCAGTGGCGCGCTCGCTGGAGCGCGTGCGCCTGCTGCCGAACGTGGTCGACGTGGTGCTGCCCTCGGCTCAAGCCTCGATGATCTCCGCCGATGGCGACACCGCCTACGCGCTGGTCGGGCTCGATCTCCCGCCCGAGGAGGCGCAGCGGCTGACGACCGATTTCGAGCAGGCGTTGCAGCCGCAACCCGGCATCGAGATGTCGGTGGCGGGAGCGCCCGCCTTCTACCGCGACATCGAGACGGTGAGCCAGCGGGACTTGCAGCGGGCAGAGCTGATCGTCTTTCCCATCGCGCTGGTCACCCTCCTGTTCGTCTTCGGCTCGGTGGTGGCCGCGGCCATGCCGTTGCTGGTGGGGGCGGCGGGCGTGGCCATGGTCCTGGTCTCGATCCTCTTCCTGGCAGGCGTGACCGACCTCTCCATCTTCGTGCTCAACCTGGCGACGATGCTGGGCCTGGGGCTGGCGGTCGATTATTCGCTGTTCATAACATCGCGGTTTCGCGAAGAGTTGATCCGAACCAACGGGGATGTGCCGCTGGCCGTGGAGCGCACAACGGCCACGGCGGGGAAGGCGGTCTTCTTCTCCGGAACCACGGTGCTTATCGGGTTAATGGGCCTTTCCCTGTTCGAGTTCATGTTCCTGCGCTCGGTCGGCATCGCCGGCGTGGTGGTCGTGGCCTGGTCGACAGTCGCAGCATTGACGCTTCTGCCCGCGCTCCTCTCGGTGGTGGGGACGCGCATCGAGCGCTTTGCTCCGCCCTGGAGCAAACGGGGTGGCGCGGGAGAAGATCGCGGCTTCTGGGTGCGGCTGTCGCGGGGCGTGATGGCGCGGCCAGTGGCGGTGCTGGTGCCGACCCTGGCGCTGCTGCTCCTCTTTGGCCTGCCCTTTCTGCACGCGAACATTTCCTCCCCGAGCGCCACGATCCTGCCGCCCGATCTGCCGTCGCGCCAGGCGTTCGATCTGCTCGTCAGCGAGTACGGGATCGGTGAGATTTCGCCGTTCGTCATCGTATTGGAGGCTCCTGGGCGGATCTTCTCGAATGACAATCTGCGAGAGATCCATGCCATTGGAGCGCGGCTGGCTGACGATCCTCGAGTGGCCCGTGTGCAGAGCATCGCGCCACCGTCGCTGCCGGAGGGGCAGGCTGTCGCGGCGGCAAGCCTGCAGCGCGGTCTAGGGCGCTTGGGCATCGATACCGGGGCCGCGCGCCTGGCCAGCGACAACGCGGCAGTCGTCATCGCCTACACGCGGTACCTGCCGAACGCCGAAGAGAACAAGGCGTTGCTGGCCGAGATTCGCGCGATCTCTCCGGCTGGCATGACGCTCAAGGTCGAAGGGGGTACGGCGGAGATCGTCGATTCGGTGAACGCGATGTACTCCGATTTTCCGAAAGCCGTCGCGCTGGTGGTCGCGGCCACATATCTGGTTCTGCTGGTCCTCTTCCGCTCGCTCCTCCTGCCTTTGAAGGCGATCCTGATGAATGGCTTGTCGATCGTGGCGTCGTACGGGGCGTTGGTGTGGGTCTTTCAGGATGGCAATCTGGGGCAGTTGCTCGGGTTCGAGCCCCTCGGCTATGTTGAGGCCTCATTGCCGATCATCATGTTCTGCGTCCTCTTTGGCCTGAGCATGGACTATGAGGTCTTTCTCCTGTCGCGCATTCGCGAGGAATGGGAGCGCACCGGCGACAACACCGAGGCTGTGGCGCTGGGCTTGCAGCGAAGTGGGCGCATCATTACCTCGGCGGCGTTGCTCGTCGTGGTCGTGACGGCGTCGTTCGTCACCGCTGATGTAGTCCTCATCAAGGCGTTGGGGTTCGGCATCGCCTTGGCGGTCTTCCTCGACGCCACGGTGGTGCGGGCGCTGCTCGTGCCGGCCACGATGAGGCTATTGGGAAATTGGAACTGGTGGCTGCCGCGGCCGCTGCGGCGGTGGATTCCAGATCGCACATTGGTTGAGGAGATCGCGTGAGCATGTCATTCCGGGGTCGGCCGGCATCCTCGATTGTTGGGTTCGTTGCTGTTCTGCTGCTGCTTATTCTGTCGTTGCCGGCCGCCACGCTCGGCCGGCAGGCGACGCCAGCGGCTGGAGATGCTCCCATCCCGGTCGAATTTCCGCGCGACGATGGCCCACACGATGCGAAGATCGAATGGTGGTATTTCACCGGGCATCTCTTTACGGGGCAGGGAGATCGGTACGGATTTGAATACGTCATGTTCCGGGCCAATTCGGGAGAGCTAGAGGGGTACGTCTCTCACTTCGCGATCGCGGATAGCCGGAAGGGCGCGTTTACGTACGATCAGCGCATCCTGGGCGCAAATGGGGTTGCTGGCGATGCGGACGTGCTCGACCTGGATCTGAACGGCTGGACGATGCGTGGAGGCGATGGCGCGTTTGCGTTGCAGGCCGACATGCCAGGCTACGCAATGCAACTCGCTGTCAACGCCACGAAACCGGCCGCGCTGCATGATGGCGATGGCTACATCGATTACGGGAACGGAACCGCCTCGTACTACTACTCCTGGACACGGATGGACATCTCCGGCGAGCTCGATCTCGGTTCGGGGCCGGTGGCGGTCATTGGCGAAGCCTGGATGGACCACCAGTGGGGCGATTTCGAGACGTATCAAGATGGCGGCTGGGACTGGTTCTCGATCCAGCTCGATAATAATGTCGATCTGATGCTCTACCTGATTCGCGGACCGAATGGCGAGACGCTGCGCGTCGATGGCTCGATCGTCGGGCCGGAAGGGGACCTTACCGTGCTGCGGGAGGGTGATTTCGCCGTGACTCCCAAGGGAGAATGGAGAAGCGCCACGACGGGCACGACCTATCCGTCGGGCTGGGAGATCAGCCTCCCTTCGCGCGATCTGGACATCATGGTGAGCCCAACGTTGCAAGACCAGGAACTTGATACGCGCGCGACGACCGGGGTGATCTACTGGGAAGGCGAAGTGACCGTGACGGGCACGTTTGCCGGGGAGCCGGTGCATGGACTGGGCTATGTGGAGCTCACCGGCTACGCCCCCTATGAGCCGCTGGAGTCGCTTGCCAAGTTCGCCACCCCAGAGCCCTGATATGGAATACGGTTGATCACCGCCGGAATCACAGTCTGCTGGAGCCTGATTCCCCTTCTCTCCAGCGCACTGGGAGAGGGGGGTAGGGGTGAGGGCTCGCCGCAACACGAGGAAGTGATTCCCCGGATTCCGCATGAGTGGTCTGTCAAGGCCACGATGCCCGGCTTGCCCCGGCCTATCTCGTCGTCTTCAGCCCCGTTTAGGGGGCTTTCGTCCAG
>JBBRVX010000226.1:0-8026 GCA_038246475.1 Thermomicrobiales bacterium | reverse complement strand
GGGGTTGCGGCGGCTTTGGGGGTCGGGGGTTGTTGGCGCTGCCATCGTGTCCGTTAGAAAAAATTCTGTTGGTCCTTTTGCGCGGCGGACATGGCTTCTTCGAGGCGATGGCCGGAGCGACCGGCCTCGGCGCCAAATTCGCTGAATCGGTCGCGTAACGGCTGAGCGGTTGCCGATGCGACGATGGCGGGCGATGGGTAGTCGGCGCGAAGATCGTGAATCAGCCGATCTCCCAGATCATGCATGGGCACTGTTTTCACAAGAAGACGCCTCTAACGGTGGAGTGGCCGCCCTGACGCGTCATGGGCGGCCACCGTACAAGCTCGATTCGCTTCCCGGAATCAGCCGAGGGTGACGGCTTGACTCTCTAGGCGATTCAGCACCATAAGGCGGGGCTCGGTCATGTCCTCGATGGCGTACTTGAGGCCCTCACGGCCGAGCCCGGACGACTTCACGCCACCGTAGGGCATGTGATCGATGCGGTACGTCGGGACATCGTTGATGACGACGCCTCCCGCTTCGATACGCTCGAACGCGGTCAGCGCCTTTTCCAGCGAATTGGTGAAGACACCGGCCTGCAGACCAAATTCTGACTCATTGATCTTGCGCACGGCTTCACCGAACGACTTCACCGGAGCGAGCGTAACGAGGGGTGCGAACGCTTCCTTCGAACAGACGAAGCTGGTGGGATCGGCGTTTTCGATCACCGTCGGTTGGAAAAAGCCTTCCTCAGATGCTCCTCCGGTCAGCACATTGGCGCCGTCTGCCGCGGCCTGATCGATCCAGGACTGGGTGCGCAGCAACGCCTTCCGGTCGATCATGGGCCCCAAATCGGTGGTGCGATCAAGAGGATCGCCGAGCTTGATCGCCTTGACCGCGGTCACCAGCTTGTCGCGAAACTCTTCGTAGACATCCTCGACCACAAAGACCCGTTGCACCGAAATGCAGACCTGACCGGAGTAGGCGAAGGCGCCGATGCGAACGCGGCCGACGGCGAAGTCGATATCGGAGTCGGAATCGACGATGACCCCGGCGTTTCCGCCAAGCTCCAGCACGACTTTCTTCCTGCCGGCGCGGTTCTTCATCGCCCAGCCGACATCCGGGGAGCCAGTGAACGATAGGAGCTTGAAGCGAGGGTCTTCGACCAACGCGTCGCCCACCTCGCGGTCCATCGGCATGATGCTGACCGCGCCCTTGGGAACGCCCGCGGCCTCGATGATCTCGGCGAAGAGCAGCATCGTCAGCGGATCGCGAGAGGGCGGCTTCAGGACAATGGTGTTGCCCGAGGCGATCGCGGGAGCGATCTTGTGCAGCGCGAGGTTCAGTGGAAAGTTGAAGGGAGAAATGCCGGCGATGGGACCGATCGGAAATCGGCGCACGATGGCGCTACGCCCCTTCGAGGAGGGGAGGAGGTCGAGCGCGATGACCTCGCCTTCCATCCGCTTCGCCTCTTCCGCGGCGGTTGCCAGCGTGAAGACGCCGCGATCCGTTTCCACTTCCGCATCGCGGATAGGCTTGCCCGCTTCGAGTGAAATCATGCGGGCGACTTCATCCCGGCGCGCCTTCAGGCCAGCGGCCATTGCTTCGAGGAGGGCGACCCGCTCGTACGTGGGCATGGTGCGGGTAATCTCGAAGGCGCGTTCGGCCCCGACGATCGCCTGCTCCAACTGATCGCGAGAGGCTTGAAAGGTGACGCCGATCGTCTCGCCCGAGTAAGGATTGCGAACTTCGAGCGGTTCCGCCGAGGTCTGCCATTCGCCGGCGACGTAGATGGGATACTGCTTTGTCGCGTTGACGGAGCTTTTGCGGGTGTCCTGGATGGTTGTTGCCACGGGGAAGACCTTTCGCTGAATGAGGGCGCGTGAATCACGTGCCATGATACGACACGAGACCCACGAAGGGGTCTCGTCAAACTTGACCCTTTCATCAGGGGAAGCCTAATCGACGCCCTTGCCCAGGAGCGCCTTGCCATCGCGTGTGCCGGCCCAGGCATCCGGGGCGCCGGCAAACGCTCCGGAGCCAGCCTCCCACCAGTTCGGCAGTTGTCCGCCGATGGATGCGAGCTCCGTCTTGGTGTAGATGAGGCCATCCCGGTCCATGACCGAAAGCTCATATTCATGGCTCATGGTAATGGCATCGACGGGGCAAACCTGAGAGCAGAGACCGCAGAACATGCAACGGCCAGCCCGCAGAATGAACTCGCCAAGCTCCCGGTCGCCTTCTTCCGAGGGCACGACGTGCATCTCAAGGCATGACGTTGGGCAGATGCGAGCGCACAGTCCGCACGCCACGCAGAGCGCCTCGCCGGTATCCGGATCGGTTCGCAACGAGGGGAGGCCCCGGTAGCGCGGCGCCATGTGGCGCTTTTCTTCGGGATACATAATCGTTACCGCCGGCTTGAACAGCCGCATGAAGGTAACTTTGAATCCCTTGACTTCGTCAAACATTCAGGTCTCCAGTTCCTGCCCGCTTAAGGCATTGATCGGGCGGAAACGAGCTGAGGCGTCAGCAGGTGGGCGGCGTCGAGAATCGGAGTGCCGGCATCGGCATACGATGCCGTGGGCACATTCAGCCCATCGCGCTCCAGCCGGGCATAGGTCACGCCGCCGTAGCCGGGAACGAGTTTGGCGATTTCATCCATGACCTGCGCCGGATTGCGGTAGGCCATGGTGTAACCCATGCGACGAGCCAGGCGAGCAAAGATCTCGATGCCTCCCAGTGCCTCGCCCATGGGCGGAACCGCCGCGCGGAGACGTTGGACCGTGCGGTCGAACGCGGTAAACGTGCCGTCTTTCTCCATGGACATCGCCATCGGCAGCACCGCGTGCGCGAGGTTGCCAAGGGGCGTCTCGGCGTACGCGTCCGTGACCACCAGGTACTCAACCTTCTCAAGCGCGGCCATAAGCCGCGCATCCAACGGCTCGTAGCGGCCGCCAATGGTGTTGCCGATGATCATCGCCTTGATGCGGCCAGCTTCGATTGCATCCGGGAGTTCACGAACACTCAGACCCTTCTGAGCTGGCAGACTGCGCACCGGAACGAAGCCGTTGCTGGTAGTCGCCTTCTCTCCCCATTGCGGCATCCAGGCGGCTTCAAAGCGGAGGCGCGCCTCAGGACTCGACGCGGCCAGGCCACCCGGAAGCAGCGCCGGGTGAGCGCCCATGTCGGTCGCGCCCTGGAAATTGGCTGATCCGCGTGGGCTAGCGATGCCGCCGCCTGGTCGACCGATGTTTCCGGTAATGATCGCCAGATTGATACAGGCCGCGGTGATCTCATCGGGATCGCCGTATGGGGACTGACCGGTCGCATCGATCCCGGCGTGCGCGACCGATTGATAGATCAGGGACGCCGGGTACTGATTCTCCGTGTTCGGCTTCGTGCCAGCCGTAGCGTAGAGGCGTGCGGCAGCGCGAATGTTCTCGCTGGAGATGCCCGTGACCTCCGAAACATGATCGTTATCGAATCGCTCCAGGCTTGCTCGGAACGCCGGGAGGCTGTCGGACGACGCGGCGGGACTGGCCCATCCCTGACTCAGAATCTCGCGGGCGATCCCGTTAAGGAGCGTGGCGGTTGTCCCTGGCCGCGGTTTGAGGAACAGAGGAGACCGCCAACCAAGCGGGTAATCGTCATGGCTGATCACCACGTACTGCGCTTCTCGGTAAATCTGCGAGTGATAGAACCAGTACGACGCGACAGGGGCCGTGGCTCCCAGGTCCGGCCCCACCACCAGACCAGCCTTCACGTCCGAAAAGAGCTCCTGCATGCTGTTCGTATTGCTGACGTCAACCCCGAGTCCGCGCACCGTCGCTTCCGCGACGTTCGCTTGGGCGCCGCTCATGGAGCGGTCGATGTTGGGACTGGCCATGACCGCTCGCGTGAAGAGCTGGGCCACATAGGTCTCTTCGTTCGTGTTGTCAGGCGAGGCAAGAAAGGCGAATTGCTCACCCTGATAATGCGCGAGCGATTCAGCAATCTGATCGATCGCTTCGTCCCAGGTCGTTTCGTACGCAAAGACGCCCGTGGGGCCCTCCCGGCGCCGCAGCGTGGGGTAGAAGAGGCGGCCCGGATGCTGGACCTGTTCCTGACCCCACTTGCCGCGCTCGCACAGATAGCCGTGGTTTGTGCCGCGCTCCCAGAGATTGGTCGACCGGCGCACGATGCCGCGGTTGGCCTCGACATTGATGGTGCAGCCGACATCGCAGAAGCCGCAAATCGTTTCCGTGGTGTCCAGTTCCCACGGATGGAGGCCGAAATGGCGGTCGGTCAGGGCGCCGACCGGGCACACCGCGATGCACATGCCGCAGGAGGTGCACATCGTATCGGTAAGGTCTTCGCCATAGGCGGGCGCGATAGTCGATTCAAGCGAGCGAAACGCGCTTTCGATCGCCGTTACGCCGATCATTTCGTCGCAAACGCGCGTGCACCGGTTGCACATGATGCACCGGTCCCACTTGTAGTCGATCAGTTCGCTGAAGTGCTCATAAGCCTGGGCCAGCTTGGGCCGGCGATACGGGTTCGCGTGGATATTGTGAAGATAGGTGTTGTCCTGCAAATAGCATTCGCCCGATTTGTCACAGGTTGGGCAGTCGAGGGCATGGTCGATCAGATACATCTGCAGGATGAACTGGCGGGCCTCCATCACCCCTGGCGAATGGGTGAGGACCTCCATGCCATCGCCGAGAGGCGTGGCGCAGGATTCGATCAGGCCGCCCCGCTTGCCGAGGATTTCGACCGTGCAGATTCGGCAGGAGCCCCAGGCACGCATCAACGGTTGGAAGCAGAGATTTGGCACTTCGATCCCGGCCATGCGGGCGGCTTCGAGAATCACCGTGCCTGCCGGGACTGTGACCTCCTGCCCGTTGATCGATCCCGTAACCATTTTCTGTTCGGTGCGAGTTGCTGTGACCATCGTTTCGTCGTTTGCTCCAGCCGGTTTTCTGGCCTATCTGGCGCGCTCGTCCCGGTCGGTACCTGAGGTCGCCGGTCGGGAGTCTACCACGCCATTTCCGGGAAACTGGACCGCCGTGAACGGTCCGGGAAGGCCAGGAATGGTAGACTTCGCGGCCGTTCAGCGGCGATGCAAACGCGACGAGCGGAGTTGATTTTGGCGGGTGATGCGGGGCGACCAGGATCGGGCGAGGGGAAGTACGAGACAGTCATCGGCCTCGAGGTCCACGCCCAACTCCTGACTGAGTCGAAAATGTACTGCGGCTGCTCCGCCAGATACGCTGATGCTCCCCCCAACACTCGTGTCTGCATGGTGTGTGGCGGCTTTCCGGGGGCGCTTCCGGTGATCAACCGGGCCGCGATCGAAGCGGTGTTGCTGACCGGCCTGGCGCTTGAGTGCGACATCCCCTCGTTCTGCAAGCTCGACCGGAAGAACTACTTCTATCCCGATCTCCCCAAGGGCTACCAGATTTCTCAGTACGACCTTCCGCTCTGTACCAACGGCGTGCTCGAATTTGCTTCGCATGGGGCGCATTGCCGGGCTGGAATCACCCGGGTCCACGTTGAAGAAGATACAGGCCGGCTTGTCCATCGCACCGACGACTCGGGCGCCGAGATTAGCCTGGTCGATCTCAACCGCTCCGGTGTTCCGCTCATGGAGATCGTCGGCGAACCGGACCTCCGATCTGCCGAGGAAGCGCGTGACTATCTGATGGCGCTCCGGCAGATTCTGCGCTACATCGGGGTTTCGACCGGGAGCATGGAGGAGGGGGCGTTCCGGTGTGACGCCAACATTTCCGTGCGGGAGGTCGGTGGGCCGCTGGGCGCCAAAGTTGAAGTCAAGAACATGAATTCCTTCCGGGCCGTCGAGCGAGCGCTGCGATTCGAAGAAGCAAGGCAACTCGAGACCCTGCGGTCGGGTGGCGCGATCGAGCAAGAGACGCGAGGCTGGATCGAAGACCGCGGCATCACCGTGTCGCAACGAACAAAGGAACAGGCCCACGATTACCGCTATTTCCCGGAGCCCGATTTGCCGCCTCTGGCGATCTCGGACGCGATGGTGAGTGGGCTCCGGGCGCGGCTGCCAGAGATGCCGGCGGAGCGCCGGGAACGGTTCGCGCGTGACTACGCGATCGGCGACGCTGAGGCTTTGTTGCTCACTGAAGAGCGCCAGGTAGCGGACCTGTTCGAGACCGTCGCCCGGGGCAGGGACGATCATCGCCCGCGCATCGCCGCGAACTGGATTGTCAATGACCTGATGGGATTGCAGCGTGTGCGCGGCCTGCCCGCGGAGACGCTTCCGGTTTCCGCGAACCAGCTCCAGGATCTCCTGGAGGCGCTGTCCGAAGGCGTGTTGACATCGCGGGCGGCCAAGGAACTCCTCCCGCTGCTTGACGACGATGAGTTGCCGAGAGCCGCCGCGGCACGGCTCAATTTGCTCGTGCTCGGCGAAGAGGACGTTGTTCGCCTCGCCGCGATTGACGCGATGGGGGCGTTCCCGGCCGCGGTGACGGATTTCAAGGGCGGCAAGAATGCTGCAATAGGACGACTGATCGGCGAAACCATCCGTCGCACGGATGGCCGCGCAAGCCCCGATCAGGTTCGCAGGATTCTGGAAGAGGAGATGGCACGGTAAGGACGCGGACTCGGGATCGTGGATGAGTGATTCGCGTCAGAGTTCGTCAACAACGTTTTGAGCGGTGGTGCAACGAAGCGCCCCTTCATCGGAGGCAGCATGATTCTCAAAGAATCTGACATCATTTCCAGTCAAGCCGAATCCCCTGGAGCCGAACGAGACCTGTTCGAGGTCGCCGTCGAACAGTTCGACATCGCCGCGGACGTGCTTGGTCTCGATGACGATATGAGGAAGATCCTCCGCTATTGTCAGCGCGAGCTCACCGTTCATTTTCCGGTTGAGATGGACGACGGATCGGTGGAGGTTTTCACCGGCTATCGCGTCCAGCACAACACGGTTCCTGGTCCGACCAAAGGGGGCATTCGCTACCACCAGAGCGTGACCCTGTCGGAGGTCAAGGCCCTGGCCATGTGGATGACCTGGAAGTGCGCCGTGGTGGGCCTGCCGTTTGGCGGCGCCAAAGGCGGCGTGCAAGTCAACCCCAAGTTCCTCTCCCAGACTGAATTGCAGAACCTCACTCGCCGCTACACAACGGAGCTCCAGCCGGTCATCGGGCCCAACAAGGACATTCCGGCTCCCGATGTCAACACCAACCCACAAATCATGGCCTGGCTGATGGACACCTATTCGATGAACGTCGGGTATTCGGTTCCGGGCGTCGTCACGGGCAAGCCGATCGTGTTGGGCGGCTCCGAGGGCCGGAGCGAAGCAACCGGCCGCGGCTGTGTGTTCACCATCGAAAGCGCGGCCAGCATCATGGGCCTCGATATCCCCAAGTCGCGCACCGTCGTGCAGGGGTTCGGCAATGCCGGGTCGGTGGCGGCGCGCCTGATGGCCGAATTGGGCTCGCCGGTTGTCGCCGTGAGCGATTCACGCGGCGGCATCTACAACCCGAACGGACTCGATCTGGCGGCCGTTTCGGCGCACAAGGCACGGACGGGAACGGTGATGGGTTTCCGAGAGGGACAAGACGTCTCTAATGCGGAACTGTTAGTGTTGCCCTGCGAGATCCTGATCCCCGCGGCGCTGGAGAATCAGATCACGGCCGAAAACGCGGGTGGCATCCAGGCGAAATTGATTGCCGAGGCCGCCAATGGACCATCCACACCGGAGGCGGATGCCATTTTGTATGATCGCGGCGTGTTTGTGGTGCCGGATGTTCTGGCCAACGCCGGCGGGGTGACCGTCTCCTATTTTGAATGGGTCCAGGCCCTCCAGGCGTTTCCGTGGACGGAGCACGAAGTCAATGAGCGGCTGCGGCGGATCATGAACCGATCGTTTGAGGCGGTTTATGCGACTTCGATGAAATTCGGCGTGCATATGCGCACCGCGGCGCTGGTGCGGGGAATTGACCGCGTGGCCGAGTTCACGCGCGTGCGTGGGATTTACCCATAGGCCCTTCCCTGGCCGTCATCATCGAACCCGCGCCCGCATTCCGTCCAT
>JBBRVX010000225.1:0-8128 GCA_038246475.1 Thermomicrobiales bacterium | reverse complement strand
GACGGCGGCCTCACCGCCGGATTGTTCCGCATGGCGAAGGACCTTTCGCCGGAGGAGTGATCGCTGTTGCTTTCGTGGCGCCGACCGAGCGTTCAAACCAATTTGGGTCGTTCGTGCCGGACCCGATTCAGCACGCGGGACGTGCGGCGTCTCCAACGCTGCCTCGTAACATGCTCCACACTCATGGCCGCGGCAGTCTGGCTCGCCTGAATTGCGCGCTGGCTCACCGAGCAGCGTTGCTTAGCCGGGAGGTTACCCTTGCCAGCCGGTGTCGCGCGCTCCACCTCAGAGCGAGCCGGTATCGGATATCGTGGCGCCGGCTATGGACGACTGGCCTGGCCACCGGAGAGGAGCGTTGCGCCATGCTCTCGCGATCGGATTGGCTCACGATTGCTGGCGCCCTCGCCGGGTGTGTCGTGGCCGGCTTCCTCAGCGTGGCCGGCGCTGGCGCGGTGGTTCGCTTCGTCGTCTCCGGCGGCGCGTTGGCGATCCTGGCCACCCTGGTCGGGCGGGCCACCGAGCAACTCGGCGAGCGGCTCGGCCCCGGCGCCACCGGCGTCCTGCAATCCGCCCTCGGCAACCTCCCCGAGCTCTTCGTGGGCATTTTCGCCTTGCGCGCCGGGCTGGTCGGGGTGGTTCAGGCCTCGCTCGTCGGCTCGATCCTGGGCAACAGCCTGCTCGTGCTCGGCCTCGCCTTCTTCGTCGGCGGGATCCGCCACGGCACGCAGCGCTTCGCCTCGGAGCCGCCGCGGATGATCGCCACGATGACCCTCCTGGCCGTGGCCGCGCTGACCGTGCCGACCCTCGTCCACGGCCTGCATACTCCCGCTGAGCCGCACGCCAAGACGTTCAGCATTATCTGCGCCGTCGTGCTGCTGATCGTCTTCTTCGCCAGCATCCCGGTCGCGCTCCGCGGCGGCCCCTCCGCCGTGCCCAGCCATGGCGAGGCGGCGGACGGGGGCTGGCCCGTCGGGCTGGCTGCCGTGGTCCTCGCCGGGGCCGGCATCGGCGCCGCGCTGGTCGCCGACTGGTTTGTCGCGGCCTTGCGCCCAGCCTCCGCCGCGCTCGGCATCTCGGAGGCTTTCACTGGACTGGTCGTGGTGGCCATCGCCGGCAACGCCGTGGAGAACGTCGTCGGCATCCAGCTCGCGGCCCGCAACAAGCCCGACTACGCGGTCAGCGTGATCCTGAACAGCTCGCTGCAGGTGGCGCTCGGCCTGGCCCCGGCGCTGGTCCTGATCAGCGTCGTCATCGGGGGGCCGGCCCTGACGCTGGTGCTGCCGGGGCTGCTGGTCGCGGCGCTCGGTCTGGCCGGCATCCTGGGCGCCTTCGTTGTCTACGACGGAGAGTCGACCTGGCTGGAGGGGCTCATCCTGATCGGGCTCTACGGGATCATCGCCGCCGCCTTCTGGTGGGGATAGTACATCGCGCGCTGTTTCAGAGCGCCGCCGCCTTCAGCATCGCGACACGCAACAGGCCTTCTCAGGGTTTTGCGTGGGCAGTCTCCAGCATGGCGTTGACCGAGTTGGCCACCATGCCGTCGACCAACCGGCCAAGACGGCCGCGGTCAAGTTTGAGCTGGGGACCCGTGGAGAGCGCGATGAGACCATGCACGCCCGCCCATAGCATGAGCACCTCGTCGCTCATAGGGGCGACATCGACCCCAATGTCGGAGGCAAGCGCCGTTGCGACCACATCGCCGATCGCCATCCCCCCTGGCCACGCGGTGGGGTGATTCGTCGTGTCGGCGTGTGAGCCGTAGAGCAACTCGTACGTTGAAGGCATCTCCATGGCGAAGGCAAGGTAGGCGCGCGCTACAGCACGAGTCGCTCCGCCCTTTCGGGCGTTCGAGCCCGCGGCTCGCATCGCGTTGCCGAGCTCTTGAAAGCCATCTTCAGCGAGCGCCCCGAGGAGCGCGTCACGGGAGGAGAAGTGCCTATACGCCGCCATCGCGCTACACCCGGCCCGAGTCGCGATCTGGCGCATGGTGACCGCTTTCCATCCCTCCGACGCACCGATCTCCTGGGCTGCTTCAAGGATTGCGGCACGCGTCTTCCTGGTCCCCCGGATCGTCTCATCTCCACCCATGCGTACATCGTACGCGGACACCCTTGACAACGCAAGCATCAATGCGTACGATGTACGCACCAACGTGTACGACGTACACATTCGCGACGAAAGGGAGCAGCCATGTCCAACGTTCAACTCGCTTACCTGTTTGCCAAAATCATCAACGAGGGCGATATGGCGCGCTTCGACGAGCTGCTCCATCCCGACTACGTCAACCACAATCGCTATGCCGCTCCCGGCCCCGATGGAGTCAAGCAGCTGTTCGCGTCATTCCTGCGCGCCATGCCCGATCTGACCGTGACCGTGCACGACGCTCTGGCGGTCGATGACAAAGTTGTGGGCCGCTACACCTACGCCGGCACGTTTGAGAACGCGCTGATGGGCAACGAGCCCACCGGCAACGTACTCACCATGACCTCCATCGACATCTGGCGCGCCCAGGACGGCCGTTTCGTCGAACACTGGGATGAGATTAACTCGCTTGAGTTCTTTGTTGGGCTGGGAGCGGTTGTTCCTCCGAGCAGCAACCCGCCGCCCACCATTCCTGGCATGTCGCGGTGAGGGAATCCGATCGGCGAGCGGCAGGTGGGGCGAGGGCGCGTGGTCCCCGATTAGACGCCGGCCAGCGCCATCGCCTCCTGCCCCGCGCTCTGCCTGACCAGATGCCCGGCGACATGTGCTGCCGCTTCGCCCACGCCCACCAGCGTGCCGCTCTTCAGGGACGGCATCCAGGGCATCCCCACAAAATAGAGCCCCGCCTCCTCGGTCACGCCCCGCCTCTGGATAGGGAAACCATCGCCATCGAACACCGGCAGCTTCACGAAGTCGTAATAGTGGCTGAAGCCCGTCGCCCAGATGATTGTGCGGATGCCGGCCGCGCGTAGATCGAGCGTCTCGATGATCGGCTGCGCGAACCCCTCGCGCCGTTGGAGCAGCTCCTCCTCCGGCGCCTCCAGCCCGTTCGCCGCGATGTAGCCGTCGATCATCTGCTGCATCTCGCCCTCGAAACGATCGATCTGCACCAAGGCCTCGTGCAAATCTGGCGCTATCGTGAGCGCTTCCCCCGCCGCGCCCCTCACGTGGCCCAGGAGCGTCACCCCGTCAGCGAAGAACTGATGCAGATTGAGCGTGTGCCCGCCATTGCCCCCCGAAACGTGCGGGGCCGCGAAGCGCTCCTTCGGAAAGGGCAGCTTCTCCGGGGTGATGTCGATGAACCCGGTCACGCAGAGCCACTCGAAGATGTCTCGTCCCCGGTAGCGCCGTGGCGCGCGCCCCGCGCCCCCCACGCTGAGAAAAACCTCCCGCCCCGCCAGATAGAGCTCCTCGGCGATCTGCGCCCCCGATTGCCCGCTGCCGACCACCAGCACGCCCCCCGCTGGCAGCGCGTTGGGATTGCGATAGCGGCTGCTGTGCAGTTGGGTGATCTCGGGCGAAAGCCCGCCGGCAAAGGCCGGGAGGCGCGGCTGCTGCTCGTGCCCTGTCGCCACTACCACCTGCTCCGCCAGAATCGTCCGCTCCGGCGTGACCACGCGGAAGCCCCGCGGCTCCGCCCGCTCGATCGCCAGCACCCGCGCGCCAAACTGCACCGGCAGGTTGAAGCGCTCCACATAGCGCTCGAAATAGGCGACCACCTCCGCGCGGGGCATGAATGCGTCGCGCTCGTCGCCGTCGTATTCCGCGCCCGGCATCGTGAGCGTCCAGTTGGGCGTCACCAGCGTGAACGAATCCCAGCGGTCGTTCCGCCAGGCATTCCCCGCCATTGCCGCCTGTTCCAGCACGATGTGCTCGCGCCCCTGCTGCTTCAGGTAGTAGCTCGTGGCCAGGCCCGCCTGCCCGCCGCCCACGATCACCGTCTCAATGCGTTCCATTTGCTCGCTCCTGTCCGGGAATGCCCGGATATGCATTTGGCGTTCCGCCGCAACGGCGGTGAGGTGTCGAGCAGGCGGATGTGGGCTGACGCGTACGGGAATGTGGGTCATCCACCCGCTCTGAAGGCATCGTACGGCGCTGGCCGGGCGCCGCCATGCCCCAAACGGGGTAGCGGGAGGGGGTAATTCCTTGGGTGAGGTAGGGAGTCAGGTGTCGAGGAGGAGGAGTTCTCTGGCGCGGGCCGCGGCCTCGGTGCGATTGCCGACGCCCAGCTTGCCGTAGATGCTGCCGGCGTGCTTCTTGACGGTCTCCGCGGAAACGGCCAGCGTCTCGGCGATCTCGCGGTTGGAAAGCCCGGCGGCCAGCAGCCGCAGCACCTCCCGCTCCCGCTCGCTCAGCGGCTCCGGCAGCGCCCCGGGTTGGTCGGCATCTCCCCCGCACGCCGCCAGCAAGGTAGCCACGTAATCCGGCATGATCTGGCGGGTGCGGGCTTCCTGCAGCAGGCGAGCCATCGGCAAGCCGAGATCGGCAAAGAGGCGCACGTACCCTTCCGGTTCGGCCAGCCGCAACGCCTGTTCCAGCGCGGTCAACGCGCCTGGCCGGTCCCCGCCCTGCCACCGCGCCAGCGCCAGCAGCGCCAGCGCCTCGATCTGCACGCCCATCCGGCCTTCAGCGTCCGCCGCCTGCAGGAGGGCGCCGAGCAACGTCAGGGCCTGCTCCAGAGCCGGCCGGTCCCCGGTGACGATCGCCACCCGGGCCAGCGCCAGATGACGGGCTTCGCTCTCCGGAGGCCATGGCGTGCTCTCCACCCGCCGCGTCATTTTGGCCCAGTCGACGGCGGCCCGTGGCCGCTTTTGCGCCAGCCATAGCTCCACCTGCTGGCGCTCGAAGCGGCTGGTCCACTCTGGAAACGGCGCCTGCTCCAGCAATGGACGCGCCCGTTCCAGGTAATCTGTCGCGGCCTCGATGTCGCCCGCGGTCAGTGTGCAGCGGCTGGCCAGCACGTAGCCGGCCAGCAGCGTCCGCGCATCGCCGCCCAGCTCGGCGCGTTCCAGGCCGCGGGTGATCTGCTCCCCGGCGTCCTCTAGCGCGTTGCGCTCGTACAACAGCTCGCCGATGCGCAAGTACACCCAGCCAATCAGCGGCAGCGCGTAACTGCCGCGCGTGTCGTACGCCTCGATGACCGTCAGTGCGTGGGACCAGTGCGCCGCGGCATCACCGAGCCGCCCCTGCCGTAGCGCCAGATCGGCCAGGGCGCCGTACACGTTCACGGACTCGATGCGGAGCGCGGGCGCGTGGGTGAAGGCCAGCGACTTGAGATACCAGGCTCTCGCGTCATCCCATCGCCCATGCAAGCGGTTCGTGTCGCCAAGCGCCACAAAAACTCCTGGCCGGAAGACGACATCCTCGTCCGGCAGGTTCTGCAGCGCCTGCCGGCCCAGAACTTCCGCTCGCTCCAGATCGCTCTCGTGGCAGGCGATGTAACATCGCATGGCGGTCACCTTGGCCAGCGGCGCCCGCGTCTCCGTACCGCGGGAGAGTGCTTGCCGCTCCACCTCCTCCAGCCCGCGGGCGCAATCATCGAACTGACCCGTCAAGTAACACAATGCTGCCCGGGCCAGGCCCAGATCCGGCTGGCCCGTGTACCACGTCTCCGGCAGCGCGGCCATCCAGCGCTGGACGGTCCGGATTTCGCCCCTGAAGAGCTTCGCCAGCACATGACGCGCGGCGATCTGTGCCACCAAATGGGGATCGTCTCCCGCCACCGCGTGCCGGAACGCTTCTTCCGGCAGGTCACGATCGAGGTGCCACCGGGCCGCGCGGAGATGGAGCGCGCCGACCTCGTCCGGATAGCGCCGGTGCAGCTCTTCGCGCAGAACATCCGCAAAGAGGCGGTGATAGCGAAACCACGCCCGCTCGTCGTCCAACGGCACGAGGAAGAGGTTCTCCCGTTCCAGCAGCTCCAGCATCTGCTGTCCCTCTCTCCCCTCGGTGACGGCATCGCACAACGCGCCGCACAGGCGATCGAGCACGCTGGTCCGCAGCAGGAATCGCCGTACGTCCTCGTCCAGGTGGGCGAGGACGTCTTCGCTCAGGTAATCGACAATGAAGCGATGCCGCCCGCTCACCATCGGGGCGGCGAATTCGCGCTGCCGCCGCACCGTCAGCGAGGCCAGTTGCAACCCCGCGATCCATCCCTCGAGACCATCGTGGAGCGCCGTGATTTCCTCATCTCCCAAATCGAGCTGCATCTGGCCATTCAGGAGCGCGGCGGTTTCGCCGACCTGAAACTGCAGCGCCTCGGGTCCGATCTCGCTGAGCTCCTGGCGCGCGCGGTAACGGGCCAGCGGAAGCGGCGGCGCGGCGCGGCCGGCCAGCACGAAATGCAGCGTTGGCGGTAGATGGTCGAGCAGGGAGACCAGCGTGTCATGGATCGCCGGCTCTTCGATCAGATGCACATCGTCGAGCACGAAGACCGTTCGCTCGGGGAGGGCGCTGGCCGCCGCGATAAACGCCGCCAGCACCGCCGCCCGGTCCGGCTCTCGCGAGCCGAGGAGCAGCCCCACGGGGCTCCCGCCGACCTCCGGCTGCACGACCTCCCAGGCGGCCAGCAACGACCGCAAGAAACGCTCCGGGTCATGCTCCCCTTCGCCGATCGAGAGCCAGGCGACCCGCCGCTGGCTGGCGTGAGCCCATTGCGAGAGGAGCGTCGTCTTGCCATAGCCGGCAGGAGCGAGAACCAGGGTGAGCTTGCGGCCTTCCTCCTGAACGCTCCGCTCGATGGCCGCGACGAGCCGCTCGCGATGCACCAGATGACGCGTGCGTGGCGGAATGTGCAGCCTGGTTGCCAGCAGCGAGGAGTCCATAGGACTATCTCCTCTCGTTGGCCCGCGATTCTACCCGTTGTTCCTATTCCGGCGCGGAGGCTGCCTCGGATGGGGAAGCGGCATGCTTCGCCCGTTTCCTCAATGGCATGAGAGACCCGCGGACGCCGCGAAGACGCCCGCGGGTGGAACGATCGCGCATCGACGACGCGATGCGCGACATCGTCAGTTACGACACTGCTTCTGGCAGCGCTCGCGGCAGCGGCGTGGCTTCGCTCGGTTGCTGACCTGGTTCTGGCAGTGTTCCTTGCACGTCTCCCGGCAGTCCCGGGCAGCGGCCTGACGGGTCAACCCGGCCATGCCGAGCGCGCCGAGGCCGAGCGCGCCCAGGCCTTGCACGACGCGTCGCCGCGAGGTCTGTTCACCGATCTGCCGGGTTATGGCGTCGAATCGCGTTTCCATGCGCATCCTCCTTGTCCGCTCGATTGCCGATGCGCCAGAGACGTAGCCCTCTGCGTCTGCCGTTGCAGCCTCGAGGTGGCGCATGCCCGATCTTGAATCAGGCGCGAAGCAGCGGCATCCGTAAGACGTACGGAGAAATGTGCGAGGTTTTCGGCGATGTGGGGCCATAACGGGTGATGGTGGCCTCGATCATGCCACGGTAGCGATGGTCAACCGGCGCGCCCGGGGCAGATCGGATCGTGGCTCCCCGCCTGGGCTAGACTGCATCGCGTGACGGCGGATGGCCCATTCGCGCATTCTGGAAGGACTCTCATTTGGCGGACCCGCCTAGTGCTCCAGCTCACGAGATCACCGCCAGCGCCGTGCCGCCCGCGCCACTAACGCTCGCTCCGGCCGATCGCGTCGATCTCCACCTGCACACCCTCGCCTCTGATGGCGCATGGACCCCCGCCGCGCTCGTCGATCATCTGGCCGGGAACGACTTCCGCGTCGCCGCCGTCGCCGATCACGACACCCAGCGTTCGGTGCCGGAAGTGACTCGCCGCGCCGCGAAACGGGGCATCCGCATCATCCCCGCCGTCGAGGTCACCACCCGCTGGAGCGGCCGCCAGTGGCACGTGCTGATTTACGGCATCCAGCCGAATCGCGCCGATGATGCCGGACGGGCGTTCCGCTCGGTGCTGGCCGATCTCGACGCCCAGTTGCTCACCCTGGCCGAGGATGCCAGAACGCGCATCGAGGCCGACGGCAAAGCGCTCCCTTCATTGGAAGAGATCGCCGGGGGGCGGCCCCTCTGGCCCTATCAGGTGCTCATCTCCGCCATCCGCGAGGGGCACGCCAAAAACCTCAAGGAGGCCGCCGAGCTCGTCTCCCGCCTGGGGGGAGGCTTCAGCGCCGACGAG
>JBBRVX010000224.1:0-8193 GCA_038246475.1 Thermomicrobiales bacterium | reverse complement strand
GGTAGCCCTCATCTTCCAGCAGCTCCCGCAACAGGTCGAGAATCTCCTGGGTGTCGTCGATGACGAGGATGTGGGATTGCCGACGGATGATTGACATCGCGGGCGTCTTTCGACTGCTCGGAATCCGGAGCGATAAGCTCCGGCGGTGTCGTCAGCGCTCCCCAAGAGGCGGCGACAACTGAGCAAATCCCACGAGGGTGCAGGATAGGCGAGGCGGTTCTCAAGTAGCCCGAGCATAGCATATGCCCGCCGCCGTCACGTCGCGCATCCGCCAGCGCCAAGTGGCCGGTATCGGCTTACGCGGCGAGGAATTGCTCTTGCACCATGGCGATGAACGTGGCCAGCGCAAACGGTTTTGCCAGAAATGGAATGCCGTCCAGATCTGGCCCCCTCGCCACCGCACTGACCACGAGAATCGGCAGCAACGGGTAATGCTCGTGGAGGTGGGTGATCAAACCCCAGCCAGTCATCCGCGGTATTTGCAGATCGGTAATCACCAGGTCAGGAAGATCGGCCGCGATCGACGCGAGCGCATCCTCCCCGTCGGAGGCCAGGGTGACCGAGTAGCCACTCAGGGTGAGCATGCGCTCCAGCAGGCGACAGAGAAGAGGGTCGTCATCGACGACGAGGACCGAGTGGGTCATCAGAGGCCCTTCATAGTTTAGGGACGCCGCCGTATCCACGGGCGGTCCGGCAGCATTCTTGCATACCTGAATCCACGCGCACTGTGGCAACGAGGCCGCATGTGTGGAAGGAGCATGATGTGCAGGAGTCGGGGCAGCAGTTCGTTATCGTCCTCCTCGCCAATCCCCGTGTTGCTCCCATCGTTCTGCGATCCGCCAGGGACGCCGACGCCGCGACCCTGGCGTTTGCCGACGAGCTGCAGCGGTTGCGTGCCAAACGCGCGAAGGGTGAAGTCCTCGTCTACACCGCGAATATGTCGAGAATCGTGCTTCGGCAGGCGCTGCGAGAGCGTAGGTCGAATCGTCGAGGGTGAGGCGCCGTATTCCGCCCGGCTGATGGCGAGACCAGCTGCCGGAAAACGGCTTCACGGGCCCGCTAGGGACGACGATCATCTGGCCCACGGAGTGCAGCGTCGGATCGGTCGGGCACAGTCCGGCGCATATGCTGCCTGACCGAAATCGTGTCGAGGAGGCGGTCGAGATCAGGATCCCCCGGTATCGCCACTGTCGTCTCGGCAAGCGCCCTCACCAGGCTCAGCATCGCGGCCATCTCGTCCTCTAACCACAGCCGGCTCTCCTCAGGCATTACATCGCGCCGCGCCAGGCGGCGCTGCAGCAACTGAATGCGGAGCTGGAGGATCGTTACAGTAGTGTTGAGTTCGTGACGAAACTGTTCGATATGCACGGTAGAGTGATCCTGCCCAGCGGTCGGCGGCAATATAGTCGTGCCGCCCCTATCGCACGTCGCGTGCCGCGAGCGACTCACGCCGGCTCGATCGAGCCCGCAATCTGGTCAAGCGTCGTGTCAAGGTCGACGGGTTGGGCGAAATACGCGTCCCCACCGAAGCGAGCCCCTTGCCCCTGGGCCCGCTCGATCAGGTGGGGCAAGGTCGAGACGATCGGCGCCGGAATCCCGGATGTCGCTGCCTCGGCATGCAGCCGTTCCAGCAGGTCCCAGCCCACATGGTGTCCGACGGCGGAGGTCGATGACCAGCGCGCTATGCATGCAGGGTTGCTCGCCTCAGTGGTGAAGAGGCGCCCATCATCGCCGAGGGCCAGCAGCGAGTCATGGCCTCATGAGGGGACCATTTGCCAGGACGGCTCGGAGAGACTCGGCCTATCTTGACAGTTCGCAGAAAACTCGTACGATGTCGCCGTGCCTTTATGGCAAATCCCGCGACGGATACTTGTCCAGCGCCATCAGGCGGTCAGGCGGTGGTCGCCGCACCCCGCGGCGAACGCCACGTCTTGACTGTCATGTTCCTGGTGCGACGCGGGGCGCCAGAGCGTGGCGCGCGATGGGATGGCAGGAGCACGTCCAGGGAGGGTGGCGCCCATGGGCAGGGCAGAAGCGAGCCGAAGCACGCGCGCGATCGCCAACGCACTCTGCATCGTGCTCCTCTGGTGGGGCGCGGCCGCCTTCACCCTAGGTGATGCGCCGACCGCGGCGCAAAGCATCGGGGTCCGGGTGCCGATTCTCGTTTACCATAACATCGACTATTCAGGATCGGCCTTTGCGACTACGCCGGAGCTGCTCGATGCCGAGTGTAAGTGGCTCATCGAGAATGGCTATTCCGCGATCTCGCTCTGGCAGTTCTGGGATGCCATCCAGAATGGCGCGGCGCTCCCGCCCAACCCCGTCATGCTGACCAACGACGACGGCTGGTCGAGTGCTGTCACGTTCGCCGACACCCTGGCCGGAAATGGCCTCGTCGGAAACTACTTCATCAATAACTACTCGCCATTGACCGCGGATCAGATCTATCGTCTCACCCTGAACGGCCCCGTCCAGGCGCACACCGCCACACATCAATGGATGTCGCAACTGGACGCCGATCGCCAATATCAGGAGATCGCCGACAACATGGCGTTCATCGAGGGCATCACCGGAAGTTCGATCTCGTTCCTGGCCTGGCCATTCGGCGACGTGAATGCCGGCGCCATCGACACCGCGAGCTCGCTCGGCATCGTGGCGGGCTTTGGTTTGGGCGGAACCCCCGCCTACGTCGGCGCCGTCGATCCGTTCAACATTCCGCGCATCATGATGGTCGCCGACGACACCCTCGATACGTTCATCGCCAAGGTCACGGGTTGGTGAGTCGGGAGTCGGAAGTCGGAAGTCGGACGCTTTCCCCGCTGTTGACTCCCGACTTCCGACTTCCGACTTCCGACTCCCGACTAACGAACTGCCACCAACACCAGCAGGAGCAGGCCCAGCGCGATGCGGTAGACGATGAAGACGAGCGTGCTCGACTGCTGGAGATAGCGCAGCAGCCCCCAGATGGCGGCGAATCCGGCCAGGGCGGAGGTCGCCAACCCGATCGCGAAGACGACCAACTGGCCGGTATCGAGGCCAGAGGTCACGATGTCGAGCAATCCTTTGCCCCCCGCGGCAGCCACGATCGGCGCGCCGAGCAGGAAGGAGAAGCGGGCCGCGTCGGCGCGGGTGAGGCCGCGAAAGAGGCCGGCCGTAATCGTCGAGCCGGAGCGTGAAACCCCGGGGATGAGCGCCGCGGCCTGCGCCAGCCCGATGATCAGCGCATCGGGCACGCGCAGGCTATCCAGACCCCGCACATGGCGCGCCATGCGCTCGGCCAGGAGCAGCAGCAGCGCGAGGGCGATCAAGGCGCAGGCCACGGCGATGATCACGCCATTGGAGGCGAGCCCATCAGGGTGATAGCGACCCTCGATGATGCCTTCTCCGAGCAGCCCGATGATGAGACCTGGCAGGGTGCCGATCGCGATCAGCAGTGACAGGCGCGGCATGAGATCATGCGGATCATCCGAGCGCAACATGGCTATCGGGTGCTGCAGGGCTCGCGGCAAGGCCCGCGCCATGGCCAGGAGATCACGCCAGAAATAGACGATGACCGCGGTCAGCGTGCCGAGGTGCAGGGCGGCATCGAAGGCAAGTCCAGGCGATTCCCATCCCAGCAGCCAGGGCACGAGGATCAGATGGGCTGAGGAAGAGACCGGAAGAAACTCGGTCAACCCCTGCACGATGCCCAGAACGATTGCTTGCCAGATCGTCACGAGCTTCGTCTTGGGTTGCCGGCCTGAGCAGAAATCGACGAGGAGAGCGTTCCCGCCGGCGCGACGCTCGACGCTTCATCCTCGATGGCTTGCGCCATGCTCACATGGCGGCGGCCGACGACGCCGATACGCCACCATTCGATCGCTCCCCAGACGGTCACCGGCAGCCAGAGGATGACGTGCAGCAGGACCGCGTAGGAAAGGGCCAGCCCGCGGCTGATGCCGAGCGTGCCGTTCACCGCCAGCAGCACACCCGCTTCAAAGGTGCCGACGTAGCCTGGCCCGGAAGGGACGAGCGTGGCCAGATTGCCGATCGCGGTGGTCAGGAACGCTCCCACCGCGGTCATCGCCGTGGCCAGAGGAACACCAAAGGCCCGCGCCACCGTCCAGTACATCGACGCCTCGAAACTCCAGGCGAGGATCGAGGTGACGACGACCAGGGCGAGATCCTTCCGCCGCGAGAGCACCCCCAGCCCGGCCAGAAACGAATCGGCCATCCGTTCCACCCGCGCGGCCAGGGAATCGGGGAGCGGCGCCAGCGCCAACCGCAGCAGACGATCGCGCAGCGCTCCGCCAGCCAGCAGGACGCCCATGCCGGCGATGGCGACGGCAAAAACGGCGGCGGCGACCAGGGCGACGTGCTGCAGCTCGGCGGAGAGACCGATGGCTGTCGCCGCGCCGCCGATGAAGAGCAGCATCGTCAGCCCGTCGAAGAGGCGTTCGACGGCGATCGTGGCCAATGCCGCCGTCTTGCGCACGCCGTAGCGTTGCTCCAGGGCCCAGGCCCGCACCAGCTCGCCGGTGCGCAAGGGGAGGATGTTGTTGGCGGCATAGCCGACGATCAGAATCGGGAAAACTTCCCGCGGCGGGATGTCCCGCACCGGGCGGAGCAGGATGTGCCAGCGATAGGCGCGCACCCCGATGCCGGTATAAAGGAGGGCAAGGGCGAGGGGCAGATAGCGCCAGTCGACGCGGGAAAAGGCGTCCCGGATTTCTGAGGGATCCTGACCGCGAAAGGCGAGGACCAGAAAGACGAGGCTGATGGGGATGCCGACCCAGACGCGCGGCGAACGGAGGGGTGATCGCGGCGGGGCAGATTGGGGACTCTCCGGGGCAGGTTGCACTGACGAGCGCACTCCAGGGTTCGTGCCATCCGCGCGGGAGGCACCCCGGCGCGCCGGAGCCGGAGTATACGCGGAGAGGAGCGGAGTGGGCGACGCACCGCCCAGTGCTCTTCTGGCTGATGGCAGAAGAGCGCGTTGACACGATCAACGTTACAGGGCTAATCGCATACGCTGGCGAACGTTGATCGCGCGGCTGAGGCACACTGTGACATGCATTGGCCTCGCGCTCTGTTGGGGATCACCTATGGCCTCGGTTGCCTCGGCGCTCCTGCTCGGATCACCGCCCGTCCCGCGCACCCGCCTCATCGGCCGGGAGCTGGAACGCGCCACCGGCCGCGCGTATCTCCTGGATGAGGCCGGCCCGCTCTTGACCCTCACCGGTCCTGGCGGGGTGGGCAAGACCCGCCTCGTCCTGGCCCTTGCCGCCGACGTGGCGGCAGCCTTTGCCGATGGAGTGGTCTGGGTCGATCTGGCGCCGCTGGCGGATGCCGCCCAAGTGCCGGCCACGATCGCGGCCGCGCTGGGCATCACCCCGGCTCCCGACAAACCGCTGATCAGCGAACTGATACGGAATCTGCGGCCCCGGCAAACGCTGCTGCTGCTAGATAACTGCGAGCACCTGCTGGCGGAGACGTTCGCGCTGGTTGCCGAGCTCCTAACCCACGCACCGGCGCTGCAACTGCTCGCCACAAGTCGCGCGCCGCTCCGCCTGCGCGGGGAACAGATCCTGCGGGTCGAGCCACTGGCCCTGCCACCCGTTGCTGGCTCTTCCCTGGAAGCATTCGGGCAAAACAGCTCCGTCCGCCTTTTCGTGGAGCGCGCCCGCGCCGTGCGCTCCGCATTCCGTCTCACGGACGCCAACGCGCCCCAGGTGGCCGAGGTCTGCCGGAGGCTGGACGGATTGCCACTGGCCATCGAACTGGCCGCTGCCCGCATCAGCATGCTCTCGCCAGAAGCGCTCGCGGCCGACTTGAACGACCGCCTGCGGCTCATAGATGTTGGACCACGGGACTTGCCGGCCCGGCAACAGACGATCGAGAACACTATCGCCTGGAGCTACGCCCTACTCGATAGCGCGACGCAATCGCTCTTCCGGCGATTGTCCGTCTTCCTGGGCGGGTTCACCCTGGAAGCAGTCCAGGCAATGCGCCCCGGCGACCAGACCAACGACGATGTCGCCGCCGGGCTCACCGCACTTGTTGAGCAGAGCCTGGTGTGTCGACTCGACATCGAAGGCGAGCCGCGCTTCACGCTGCTGGAAACCATTCGCGCATTTTCTCTCGAGCGTCTGGAGGAGACCGGTGGGCGAGACAGCGCTCAGGACGCCCACGCGGCCTACATCATTGCGTTAGCCGCGCGCGCGTCCCGGCATTTTGCCAGCGCCCTCGAACGAAAGCGGATCGCAGTCGAGCAGGGCAACATTCGTATGGCCCTCACGCGTCTCGCTGCCGTCGGTGATGCGGACGGTGCACTCCGCCTGGCCAGTGCATTGGCCGACACATCGCACGTTTACGTGACCCCCCAAGAGGGCCGGGCGTGGCTCGAGTGGGCGCTGGCCCACACCGCGGAGATCGCGTCCGTCCCGCGCGGACTTGCGCTTGCTGGTCTCGCCATGATGCTCTGGGTCCAAGGCCAGTACGAGCCCGCGCGCCACCTCGCGGAGGACAGCCGCGCCATTGCCGACCAGCTCGATGACATCGAGGTCGCAGCGCACGCGATCTTCATGCTCGGCAACGTCGCTGTGAGCCAGCATGACTGGGATCAGGCTAAGCCACTCATGGAGCAGGCAGTGAGACTATGGCGCGACCTCGGCAATCGCGCGGCGGAAGCACTCTCTCTCCAGGTTCTGGCCGGGGCCGAGCACGGCCTCGGTGACGAGGATGCCTCGGCCTGCCACGCGTTGGAGGCGTTGGCGCTATTTCGCGAGATCGGGCATGCGTCCGGCGGGGCCAGTGCGCTCTCCCGGCTGGGTCGGCTGGCACGGGATCAGGGGAACGATCGCGCCGCGGCGCTTGCCTATCACGAAATGCTGCAACTTTGCGCGGACGATGGCAGTCTCTTTTCCCTGGTTCAGGCGTTCGCTGGTCTGGGCGAGCTGGCCAGCCGCCGTGGTCAGGCAGAGATCGCGGCCGTGCTCCTTGGCGTCATCGACGCGATCGCCCAGGAGGCTGGGGCTACACGGCTCCCGGCTGCCGGTGTGAACTACGACCGCGCCACCGCGGCCGCGTTCGCCGCCCTCGGCGCGGAGCGTTTCGATGTCCTGCACGCGACTGGTCGGAAGCTGCGCCTCGACAAGGCGATCCTTCTCGCTGAAACCGTCATGATCCCGGCGGCGTCCAGCCGGGAGGCAGACCCGCCCTGGTCATTGCTACACACCGATGGCCTCAGCAACCGGCAGCAGAATGTGTCTGAGCTGCTGCCGGATGGACGCCGCGATCCGCTAGCGAGCATCAACGAGTTGCTTCCAGCACCCGCCATCGCGATCGACTTCACCTACCGCGAGCAGGAGGTGCTCGCGCTGCTCGGCCAGCGGCGGACCGATCTGGAGATCGCGGCGCGGCTATTCATCAGCCGCAAGACCGTCTCCAACCACGTCTCCAACATCCTGGCCAAGCTTGGCGCCGCCAACCGGCGGGACGCCGCAGCCATCGCCGCGCGGCTCGGGCTGCTCTGATTCCGCCTATTTCTAGGTAAAAACTAGGGAAAAGCCAGGGAACTCTTCCTCATGACGGCGCGCGCGCGCCGTCTCAGGATGGGCGCGTGCCAGCCGGAATGCGATGACCCTTCCGCGCGCAACCTCGCAAAGGAGCGTCACAAGCCGGCGCGGGCCCATGGGTCTTCGCGCACCATCCTGGAGGTCAGACATGGATCATCCCGAACAGCTCATCGTCGCCGTCAGTCGCAATGCGCGGCATACGCGCCGCTCCCTCCTCATGCGATGCGGAGTGCTGGGACTCTCTTTGGCCGGCGTCGCGGGGGCCGGGCCGATCTCGGCGCTTGCCGCGGCGACCGTGTCCGTCGCCCCGCCAACCATCGATCGCGCGAAAAACTGCTTGGCCACCGTTTCGGTCCGGGTCACGATCGCTCATATGATCCCTGGCGGCCGTTTCGAAGCGTACGGCGACATCATGGAGTCAGACGAACCCGATGGCGAGCCTGACTTCTGCTGCGCGCTCATCCCGATGTCGATTCCAACGGAGGCACGGGAGAGGCACGTGCTGCTCCTGAACGGAGAGTCCACGGCGGCGGACCTCGGGCTCGTGAAAGGGATTGGCCCGGCCAACGACGAGACATATAGCCCCGATCTCGTCGAACTCTTCGCACGGATCTGGTTGCGGGATCTCACCACGGGT
>JBBRVX010000223.1:0-8433 GCA_038246475.1 Thermomicrobiales bacterium | reverse complement strand
GGTCGAGACAGGCTGCCCCGGACTTTGGCCCGGACTCGAACATGGCGCCGCTGCCGTGGCGTTAACGCTCTTCTGAATTTTCGACGCATCTCGGATCACTCCTCGTCAAAAGGAGGCGACTGGGCCGCCTAACCCTCCTACTTCGCCTTGCCGGCCTTGCCAGCCTTGCGGCGCACTCGCTCGCCGGCATACCGAATTCCCTTGCCCTTGTACGGCTCGGGCGGTCGCACCCGGCGAATTCGAGCGGCTTCCTCGCCTACCATCTGCTTGTCGATGCCGATCACCGAGACACGAGTGTTTCCGTCAAGCGTGTACGAGACGCCTTCTGGCGGAGTCATGCGCACGGGATGGGAATATCCGACTGAGAGAACCAGCACGGTCCCGTCGAGTGCGGCGCGATAGCCAACGCCCTGGATTTCTAGGTCGCGCTTGTACCCATCGGTAACACCGATGACCATATTGTTCAACAAGGAGCGTGTAAGACCGTGCAGTGACCGGTGATCGCGCTCATTGTCGGGGCGCTCCACCACGATCGTGCCGTTGTCACGCTGCAAGAGCATATCCTCATTGAACCGTTCCGAAAGGGAGCCTTTCGGTCCCTTGACGGTCACCAGATTGCCCTCGCCGATGTCGATTTCAACGTTAGCCGGAACGGTTACCGGCAGTCTTCCAATACGTGACATCTTGGTTCTCCAACGAGACTCCGTTGCAGAGTCGTTTCGCTCCAGCAGCTAAAAGACAGTGCAGAGCACCTCTCCGCCGATCCCGCGGCGGCGAGCCTCATATCCGGTTAGGACACCCTGCGGCGTGCTGACAATGGCGATTCCCAAGCCGCTTCGGACCCGGGGGATGTCGTCTTTTCCAGCGTAGACACGCAAGCCTGGTTTGCTGATCCGCTTGATCTCACGAATAGCCGGCTTTTTGTCCGCTCCGTAGCGCAGCGAGATCACGAGCTTGTCCTGGGGACGCTGCTCGACCACGTTGAAGTCGGAGATGTATCCCTCGTCCTGAAGGACTTTGGCGATCGCCACCAGAATTTTGGTCGATGGCATCGTCGTCTCGGTTTGCCGCGCCATGCCGGCGTTGCGAACCCTGGTCAACATGTCGCTTATGGGATCGTTGACACTCATGCGTCCGTTCTCCTCGTAGTCCCGCTCGCCATTGGCATTAGGCTGGAATGCATGATTACCAACTTGACTTGGTCACGCCCGGCAGGCGCCCGACGGAAGCGAGCTCCCGAAAACAAATGCGGCATACGCCAAATTTGCGCATGTACGCACGGCCTCGGCCACAAAGCTTACATCTGTTCACTTGCCGTGTCTCGAACTTGGCGGGCCTTGCTGCCCTGACCATCAAGCTCTTCTTCGCCATTCACATGTCCTCCGCGCCATCGTTCGCGGCGCGCTATCGTCCTTGTTCCGTCCGGGCGAACGGCACGCCCAACAGGGTCAGGAGCCGTCGACCTTCTTCGTCATTCTTTGCTGTTGTCACGAGACTCAGCTCCAGCCCGCGCGACTTGTCGATCTTGTCGTAGTCGATCTCCGGAAAGGCAATCTGCTCCTGGAGACCCAACGTGTAGTTTCCCCGACCGTCAAACGAGTTCGGCGAAATGCCGCGAAAGTCGCGGATGCGGGGCAGGGTAATGGCGACCAGCCGGTCGAGGAACTCGTACATTCTCGGGCCGCGCAATGTCACCATCGCCCCGATCGGCATGCCCGCGCGCAGCTTGAAGGCGGCAATCGATTTTTTCGCCCGCGTCACAACGGGCTTCTGACCGGTGATGGCGGTAATGTCGCCGACCGCGGCCTCAAGAGCCTTGGCGTTGCTGACAGCTTCACCAAGACCGATATTGATGACGATCTTCTTCAATTGCGGCGCCTGCATGACGTTGGAGTATCCAAACTCCTTCATCAACTCAGGCACTATTTCTTCCCGATACTTGGTTCGCAGTCTGGCCATCAGTCCTACCATTTCTCCATACGCTGGCGTTTCCCGCCTGGTCCGCCTCAATTTAGGCGCTCAGGCCGCCATCCATCTCTAACCCAGCGTTTTCCGCTAACCCGCGTCCGGACGAGGAATCACCTTGTCGCACTTCTTGCAGTACCGGACGTTCTTTCCCTCCGCGTCGTCGCGCACGCCGACTCGAGTTGGCTGACTGCAGCTCGGACAAATGAGCATGACGTTCGATACGTGCAGCGCCGCTTCAACCTCGACAATGCCTGCCTGGCGTGCGCGGCCACGCTTGATATGCTTCTTGACGATGTTCACACCTTCGATCACCACACGATCCCGTTCGATCATGTTGATGCGCACTTTGCCCTGTTGACCCTTGTTGCGGCCGTCAGTGACAAGCACCGTGTCACCGCTTCGAATCTTTCGCATGCCCTGATGCCCCTTCTCTCCGCTCTCCGCCTTAAAGGACTTCGGGCGCGAGCGAGACGATGCGCATGAACTGCTTTTCACGCAACTCCCGGCCCACGGGCCCGAAAATGCGGGTCCCCCGCGGCGCCCCCTGGTTATTGATCAGCACGGCAGCATTGTCATCGAATTTGATATGACTGCCGTCTGCCCGGCCGTATTCCTGTGCCGTGCGCACGATCACCGCGCGCACCACTTCGCCCTTTTTTACGGCCGCATTTGGCTGCGCCTGTTTGACAGCGGCGATGATGGTGTCACCGACGCCTCCATACTTGCGCCCCGATCCGCCCAGCACGCGGATGCACAAAAGCTCCTTGGCTCCGCTATTGTCCGCGACCTTGAGCCGCGACTCTTGTTGAATCACCAGGTTGCTCCTGTCTCTGCTCCGGCGCCGGCGAACACTCGCCAGCTAAACCTGCACGCCTCGCTCCACGATCTCCCGCACGATCCATCGCTTCTGCTTGGAAAGCGGCCGGGTCTCTTCGATTCGGACCAGGTCACCCGGTTTGCAGGAGTTCGTTTCGTCATGGGCAAAAAATTTGCTCGTTCGGGTAATCCGTTTGTGATAGAGCGGATGCCGGCGCACGGAATCGACAGAGACGACAACGGTCTTCTCCATCTTGTCGCTCACCACACGTCCGACCTTTTGCGTTCTGGGCTTCTGCAGCGGTGTGCGCACGCCCTCTTCAACCACGGGTTCACTCATCGCATTTCCTCGATCCGCCATAGCGCGTTATTTGGAGAGAGCGCCGGCGCTCGCCGCCGCTTCAAGCTCGATTTCACGCTCAGTCTTGATTGTTCGAATGCGCGCGATGTCCTTCCGGATCTGACCAATGCGCGCCGTGGCGGTCAGTTGGCCCACCGCCTCCTGAAACCGCAGGGTCCTCCACTCCGACAACAGCTCCGTCAATTGGCGATCGAGCATTTGGTCGTCCATCGCCCGTATTTCAGCAGGCTTCACGCCACCACCTCCACGCCATCATCGTCATCGTCGTCAGATTCGGCCGCGACGCCCACATGCTGCCGCTCCATGAAGCGGCAATCCATTGGCATCTTCATGCCAGCACGGCGCAGCGCCTCTTCGGCTTGTGGTCGCGGCACCCCCGCGACCTCGAACATCACGCGGCCTGGCTTGACCACGGCCACCCAGTATTCGGGGTTCCCCTTCCCCGATCCCATCCGCGTTTCCGCCGGTTTCTGCGTCACGGGCTTATCAGGAAAAATCCTGATCCAGACCTTGCCGCCTCGCTTGAGGTAATTGGTGATCGCTCGCCGGGCCGCTTCAATCTGCCGGCTGCTCACCCAAGCGGGCTCCGTTGCCTGTAGCCCGAACTCTCCGAATGAGATCTCGGCGCCCCGATACGCTTTGCCACTCATGCGGCCCCGCATCATCTTGCGGTACTTCGTCCGCTTCGGCATTAACATGACCGATGCTCCTGCACGCGTTTGGCGACTCCGGACACGAGCCCGGAAAGCCTCCACCTAGTCACCGGCAATTGCCGCGAGGTCGGCGGTTAACGTCGCCGCGGTAACGGGCGCCCGCTCCGGCAAAACCTCACCCTTGTAAACCCACACTTTGACACCAATACGGCCATAGGTTGTGTGGGCATGAATGACGCCAAAATCGATGTCCGCGCGGAGCGTCGAGCGGGGCACGCGGCCATCCATCTCCGTCACCGATCGGCTCATTTCCGCGCCACCCAGCCGTCCCGAAAGGGTGATCTTGACGCCCTTGGCCCCACGCCGCATCGCCTGCTGCACCGCGTGCTTCATCGCTCGCCGATACGCGACACGACGCGAAATCTGCTCTGCGATGCTTTCGCCAATCAGCTTGGCGTCAATCTCGGGCACCTTGATCTCTTCGATTTTCAGATGGACCTTCTTGCCCACCTCGTTTTCCAACATTTGCCGCAGGCGCTCGACGTTCGCCCCCTGCTTGCCAATGACAATTCCAGGCTTCGATGTATGAAGCGTGACATCGACCTTATTTGCCGAGCGTTCCAGTTCAATCTTGGAGATGCCCGCACGCGTCAACTCATTGAGAATCAGCCGTCGAATACGAAGGTCCTCATGCAGCTGGTCCGTGTAGTTCCGTTCCGCGAACCACTTCGATTCCCAATCGGTAACAATTCCCAATCGGAACCCGATCGGATTGACTTTTCTACCCATTAGGCTCTCCGTTCCTCGGCGATGACGGTCAAATGCGTATTTCGGCGGACGATGCGGCCGACTCTACCCCGGGCCTTCGCCTTGAAGCGCCGAAACGATGGCCCGTCGTCCGCGTAGATCGCCTTGATCCAGAGCAGCTCCGGATCCAGGTCGTAGTTATTCTCCGCGTTCGCCGCCACCGATTGCAGAAGCTTTCCCACATCTTCCGCCGTCTTCTGCGGCAGAAACCGCGTCAGGGCAATCGCATCCATCACCCGCTTCCCCCGCACCGCATCCACCACCAGCCGCGCCTTCCGCGGGGAGACGCGGACGCCTGTAACACTCGCTCGAACTTCCATCGCTCTATCCTGTCTCCCCGCCGCCGCTAACGGCGGCCGCGCCGGTCAGCATCTTTGCCATGTCCGCGGTACGTCCGCGTGGGGGCGAACTCACCGAGCTTATGGCCCACCATCTGCTCGGACACGAAGATCGGCACATGGACCTTCCCATTGTGGACCGCCACCGTATGCCCCACCATGCCCGGGAAGATCGTCGATGCTCGCGCCCAGGTACGAATCACCCGCCGATCGTTCGCTCGATTGAGCGCCTCGATCTTCTCTCGCAGCTTTTCGTCGATGAACGGTCCCTTTTTGGACGACCTCGACACGTCGTGCCTCCTCGATTACTTCCGCTTCTTCGCGCGCTTCCGGACAATCATCGAGTCCGTGCGCTTGTTGTTTCGGGTTCGGGCCTGCACTGGCTTGCCCCATTTGGTCTTCGGTTGGCCACCGATCGGCGCTTTGCCTTCGCCGCCGCCATGCGGATGATCGCGCGGGTTCATCGCCGATCCGCGAACCGTTGGCCGCCGTCCGCGATGCCGATTGCGGCCCGCCTTCCCGATCACGATATTCTCGTGATCGACATTCCCCACCTGACCGAGCGTCGCCATGCAATTCAAATGAACCAGGCGAACTTCTCCCGACGGCATCCGCACCTGTGCATAGCTGTCTGATTTCGCCATCAATTGCGCGGAGGTTCCCGCTGACCGGCACAACTGGCCGCCCTTGCCAGGGTAGAGCTCGATGTTGTGGATCTGCGTGCCCGTCGGAATGTTCCGCAACGGCAGCGCATTGCCGGTTCGAATCGGCGCATCCGGTCCCGAGACAACCATGTCGCCAACGCCCACGCCCACCGGCGCCAGCATGTACCGCTTTTCACCATCGACGTAGTGCAGCAGCGCGATCCGGGAAGAGCGGTTGGGGTCATACTCGATGGCGGCGATCTTCGCCGGCACGCCCGTCTTGTTCCGCTTGAAATCGATGATGCGGTAGTAGCGCTTGTTGCCGCCGCCACGATGGCGGGTGGTGATACGGCCCCGATTGTTGCGCCCGGCATGCTTTTTCAGCGGCTCGATGAGGCTCTTTTCCGGCTCTTTTTTCGTGATCTCCTCAAAGGTGCTGACACTCATGAAGCGCCGCCCCGGCGAGGTTGGTTTGTATATGCGTATGGCCATTGTACGTCCCTCCTCCGTTCCCCGGGGCCAGCTACACCTGCTCGAAAACGTCGATGCGTTGACCCGGAAAGAGCGTCACGACCGCCTTCTTCCAGGAGCGCTCCTGGCCTGAAATCCGCCCTCCCCCGCGCTTGATCGCGCGAGATCGGCGTGAGCCCTTCACATTCATAGTGTTCACAGCCTTGACCCGGACATTGAACAGCGATTCAACCGCTTCCCGGATCTGAATCTTATTCGCCGCGGTCGCCACTTCAAACGTGTACTGATCCTGCTCCATCAGATCCGTGTTCTTCTCGGTAATCCGCGGTTTGACAATGATCTGATCGACGGTAAGCGCCGCCATCCTAGGCCTCCTGATTCCCATTGCTGGACGCTGCCCGGGCAGCCAATCGCGCTTGCTTCCAGACGCTCGGTTCCCGTCGATCTTCCGGCAATGCCAGATGGGCCTCCACGACAGGAATCGCCTCTCGCGTGAGCAGGAGGCGATCGAACTTCAGGACATCGCGGACGTTGAGATACCGTGCGTCCACGACCCAAACGTTGGAGAGATTTCCTGAGGCCAGGCGAATCGGTTCCACAATACCGTCGGTAACGATCAATACCGATCGGCTCTCTGGCAGCGATTCCAGCACTACCTTCATCGCCTTCGTGCGGGGCTCGACTGCAGTGAGGCCATCGATGACCGTAAGCTGATCGTCCCGAACCTTGGCCGACAAGGCAGAACGAACGGCCAACCGGCGCATCTTGCGCGGCATCGCCTGCTCGAACGAACGCTGGTGCGGTCCCCAGACGACGCCGCCGCCAATCCACTGCGGCGAGCGAATGGAGCCTTGCCGCGCCCGGCCGGTCCCCTTTTGCCGCCAGGGCTTCCGCCCGCCGCCGCGCACCTCGGCGCGCGTCTTGGTGTCTCGCGTCCCCAGGCGCGCATTCGCGAGCTGCCGCAACAGCGCCTGATGCATTACTTGAATATTGGGTTCGATCCCCCAGACCGAATCATCCAACTCGGTCGCATCAACCACCGCGCCCTTTGTGTCATGCACATCAACAATCATCTCTGTCTCCGGGGCCACAACGGGATCGCTCCCGCGGCCATGCGCGCTCGCCGGCGCTACTTCTTTCGCGCCTTGATGGCCCGCCGAACGAGCACGACGCCTTCATTCGCCCCCGGGACTGACCCTTCCACAAGAAGCAGATTGCGCTCGGTATCGACGCGAAGGACCTTCAGGTTCTGAACCGTCACCCGGTCATTGCCCATCCGCCCCGCCATGCGCATCCCTTTCCAGACGCGTCCGGGTGTCGCACTCGAACCGATGGAGCCAGGAGCCCGCAAGCGGTCTGACTGACCGTGGGTTTTGGGGCCGCCATGAAATCCATGGCGCTTCACGCCACCCTGGAAACCGCGCCCCTTGGATGTCCCGATCACATCGATCAATTCACCGGCCGAAAACGCATCCGCGGTGATGACTTGTCCGACTGAAAATTCGGTCACATCATCCGCCTCCACCTCACGGAGAGTCTTCGACATGAAGCCGCTCTCCTTGCGATGGCCGCGCTCCGGGCTATTCAGCCGTTTATCAAGGCCAAACCCAAGCTGCAACGCGTTGTACCCGTCGCGCTCGTCGGTTTTCACCTGCGTCACCACGCAAGGTCCGACTTCCAGCACGGTCACCGGGTGCGCCAGCCCCGATTCATCAAATATCTGAGACATGCCCAGCTTTTTTCCGATGAGCCCCTGAATCATTGGCTCTCTCCTGTCTCCCAGGAAGCGGAGCAGCGAACTGGCCACTGCCGCCTACAGAGCGTGCTCGGCGCCGGAAACCGCAACCTGCGGCCCGGCGCCGCCACTACAACTTGATCTCGATATCGACGCCAGCCGGCAGGTTCAGCCGCATCAGCGACCGAATCGTGCTGCCGCTCGGCTCAAGAACATCGATCAACCGCTTGTGCGTGCGAATTTCGAACTGCTCCTGCGAATCCTTGTCCACGAATGGGGATCGGATCACACAGAACTTCTCGATTCGCGTCGGCAGCGGGATCGGACCGGCCACCTTGGCGCCCGTCGATTCCGCCGTTTCCACGATCTTGCTCGCCGACTGGTCAAGCACCTTGTGGTCATAGGCTTTGAGGCGGATGCGAATCCGCTGACTAGGCTTCTTGGCGACCATAATTCATCCGCTCCTGCCTACCGTTGCGTCTTACTCGTCGAAGCAAAGCTATTCGGTGATGGAGGTGACGACGCCGGCGCCGACGGTGCGGCCCCCCTCGCGGATGGCAAAGCGCAGCCCTTCCTCGATGGCCACCGGCGTGATCAGCTCCACCCCCATCTGCACGTTGTCCCCCGGCATCACCATCTC
>JBBRVX010000222.1:0-8460 GCA_038246475.1 Thermomicrobiales bacterium | reverse complement strand
GGCCAAAGGTAAGCAGGTCTATGTCGATGACCGGTTAGAAGCGCGGGAGTACCAGGATCAGCAGGGGCAAACCCGGACGTCACTCGATGTCACCGCCAACGAACTGCAGCTTCTCGGTTCTCGCGACGGCGGCGAAGGCGGATACGGCGGATTCGGGACCGGCGCGGCAGCCGGAGCCGGGGCGGCAGCTGGCGGCGGGGCGAGTAACCGGCCGTCGGGCATTCAGGAGCAGGAGAGCGGTCCCCGGGGCAACATCGAAGACGTGCCCTGGGATGATGGCGAGCCGCCGTTCTAGCGAGCAGTCGATTGATTTGTCCCGCCGGCAGAGAGCGAACGCGTTCGTGGCGGGCAGGCGAACGCGGCACATTGCAACAGATGAGAGGATTCCATGAGCGACAGAAATGAAGGGTTCGGCGACGGTGAGGCCCCTCGCACGCGATTCGGCGGGGGCGCCCCAGGGGGTGGCGGGCGCGGGCCAGGGGGCGGCGCTGGACGTGGCCCAGCCGGCGCGGGAGGGCCGGGGGGCGCCCGCGGCCCTCGGCGCCCAGGCGGCAGTCGCTTCGGCGGCCGCAAGAAGGTCTGCGGCTTCTGCGTGGACAAGATCGGCGAAGTCGATTACAAGGATACGCCGCGCCTCCGCCGGTATATCTCGGAGCGGGGCAAGATCGAGCCGCGCCGCAAGCTCGGCACCTGTGCCCGGCATCAGCGCTCGCTGACGGTGGCCATCAAGCGGGCCCGGCACGTCGCCCTCCTCCCGTTCACGACCGCGTCCCGGTAGTCGCGACGATCCGATATCAGACGAGACTCAGCGCGCCGGGAACCAGGGGGCAGCCCGTGGTCCGGCGCGCAATCCTTCCGGTGCGCGAGCCGGTCAGGCCGGCGACGCGCCGGATCGGGAGCATGAACGGGCATGCAACGACGTCGCGATAACTCGACCAGGGGCCGGATTGCGCGAGCACGGGCGCGGCTAAGCGGCAAAGCCCCGGTGGCGCCCGTGGGCCCGCCGCCACGCAAACGACGCGTGCCGCGACGAGAAATCGAAGCGCGGCGTCAGCGCATGCTGCGCCTGGGCCTGGCCATTGCCGGCATCGCCCTGGTCGTCCTGCTGGCCGGAGGCGCGCTGTATGAGAATGTCCTCAAACCGAGCCAGACGTTGGCGACCGTCGGCACGAGGTCGATCTCCCGTCAGGACTACTGGAAGGTGCGGGCGCACGATCTGTACGAGCAGGCGCTGCAGTATCAGGACTTCGCGCAGTTCGTCGGACCCGATCAACAGACTCAGTATCTCTCGCTGGCCCAACAAGCCCTCGGCCAACTGCCGGGGGTGTGGGGAAGCACGGACGTCGATCGCGCTTCGCTGGAGAAGATGATTGACGATCAGGTCTACCTGCAGGGCATGGGCGAACTCGGGCTCACGATGACCCCGGAAGAAATCCGGACCTTTGCCCTCAATCGCTTTGCGCCGCCTGGCGCCCCCCTGATTCCGGCCCGACCGTCTCCGACGCTCACCGCCGAACGCGCCGCAATGGCCACGGAGACAGCGGCGGCGATGCTGGCCACGCCCATGGCCTCACCTATCGCGGCAACCCCGATCGCGGCCTCACCCGTCGCGGCCTCACCCGTCGCGGCAACCCCGGTCTCGGCAAACGAGACGGCCTCTCCGGTTGCGACTCCCCTGCCGATGGCCTCGCCCGTTCCGCCACCCGGCACACCAAGCCCGGCAGATGCTCGGGCCACCGCCGAGGCAGGCTTCACTCGGTTCGAAGAGACCCTCTTTCCGGTCGCGCATCTCACCCAGGCGGATTATGACGAGCTGATAGCGGCTCCCGCGCTGGCACTGCAGACGGTGGGCGATGCCCTGGCGGCGGCCATCGGGCAAAGCGCGCCGCAGGTCCGGGCCGCGCACATACTACTGGCGACCCGAGAGGAGGCCGATGCGGCCCGGAGCCGGATTGTCGATGGCGGCGAGGACTTCGCCACCGTGGCCAGGGAGGTCTCGACCGATCGCGGCACGGCCGAAAATGGCGGCGAGTTGGGCTGGTTCGTGCGCGAGGAAATGGTCGCGCCCTTTGCGGATGCCGCCTTCGCGCTGCAGCCCGGCGCGATCTCCGAGCCGGTCGCATCGGAATTTGGTTGGCATGTGATTCGGGTCGAAGAGACAGATAGCGACCGCCCATTGACGGACAGCCAGATTTCCCGCATTGAGCAGGTGAGAACAGACCGCTGGCTCAAGGAGCAAAAGGCCTCGCTCTCCATCAATTCCAGCTTGCCACCGTCGCCTACTCCATTCGCACCCGTCTTCCAGCCGCCAGTCGGCGCCCCGCCGCTGCCGCCACCACCACCGCCAGCCATGGGCACACCAGCGGGTTGATCGTGAATCGGCGGCCCAGACGACCGTGCTATTCTGAAAACCGGGCCGCAACATGCGGTGGCACATACGCGCGGCGCGCGTCAGTCAGGAGCGGGAGCGATGTCCCAACGTGGTCGCGGCTCCGGGCCCAGGAACGATGATCCAGACGGTGGGGATGCCGAGCTGGATCAGCGCGACTCCGAGGCCCACCGCTTACCCTCCACTTCGCGCCCGATCGTTCCGTACGATCCCTACCGCGCGTCGTCCAGTGATGCGGCACGCCGGGCGACACGGAACGTCGCCGCCGATTCCTCCGGTCCCGGGTCACGAACGTCATCACGGACTCGCCGAGACGATCCGCCGGCCGAGAACGACGATCCGTTAAGCGCGGAGGCATGGCAACTTGAGCTCGATGAGGTCGAGTTCGACGATGAGGCTACCGATGCCGGGCTGCCGGGCAGCGATCACGATGCGCCACCCGCCCCGCGCCGTCCCCGCCGGCAGCCCCCGGCCATGCGCGGAGGCCGCGGCGCCGATGCGACGTCCAGAGTGCGCCTTTCACCGCGACGCGTGAGCGACGAGCGCACCAAGAGCGTGCGCGAGCGAAAGCCGCGCGCGGCGGTCAGTATCGGCATGCAACGGGCCGTGGCGGAGTCATCGCTGTTCAGCGATCCCGCGGCATTGGCCTTGCTGGCGCTGAATGGGGTCAGCATTCTCGTGATGGCGCTGCTGCTGGGAGCGCGTCTCGGCGCTGTTCCATCGCCAACCGTGCTGCATCTCGACGCCGCCGGGAACCCGGATGTGTGGGGACCAGCGCGGGCGCTCTGGCGGTTGCCGCTGATGTCATTCTTCATCACGGTGATGTTCCTGACGGTGTCCTGGTTTCTACACCCCATCGATCGCTTCGGGGCACGCTTCGCGCTGGGCGCGGCACTCGTGGTGCAACTCGTCGCCTGGGTCGCCGTTATCCAGCACGTCTTCATGGTATGACTCGGTGTTGAGCGTCGCATTATCCGTCAGGCATGGAACAGGGAGACCCATCATCATGGCGCCGCGCTTCGTCTTGCAGATCCTTTCGGGAATTGCCCTGGCCGCGATGGTGACTGCCGCCGGTGTCTCCGCCCAGGACGCAGGCACGCCAACGCCCGCCACACTCGATGTCTTTGATCCGGCCGTGGCTGACGCAACGCCGATCGCCGGGATCGAGACGTTTGCGGTTGCCTCGGCAGAGCACACCGAGGAGGCCGTCGATTACCCGCAAGATCCTCCCGCGGGCGGGCCGCATGCCCCATCGTGGCAGAAGTGCGCGGTCTACGATGCCCCGGTGCAGAATGAACTGGCGGTGCATGCGCAGGAACATGGCGCGGTCTGGATCACCTACCAACCCGCGTTATCTGACGATGACCGGGCCGAGCTGGAGGCGCTCGCCAAGGATGCGCCGTTCGTGTTGATCAGCCCCTACCCGGATCTGGATGCGCCGGTAGTGGCCTCCGCCTGGGGGGCGCAATTGCGGGTCGACGCCGTTGACGATCCCCGGCTGCAGGCATTCCTGGAGCGCTATGCCGGGAACGGACCAGAGCGCGGGGCGCGCTGCGACAGCGGCGTGGAGACGACGTTACGTGGGTGATAGGGTCATGGGGTGATAGGGTGATGGGGTGTTAGGACGAGTGGCTATCGGATATCGGTCGTCCATCCTCCCCATCACCCCATGACCCTATCACCCTATCACCCTCTGTCACCCCATCACCCTCGTCGGGCTCAATCAGTTCTGGCCCATTGTTGCGTGGGCTGTTCACGGCCTGACTGACAGGATAGATGCGCATCTTCTCTTCAGGGTACGGACGCAGAAACTGCTCGACCTCGAGAGGGTCGGTGACGTCGCGAGAAATCCAGTCCGCTTCGTCGTCACGGCGCAGAATCACCGGCATCCGCTCGTGTAATGGCGCGACGAGCGGATTGGCGCTCGTGGTGACGATGGTGAACGAGCCGGCCGCGTTGTTCTCTTCATCGTGCGTCAGATCATAGAGCCCGGCGAGACCCCAGATTTCGCCATCGCCAGCGGTGAGATAGTAGGGCTGCTTCCGGCCATCCATTTTGCGCCATTCGTAAAAGCCGCTGGCTGGCACGATGCAGCGTTTTGCCTTGGTGAGGCCGCGGAACATCGGTTTCTCGAAAAGCGTTTCCGCGCGGGCGTTGATCGGCGCTACAGCGGCCTTCCCGTCGGGGCGACGCCACCGAGGGACCAGTCCCCATTGCATGGAGCGCGCGGCGCGCTCGCCTGACTCGTCCTCGACGATCACGGGCAGGAGCTGAGTGGGCACCGCGTTATACGTCGTCCATTCCGGAAAAAGATCAGCCGGAATCTGTCGCAATTGAAAACGCTCAGAGAGTTCGGTCGTGCCTTCGATCACATATCGGCCACACATCGGCATCGTCCTTTCCGGGTATGCTTCAGTGTGAAGTATAGCACTGATGTTCTACGATCTTCTCTCAACAGGGGGAGGATTTGCCGCTGGTACGAATCGCGGGGCAGGCGCCCGACCGGCCATGTGTTCGTTGGAGGTGGGTGCATTTCATGATATAGTTGGCTCCTGGGGCGGTGCATTCTGATACGGTATTCCTCCACCACGCGGTGTTCGAACCGATTTCTTCATCCTGTTGTTCAGCTTGGCACGTGGAGTTTCCCCCGTGAAATCACCAGCCGATTCTCATCTTACCCTGCGCATCATGGCCGGCGTCCTGCTGGTGATCGGCGCTCTGCTGACCATTGGCTCGATCTTTGCTGATCAGCTCAACCTCACGGGCGGCGGTGTCGGTCTGGGGTGGAAGCAGCTCATTGGCGCCATCGTCGGATTAGTGCTCGCGCTTCTGGGCGGGGCCTGGGTGGTGCAACCACCGACATGGCGTGGCATCGACCGCTCCCTCGAGTAATCCGGGGTACGATCTTCATCGGCACGAGGCGAAGCCCCAGCGTGGGGCTTCGTTATTTTGGCGCTCGCGCTCGTTGGCGATCCATGGCTGAAGCTGGGATGTCCATGCCATGGCTAACGAATTCGGGAGCGTTCGTCTGGAGATGAGCATGCTGCACGCTGCCGCCGGTGACGGCGACGGAACCGGGGTCGCCGCACGATTCGCGGGAGGAAGCCACTGGCCCGCCAGCAGCCGGAAGATGAGCTTCGGCGTCATCTTGCCGCTGGCCGAGGAGTCCGCATTCGGGGACCGCACCCCCCATTTCGCCGATGTGCTGGAAATGACGCGCACGGCCAACGATGTTGGCTTCGACGTGGTCTGGATTATCGATCACTTCGTCTTTCGCGCTGAGGCGGATCCCCAGTTTCAGATGCCGGCGACCTCGGATGAGCGGGGCGTATGGGAGTGCTTCACCACCATGGCGGGCCTGGCCAGCGCCACGGAGCGCATCCAGATCGGTTCGCTGGTGGCGTGCACCGGGTTTCGCAATCCGGGCCTGGTCGCCAAGATGACGGAGACGATCGACGACATCAGTGGCGGCAGAGTGATCCTGGGCCTCGGAGCGGGCTGGCACAAGCCGGAATACGACGCCTTCGGCTATCCGTTCGATCATCGCGTCAGCCGCTTCGAAGAAGCGATGCGCATTATCCACCCTTTGCTACGCGACGGAGAGGTCGACTTCGACGGGGAGTTCTTCCAGGCGCGGAACGGGGTGAACCGGCCACGTGGCCCACGCGCTGATGGGGCGCCGATTCTTGTCGGCAGCAATGGACGCCGCATGTTGCGCATCATCGCCCGCTACGCCGACGCCTGGAACACGGTCTGGCACGGCTCGCCGGAACCAGTCGCGGCGGAGATGGCCGCGGTTGACGAAGCCTGCCGCGAAGTTGGCCGCGACCCCGCCACGCTGGTGCGAACCGCGGGAGGCAACATCGCCATGCCCGGGGTGACCGGGCGCCGCCCCGACCCGATCACGGGGAGCGACGAAGCGGTCGCGGAGACGGTCATGCGCTTTCGCGACATCGGCATCCAGCATTTTGTGGCCGGGCTCGATCCCTGCACCCCGCAATCGATCGAGCAGTTCGGCCGGATCATTGCACTGGTCGACGCGGCAGGCTGACCGCGCCAAACGCTGTCACTTTCCACTTCTCGTACGCACCGTCTATACTGTACTAACGGTAGAGACGGTGCATTTCTTTTTGCATACCGGCGACGGTTGAGACATCGGGAGGCATCATGTTCACGCAGCAGCTCAGAAAATCAGGCAACAGCTTCGTGGTGACAATCCCCAAGGAGGAGGTCGAACGGCGAGGATGGAGCGAAGGACAGCTTCTTGGCATCCAGGTCAACGAGCTTGAGATCCGACCCGTTCTCAGCGCCGAGCTTCAGGAGATCGTCGAAGATTTGCTCGACGAGCACGAGGATGCCCTCCGCTATCTCGCGGGTCGTTGAGGCGTGGCACAAACCGAGTACCTTAGCCTGGCTGATGTCATTGCGCTGAACGAGCAAGCGATGCGACGACTTGGACTCGCGCCGAATCCTCTGCGGGATGCCGGTGGGCTGGAGTCCGCCGTCGTGCGGCCCCAGATGTCAGCATGGTACGAAGGCGCGGATCTCGTTCGCCAGGCCGCACTGCTCGGCGTTGGCATTTCTCAGGCCCAGGCATTCCTCGACGGCAACAAGCGAACCGCGTACCTCGCTTTGAACGTGTTTCTACGGCTGAATGGTCATTCCTACAATGGAGACCGATTGGAACTAGCCCGGCAGTTCGAGCAGTTTGCCGATCGCTCGGGCGACCCCGCGGCGATCGACGACTTCGAGGCGTGGTTGCGCGAAAACGTGCAACCGCGCACCTGATCGGGGCGCGATTCGGGATGGTCCCACCTTCCACGCGGCACAGACCTGCCGATCGATTGCTGAGCGCGCCCCACCGATCCGGGTAGCCATCTCCTGCCCGGACGGGGTACTTGCGTGCGCACGCAATCTTTGCTACATCTATACCATGTTCGAAGGGTGTGGTGGCTCGACCTCGCCGCTGGGCGATTTGTCGGACGAGGAGTTCATGGTCTGGACGGGGTTTCTGCGCAGCCACGCCGCGGTCGCGCGCGGGCTGGACGCTGATCTCCAGGCCACCCATGGCCTGCCGCTGACGGAGTTCGAGATTCTGCTCTGGCTCTCGCGGACATCGTGCGCGGGGTTGCGCATGGCGGCGCTGGCGGAGATGGTGCAGCTCAGCCCGAGTGGCCTTTCGCGCGCGGTCGAGCGCCTGGAGGGGCGCGGGCTCGTCGGTCGCCATCGCTGCGCCGAGGATCGCCGGGGCGCGTTCGCGGTGCTTACCGCCGCGGGCAGCGATCTGGTTGAGCGTGCGAGCGCGACGCAGGCGGCTGGCATCCGGAGCCGCTTCCTGAAGCACATTACATCTGCCGAGAGGGAGGCGTTCGCCCACGCCTGGCAGCGGGTGATCGCCGGGAACGAGCACGGCTGTAGTTGGACTGGTGAAACGCCGCCGGGACTTGCCGGCGCGGAATGCGCTAACGAAGGAGATGGGTCATAGCCACCACATGCACACACATCGATCAGATCCAGGATGTCACGCCCAGCGCACAAGGGTGCGAGGACTGCCTGCGCATCGGCAGCTCGTGGGTTCACCTGCGCGAATGCCTCATCTGCGGGCATGTCGGCTGCTGCGACTCGTCGCCGAACCGACATGCGACGAAGCACTTTCACGACACCGGGCACCCCATTATTCAATCGTTCGAGCCAGGGGAAGACTGGAAGTGGTGCTACATCGATGAGGTGGTCATCGACTGAGCATCCGGCGATGACGCGAACGAGCACGCCGTTCCGGGAGCTATGGGAATAGGAGCAACGATGTCCGAAAACGAGCAGACTGAACCAGCGCCTAATGGCAACGATTTCAACGCGCAGGTGATCAAGGAGTTCCGGGAAAACGGCGGCAAGGTGGGCGGGATGTTCGAGGGCGCCCCGATGATGCTGCTGACCACCACCGGGGCCAAATCCGGCCAACCGCGGATCGCGCCGCTGGTCTACACGACCGACGACGGGCGCTTTCTGATCATCGCCTCCAAGGGGGGCGCGCCAACCAACCCGGACTGGTTTCACAATATCCTTGCCCATCC